>NZ_JBMPOT010000003.1:0-436098 GCF_049340425.1 Undibacterium sp. JH2W | reverse complement strand
TGGCGGTGGTTGACGATGGAAAAGAGGTTGCTGATGCTGCTGACGTCAGTGAAATGAGTCTGGATGCTGGGGATGAAGCTGGGAATGAAAGCGCAAGCTTTAGTCCAATGTCGTTCATGATGATGCGCGCGAGCTTGAATGCCAGTGCGGCCAGTGTTGAGGATCAATTAGGAGCATTGCAGGTGCAATACGATACCGTGATAGGAGACTTGTCGTGGTCGCTCAATGAACAGTTCCGTTTGCAATCACTGCACACGGCAGAAGGCGATGCACAGGCAGTGACATTGCAGACCCGTATCAATGATCTACGAGCCCAGTTATCTGCAATATGGCAGAAAATGGAAAATCTGCGTAACCAGGGAACTGATCCAGGCGGCTCCAGCAATCCAGGCGGCAGCACTGTTCCAGGCTTGCCACCCACATTGCCCGATCCCGTTGTTTCAACGGTAATGGGCACGTTGCAAGATGCATTGGCGTTCCGTTCTGGTACGCTTATGGGGGCAACAGTGCAGATACAGCAAATTACAGCAGCTAATCCACCCAATGCAAATGCATTGTTGAATGCTTGGCACACTTATGTTAATGGCTTACAAGCACAAATCGCTAGCATACAAGCGCAGATACAGGTCTTGTTGGGGAATACACCGCCGGTCACCCCCACAGATCCGGGTAATCCATCGAATCCGACAACACCCACGACACCAACCACACCAACGACGCCGACCACGCCTACCTTACCGCAGCCACCGGCTTTGCCTCCGGCAGTCGATTCTAACGATCTGGGCATGCTGCAGGCAGAGTTGAATTACCGTGTTGATTTGTTGGCCAAAGCGACTACCAAGTTGCAGGAGCTGACGGCATCCAATCCAACGGCGACTTCGACGCTGACTGCGTGGCAGACTTATATCACGAGCTTGCAAGCGCAGATCAGTAGTACCAATGCGAAGATTGCGGCTTTGCAGCCTACCACACCATCAGGACCGACTTCGCCTACATCAGTCGAAGTTCAGCAAAATAATGATTTTAAGACAGCGACTGCTGCGATCAACGCAACGAACACGCAGACAACTGGAAGTTATATCAGTAATTTGAATTTGGGGAGTGTGAATACGGCGCAGGCTAGGACGGGAGCGCTTAATTATCCTGCGCCAGCTCCTCAGGCTGCGCCTTCTCAGCATGGATCAAGTTTTAGCATGGAAGAGCCGACCCCTGAGGAAACTTTGATATTTCTTAGAGAAACTAAGAAATATATCCTTGATACTGAGGCTGCGGATGACACATCTTCTGACGGGAATGAAGTTAAGGATGCACTCATTGATGCAGGATACCAATATTCAGGTAACCTGACTAATATTGTAGCAGGTGGCCGTGATGCAAGTAAGGTGGATCAAGAAACGAAAGACCTAATACCAGGCGGTGCTGTCTACACCGGATACATTGATGGCGTCAAAACGGAAGCTTGGGGAATTCCTGGCACGGGATTTATTTCTCTTTCTGGAAGCGGTAATGGAAATGGCTCAGGTAGCTCTGGCTCGCAATCAAATAACGTAGATGGTGGTAATAAAGGTGGAAACATTGATGGTAGTAAGGGCGGAAATACGGGAGGGGATATTGATGGTGGTAGTAAGGGCGGAAACACAGGCGGAAACACAGGTGGAAACACAGGCGGAAACACAGGTGGAAACACAGGCGGAAACACAGGTGGAAACACAGGTGGAAACACAGGTGGAAACACAGGTGGAAACACAGGTGGAAACACAGGTGGAAACACAGGTGGAAACACAGGCGGAAACACAGGCGGAAACACAGGTGGAAACACAGGTGTTGGTAGTAAGAGCGGAAGTACGGGGGGAAATACAGGATCAAACACAGGAGGGACGCATCCTACGATGGGGGGCGTTCTCGGTGATATCGCCACGAATGCACCTATTGGCGTTCTCAAAGGAGTCGTTAATGTTGTTCCTGAAACCGCAGTGGACGTACTCAAAGGGATTACCTTCTTAACAGCGGGTGTAGTAGCCCATTTTGATCAGGCACGATCGGATGAAATGTTTGCAGCAGTTGATAACATGGATGGTCGGGTATGGCAATATAACGGTGTCGCACAAGAGATAGGGGGAGCCTTCGGTAGTTTTATTGGGCCTGGAATAATTACTGCAGCTGCTAATTCAATACTGACCATCCTCGGCAAAGTTTTGAGAACAGGTCAAGAAGTTAGAACAGTAGAAACAGTAAGCGGCCGTCAAACAACAGAAACTGGCGGCGGTTGTTTTATAAAAGGAACTTTGGTTCATACACAGGACGGACTGAGGCCAATTGAAGACATTCGCATTGGTGACTGGGTATTATCTCAACCAGAAGATACTGGAGAACTCAGCTATAGATTTGTTGCAAACACATTTGTGTTTCAGGACAAAGAAATTTACAGAGTTGACTATATCAATGGACTCGGTATTGCTGAAACACTCTTTACCACGCCAAATCATCCTTTCTGGGTAAGAAATGTAGGTTGGGTTCGTGCTGACCATTTGCATGTCAATCAAATTCTAGAATTAAATGACAAATCACATGCTGTAGTAACCCGGGTGGAGGATACTGGTGCAATACAGGAAGTGTTTAACTTTGAGGTTGATGGATTCCATACTTACTATGTTGGTGATATGGGGATATGGGTGCATAATTCTCAGGTTTGTACAGTCTCTGGAGATGGCTTGTCCTTTCGCAAGGATCTATCTCAACACTTGACTGGACCAGATGGATTTTCTGGCGGAAAATTAAGCGGTACGCACAATGTTGATAATGCTATCGCAGAGTTACAAACAAAAAATGCTACGACCAATTTGACGCCGACAAACACGAATGGGATTTCTATTCTTGACTATAGTTACGTTAAGCCGAATGGTAATCTTGTTACAGGTACTAAAACTGTTTATGATCCCAAAATTTTTAGCGATGCAGTAATGGTCGAATATGCTCAAACTGCGGGGCAGCAAGCTTGGACCAAATATTTGGTGGATACATCAAAGACTTCGTTTGAAGAAATAGTTGGGGGTGTGAATTTTAAAGTTTATGTAAATTACGACAGTGCCGGTACCGCTTATATCGGCAACGTTCACCCTATACAGTAAGAGGTTCAAATATGGATTATTATCAATCTGCTTTTGGCAAATTTAACCCACAAGGCGATCCACATGTTGCAGTTAAATTTATTCTAAACATTCTTGTTAGTGAAGAACGTTTTTCGGATCTGTTATGTTTGCTAACAGATGGAAATCAAATTGGGGCGTTGGAAGGTGTCCCTGGCTGGATAATAGAGAGGCGGAGAATAAATGCTTCTGGCGCTATTGATTATTTTTCTGAATGGCCAAAAGATGCAAAGTTTCATGCTTATGTAGATCCAAGTGAATTTGAGTTGGCTAGTCCTAGCATGTTCATGAACGAAGATACTTTTCATGGATTTGTTAGGCTTGCAATAAATGCGTATTCTGAAAAAAACACTTCAAAATCAGATTATGTCGAAAAAGTGAGCAATTTGTTACATTAGGGCAAAAATCGAGGTTACGAGAGCCGGGGCCACGGTTTTTTTCCATACATTTCTAGTGGAACGCAAGCAACAGCGAGTTTATGTATGACTATTTTTGATTTTTTTAATACATCTTAGATTCGACTTCGCCATACTATGATTTGTAGCAATGTATTATTAAATAATTAACGATCCAGAATGCGGTAAGCTCTACGGCAAAATAGAATGCCGCGAAAGCCGGGGTCAGGTCTTACATTCATACATTTTCTAAGAATAGAATTGTCGCAATATAAGACCTGATAATCATCTAGCCGCCTCCCTCCTTTGGCTCACGCCAGCGGAGGGAGGCGGCTAGATGATTATCAGGTCTTTCGTTCATACATTTTTGAAGTAAACATCTTGCATGGAGGCGACGGTAGGGGGCATGGTACCCATCACTTATCGCGCCTCCAACGTCACACGCCGAGGCTACGACGCCCGTGGCCAACTGCTACAAGAAACCCATACTGATGGCGGCATCGTCAAACATGCCTACGACTACTTCGGCAACCAGGTACAGGGTAAGCGTACAGCCGCTCTGGGGAAGCCTGAAAAATGAACTGATACATCATCAGCGCTATGCAACACGTGCTGATGCACAAGCGGCTATCCAAGAATACATTGAAAGCTTTTATAACCGCCAGCGACGTCACTCGCGTCTTGGCAATATATCGCCAGCCTTATTTGCTGAAAATTTTAATCGGCAGTCACAGGCAGCTTAGAACATGAGTGTCCGCTATTGACAGTACACATCAGTATGGTTCAACTAATTATTTTTTTCGAATGCATAAAATTCATATTGAATCTTCTATTTATATAAACTTCTTAACGCTAACTTCATAATTGCCCGTAAAGTTATAAATAATGTTAGATATTTTGGAAATTATATAAATGTTGCCAAAAGGCCTCTTTTATTTAACAAATCAATTTATTTTTATTTCGTTCTAAATTCAGAAAAAAAGAAAGGCATGCAAGTAATTCTCATCAAAAACAAATGCTATTTAACGCATTTCGAAAGAAAAAAAATATTAAAAAATACGATTGAAATATTTGTCTAAGTATTTGTTTTTGTTAAGTATTTACATCTTGCAAGAAAGCCTGCAATTGTATAAAGTGGCAAGCCTATTTGCAGATTAGAGAATGGAATGCAAGAGACTCCACTTGGAAATTTTCTACGGCAACATCGAGTAAAAATGAACTATTCGCAAAAGGCTTTTGCAAGTCTTGTCGGCGTTAGTGAGTCTTATCTTTCGCGTATTGAAAATGGCACTTCGAGCCCGCGCAGTGGAGCACTACTAAAGAAATTATCTGAGGCCCTTAAAATTTACGCCGGATGTCACTGCGTCGCTATTTTTCGCAGCTCAAACTTCACAGCGCATTCTTCAGTTGCCAGATGGACTATGCTCAGTAGGGTATTCGACTGCCCATTTATTTGTACAATCAATTTTAGCTTTGCAAGAAGAAGATTTTTTACAAATTGAGCCCATCTGCAACAAATATCAAAACAAGGAAATGAAATGAATATGAAACGATAATAAAAAGGGAAAAAGCAAACGGCTCACCGAAGTGAGCCGCGAAGTACTAATTCATCAACTGGGGAGCTGATGATCGTACTCTACGACTACAATCGCCGCTTGTCAAGCAGCGATTGTAGTCGCTCGCTTTCTTCCCATAAAAATCAAATAAAAAGATTCTTTTAGGATCGTTGTTTATGCTCGCCCAGAATAAAGTAGAGGCAAGAAATGCGACAAAAAAGAGAGATGCTGCGGCTGAATTTAGTGCAATGTATGTCGAACCGGACGATCGGAAAAATCTTTGGGGTTTCACACAACACTGTGGGGAACCTTGTTCGGGCAGCAAAACGAGCAGAGTTAGATTGGGCACAAATAGAAACGCTTGACGACACTCAATTGGAACAGAAGCTCTTCTCAGAGCGGCGTATTAAAAATCGGAACACTGCTCGTCCGTTACCAGACATGTTAGCGATTCATACAGAAATGCAGCGCGATAATATGACCTTATATCTTCTGTGGGAGGAATATAGGTTGCGTGAAAATAATGGGTATAGATATAGTCAATTTTGCCATCATTATCGTCAATTCCGAAACACTCTTCGGATTTCGATGCGCCAAGTTCACAAAGCGGGCGAAAAAATGTTTGTCGATTTTTCTGGGAAACGACCCAAAATAGTAAATCCCGACACAGGAGAAACTACGTACGTCGAACTTTTCGTTGCAGTTCTTGGCGCATCAAATTTTACTTACTGCGAAGCTATTCCTAGCCAGACAATTCCATATTGGATCAAGGCAAATGTGAACGCTTTAAAATATTTTGCAGGTGTGCCTAAGATAATCGTGCCCGACAATCTGAAATCAGCGGTAAGCAAACCAGACCTTTATGAACCGAAGATTCAAATCAACTATCAGCAATTTGCTCAGCATTTTGGAGTGGCAATAGTCCCCGCCCGGGTTCGTCGGCCAAAAGACAAACCAAAAGTGGAAGGAGCAGTACTCCTTGTACAGCGTTGGATTTTACTGCGATTGAGAAATCAAACTTTTTTCTCAATCGCAGACTTGAATATTGAAATTAGAAAATTGCTGGAAGATCTAAATAATCGACCATTTAAAAAAATTCCTGGATGTCGCCGGACTAGATATGACGAAATCGACAGACCTGCTTTAAGTCCTCTGCCGGCCCAAGAATTCGAGTATTCACAAATACGTAGAGTTCTTGTTGGCCCTGATTATCATGTCGAGCATCTTGGGCATTACTACAGTGTTCCCTATACTCTTATAAGAGAGAAAATTGAGTTACGAATTCTCTCCGATGTAATTGAAATTTTATTCAGTGGGAAGCGTGTAGCGATTCAAAAAATATGTAATATCGTCGGAGAAAAAACTACGCTTACTGAACATATGCCAGCGCAGCATGTGCATTTCCAAATGTGGACGCCGGACACGATCAGGGAGTGGGGAAAAAAGGTCGGGCCATTTTCCACCCAATTTATACATTACCATCTTGTCGAACGTGGCGAACCATATGCTGGGCAAAAAACTTGCGTTGGATTAATTAATCTGAAAAATAAATTTGAATTGAACAGGATCGAAATGGCCTGTCGAAGGGCTTGTGCAATAAAAGTTTTAACTCTCAAATCTGTAAAGTCGATTTTACAAAGTGGCACTGAATCGCTGCCATTGCCACACGTGGAATCTTCAGAAGAAAAAATTGTACAGCAACCACACAAAAACATCCGCGGCGCTAACTATTACCAATAATAATTTTAGGCAAAGGAATAACTATGATGATGCAACACACGCTTGAGCGATTGAATTCATTACGTCTCCATGGAATGGCTGCGGCACTTGAACAGCAAATGACGTCAATGCATGCGAATGACTTATCCTTCGAAGAACGCATTTCTTTTATAGTTGATAATGAATTTACGTCAAGGGAAAGTAAAAAAATTACACGCTTACTTCAAAGTGCAAAGTTAAAAGAAAACGCAATGCTGGAAGATGTGATCTATAAGAATAGATCAGGTCTGGATAAGCAATATGTGGCTTCTCTTTCATTATGTGCTTGGATAAAAAACCACCACAATTTGATAATCACAGGCGCAACTGGAAATGGAAAAACCTGGCTTGCATGTGCGTTTGCCCAGCAAGCTTGTCGTAATCTTTTGTCGGCCAGCTATAACTGGACCCCCACACTGCTTAAGGAATTAGAAGTTGCTCACCTTGATGGCAGCTTCAGGAAGCGAATGAATCAATTGGCAAAAATGGAATTGGTCATCATTGATGATTTTGGAATAAAACCAATTCCTGCTTCTGCTGCGCACGACCTTCTTGAAATTATTGATGCGCGAGTAAACAAAAAATCGTTAATAATTACAAGTCAGTATCCAATAGAAAATTGGCATAGTTTAATAGGTGACGATACTATCGCTGATGCAATTCTAGACCGGGTAGTCCATAACTCACACCGTATCAAATTGGTAGGTGAATCTTTAAGGAAACGGAAAAAGCCTTTGGAGATATAACCTAGAAGACTAACTCGAAAATAAAGCCAAACAAATCTTAAGTAAAGGGACAGCAATGTTCCTTTTTTTATTTAAAATTTTCAAACATGTAAAACGGCTATATCAACACTATGTGGTCAAAGCATATCATATTAGGTGGTTGCCCTTTACCGGAATAGATGGTCAAACTAAATGGAATATGCAATAGCATATCGCAGCTCTGTGCGTGGTCTTATGGATATGCAGGTCAATCTCGATTATGGTGGAAAGATGATTTACTGGAATGAGTCTGATGGAAGCCTATAGGAGATGCTGATGGTAAGTTATGCGCGACAGACGAATTAAGGTTTTTGAATAAAAGAGAAGCGGTAATTTTCAAAGAAACGGAAGGCGATGTCGCTAACTTCGGAAAGATTGACCTCTATGTCATCAATCTGTGCTGCTTCCCCGTGTCCGTGCGCCCAGGCGTCAACACAATCTACGCTTGCACCTTGTTGTATCAATGCGCGGATGCAGGCTGCAATTTGACGACTTGCTTCGATCGCATTATTTTCTTCATGAAACCATGCTTCAGGTTCACCAAAGCCGAGTTCTATGCTGCCGCCTGACAAATGTCTGAAGTGGCAGCTGCACCCGACATCAGAGGCAAGAAACCATTTATTCTTGAACTGCAAATATTTTTCTTCGGGGATGTCTGGATTTCTGATGAACTGAACAAGATCACTATTTGTGAGTGACAAATCATCATCTGATGAGGTGCTTAGTATGGTCATGAAACACATAGCGTGGTCGCTTTTATCGCTGATCAAGGTATATTGTGTCACGGCCCCGTGCTTTATTGTTAATTGAGTTGCAATTAATGCTTACACGGTAGGTGTTTTTAAGTGGGGTTGCTCAGATTTTCTCGTGCAGACTTTCTTAATGCGTGTTAATCTCGCGCTATTGCAGTTGCATGCAAAAAAGTGCTATTAGAAAGCTTGTGGTTGGCTTTTTGGATTGAGTGTAGAAGTAGTGTGAAGGCAAATATTGCCCTCTACTTGTTCTGCGCAGACAGAATTGATGGAAAAAGCCACGTCTTAGCGTGGCTTTTTTATTGTTTGTTGACGATATTTTTGATTGTCTGCGAATTTCTGGACTACAATCCAGTGTCTACTAATTTTAGGGATTGTGCGCTGCTAAGTTCTTTGCGCGCTCCATGCAGTCCCAGCCGCCCGCATAAAGGGCGTTGCTGCCAGGTTGGTGGCAACAAATTTAATACAAAACTGGTGTGAGTAATGGCAACTGATGGCGTAAGGTATCAGCTGCCGTGCTGCATGACATCAACTAAATAAACCCGTGTACTTAAGATTTGCATGAATACTGCTGAGGCAAAACGAGTCCTCGAAACAGCCTTGTTATGCGCACCCGAGCCGCTGACCGTCAATACGATGAAAAAGCTGTTTCAGGATGCGGATGATCAAGGTGATGTAGTTGGCGCTGATACCATCAAATTGATGCTGGAAGGCTTGCGTACTGACTGGTCTGACAAGGGTATAGAACTGGTAGCCTTATCAACAGGCTGGCGCTTCCAGAGTAAGCCAGAAATGCGCGCCTACATAGACAGGTTGAATCCTGAGAAGCCACCAAAATATTCCAGGGCCACCCTGGAAACCCTGGCGATTATCGCCTATCGGCAGCCCGTGACACGTGGGGATATAGAAGAAATTCGCGGCGTGACTGTGGCATCGCAGATGATCAAGACCCTGGAAGATCGTGGCTGGATAGAAAGTATAGGCCACAGGGATGTGCCAGGACGGCCGTCGCTATTCGCCACGACCAAGCAGTTTTTGGATGATCTGGGCTTGTCCTCGCTGGACCAGTTGCCTCCTTTGCAGCAGGTGAAGAGGGATGTCGAGGATGAGGTCGTGCCAGAGTTGGCAGCCCTGGATGGTGGCATGTTTGCTGCTGTCGAGGCGGATGCTCTGGTAGTGGAGTCTGTAACTGGTGCTGATTCTGTTCCCGAGCAAACAAGGGATATGGATTTGTCTGAGCTTGGCACATCTGGTGTGAAATCGGCAATTCAAGATGCACAACAGCAAGCGAATATCTCGCAAGATGCCGAAGTTGAATCTGGGCAAGAGTCGGTAGAGCAAGCTGATGTTGAGTCTCAATTTGATATGTCTGGCGGTGTTGTAATCGACGGCGGACTAGGGGTGCAGGCAGTTGATGGAATGATTGAGGCTGCAAGTGAAGTAAAAACTGAAGAAGCACCAGGGCAGGTAGTAAAAGAAATTACAGAAGAAATAAGTGAGGTTGGGGGAGATTCTCAACATATCACGCAATTGAGTGATCAGGCGGCTGATAGCGCAGCGCCGGATAGTGTACCGGGCGCTGCAGCGAGTCAGTTGCCTCCAATAGAACTGAAGAATGAATCCAATGAATCCTGAAGATGTGAATGCTGACCAAGCAGATGGTGGTGCGGGCGCAAATGATAATGGCCCTGCTGGTGGTGATGCGAAGCCGGCAAAGCGTGCTGTGCGTAGCCCGCGCAGTAGCGTAAGCCGATCCAAGTCCAAGCAAGAGAATGCGGAGCAGTCAGCAGGGGCTGCAGAGGTGGCGGTGATAGCATCAACGACTGATGCGGTAGACGCGCCGGTAAAAAAAGCACGCGCGCCGCGCGCTCCTAAAGAACCAGGAGCGGCACCACGCGCCAGTCGCAGTAAGGCCAAGGCTGCAGATGTTGCCGTGGATCAAGTGGTTGTTGTGCAAGAGATGGTTGTAGTAGCTGAGCCAGTTGTACAGATGGAAAAAATTGAGCGTACCGATCGTAGCGAACGCCCACCCCGCACAGAGCGTGCGCCTAGGGCTGATCGCGCAGAACGTGGCGAAAAATCTGAACGTCCGGTCCGTGCTGATCGTGGTGAGCGTACCGATAGGGTGGAGCGTTCAGATCGTGGTGAACGCGGCGAGCGTAGTGACCGCAATGATCGTGGTCCGCGCCAAAACGCTGGTCAGGCAGGCGCCAATAAATCCAAGCGACCACAGCAACAAACTCGCGGTGGTCGCCCTGGTGCTGCCAGCAATGCGGATGATGTGTTCTCCTTCGTTACTTCCGAGGCATTTGATTCGGGTGCTGCTGATGATGTCAAGGGTAAAGGTCGCGGCAAGCCTGTGCGTCGCGATCTGACTGCGGATGATGATGCGCCTAAATTGCATAAGGTATTGGCTGAAGCTGGCCTGGGTTCACGCCGTGACATGGAGGAGCTGATCGTCGCTGGCCGTGTATCTGTCAATGGTGAGCCGGCCCATATAGGTCAAAGAATTCTGCCGACTGACCAGGTGCGCATCAATGGCAAGCCCATCATGCGTAAAGTCAGTAAAAAACCACCGCGCGTGCTGATTTATCATAAGCCTGCTGGTGAAATCGTCAGTACCAATGATCCTGAAGGTCGCGCATCTGTATTTGAAAGCCTGCCAACGATGAAAGTTGGTAAATGGCTGGCGGTGGGGCGTCTCGATTACAACACTGAAGGTTTGTTACTGTTTACTACCTCTGGTGACTTGGCAAACCGTCTGATGCATCCGCGTTATGGTATTGAACGTGAATACGCCGTTCGTACCCTGGGTGAGCTGGAAGAGGGTATGCGTCAGCGTCTGCTGGCAGGTGTTGAGTTGGAAGATGGTTTGGCTCAATTTTCTAAAATTACTGACGGTGGTGGCGAAGGTGTCAATAAATGGTATCGCGTCATCATTGGCGAGGGTCGTAACCGTGAGGTGCGCCGTATGTTCGAGGCTGTCGGTTTGACAGTTTCACGCCTGATACGTACCCGTTATGGTGCCATGACCTTGCCTGCCAATCTTAAGCGTGGTCGCTGGGAAGAGTTGGAAGAAGATGCGGTTCGCGCTTTGCTGAAATTGAGTGGACTGGAAAAAGCTGGTGGCGATAAACCCACTGCGCCAACCAAGGGTGGCAAGCCATTTGGCAATAAGGCACCTGGTTTTGGTACTGGTCCATTTAGCCAGAAGCAAGTTGGTTTTCCTATGTCCAGTGGACGTAGTGAGCGCGCCGAATATGGTGCGGGTCGTAGTGGTAATGCCAATGGTAATAGTGCATACGGCAACAAAACAGGTGGCAATGCAGGTAATCCGCGTAATGGAGCAGGCAGTGGTGCTGGTAATAATGCCAATAACGCTAATGGCAAAAAACGCAGCCGCCAGCCCGATCCGCTGCAAACTGCATTAGGTTTCCCGGATGCCGGGCAACAACGTCGCGGCCCTACATCACGTGGCAGTGGTCAGGCCATAGGCCAGGGAATTGCTGCGCGCAGACGCTCTCGCGGTGCCTGATGTTTTTTGCTTGTTTTAAGCGTTTTGCAGTAGCGGGACGTGTTGAAATTGCCTCGTTTTCCATTGCGACGAGGTAATTTATCGTTTATAATCTTGTAGTTAGCAGATTTAGCCTTTATTTGAAATTAAATCAGGGCGCTACAAAAAAGATGGGCAGTTGCCCATTTTTTTTTGGTTTTAGCGATTGGTATCGTATTGGGATAGCTGCGGCGCAGTGCTCAATAGTCAGAATCCTAAGGCATGTGGCGGGTTTTGCCCAGTTTGCAAATTGTCAGTGTGTTTTTCGGAGAATAAGTTTGGCTTTGTTGGATTTGATAGAAAAGACCGTCAACGGTACCGGATATGATCTGGTGGACTTCGAGCAAGCCGAACGCGGCTTGTTCAGGGTTTATATTGATTATTTGCCTGAAGATCTGGAGCGCGGCAATATTACGGTGGAAGACTGCGAAAAAGTCAGTCACCAGTTATCGCATGTGCTGACGGTTGAGAACGTCAATTACAGTCGCCTTGAAACTTCTTCCCCTGGTCTCGACAGGCCGCTCAAAAAAATCGCTGACTATGTGCGTTTCGCTGGTGAGAAAGCCAATGTGAAATTGCGTATGCCCATGCCGGGCACGCCAAATCGCAAAACTTTCGAAGGCGTCTTGCATGAGCCTGAAGGTGAAAATCTGAAGCTGGAATTTGAAGTAAAAGATGGGTCGGCCATGCTGGAGTTTACGCTGGCCGATGTGGATAAGGCACGCCTCGTGCCGCAAGTGGATTTTAGGAGTCGCAAAGCATGAGTCGTGATTTGTTGTTATTGGTGGATGTGCTGGCGCGTGAAAAGAACGTCGATGAAGAGGTTGTTTTCGGATCGCTGGAACATGCTTTGGCGCAAGCGACAAAAAAACGTTTTCCCGGTGAAGTTGATATTCGCGTAGAAATCGACCGTGATACTGGTGAATTCAGGTCTTTCCGCCGCTGGCACGTGGTGCCGGATGAGGCGGGTCTGCAATTGCCAGATCAGGAAATCCTGCATTTTGAAGCTGTGGAAGACGATCCTGAAATTCAGGTCAATGATTACATAGAAGAAGAAATCGAATCAGTAGACTTTGGTCGTCGTTTTGCTCAGGATACCAAGCAGGTTGTCTTGCAGCGTATCCGTGATGCGGAGCGTGAACAAATTCTGGCAGATTTCCTGGAGCGTGGCGATTCTCTGGTAACAGGCACCATCAAGCGCATGGAGCGTGGCGAAGCCGTGGTTGAGTCCGGCAAGATAGAAGCCCGTTTGCCACGTGACCAGATGATCCCTAAAGAAAATCTGCGTGTTGGTGATCGTGTCCGTGCCTACATCCTGCGCATAGACCGCAATGCCCGTGGCCCGCAAGTTATCTTGTCACGTACTGCACCAGAATTCATCATGAAACTGTTCGAGCTGGAAGTGCCAGAAATCGAGCAAGGTTCATTGGTTATCAAGTCCGCTGCGCGTGACCCTGGCGTACGTGCAAAAATCGCTGTGTTTACTGCCGATAAACGTATTGATCCTATCGGCACTTGCGTCGGTATGCGTGGTTCACGCGTACAGGCTGTAACTGGCGAGCTGGGTGGTGAGCGTGTCGATATCGTGCTGTGGTCTGAAGATCCAGCGCAATTCGTCATTGGCGCACTGGCACCGGCCAATGTTTCATCCATCATGGTGGATGAAGAAAAACACGGCATGGACGTGGTTGTTGATGAGGAAAATCTGGCAATTGCTATCGGCCGCAGTGGACAAAACGTTCGCCTGGCAGCTGAATTGACAGGCTGGCAAATCAATATCATGACTGCGGAAGAGTCTGCGAATAAAGCCGAGCAAGAAACTGCTGGCATCCGCAGCCTGTTCATGGAAAAACTCGACGTTGACCAGGAAGTCGCTGACATTCTGGTGGATGAAGGTTTCTCCAGTCTGGAAGAAATCGCTTATGTACCTATCAGCGAAATGCTGGAAATCGAAGCTTTCGATGAAGATACCGTCAATGAGTTGCGTAACCGCGCTCGTGATGCTTTGTTGACAGAGGCAATTGCTTCTGAAGAAGGCCTCGAAGGTATGGAAGATGAATTAGTCAATCTCGAAGGTATGACCCGCGTTACGGCAGGCAAGCTGGGTTTGGCTGGTATCAAGACCCTGGCGACTTTCGCTGGATTGGCTTATGACGAGTTTGGCGCGATTTTGGCATTGTCTGCCGACCGCGCACGTCAATTAATTAAAGATGCATTTGAAGATGTGACCGATGATGAGATGAAACTCATCGACGCTAAATATGATGATCAGGCCAAGGCGCTGTTAGCCAAAGCCTGGAAACTCGTAGAAGCTAAGTAATTCACGGGTTTCAATCTCATAACGCGCACATAGAAAAAGAGGACTGAATGGCGAGTAACAATGTAGCCCAATTTGCCACCGAGCTAACGATGTCAGCAGATTTGCTGCTCACGCAATTGCGTGCGGCGGGCGTCAGTAAGAGCTCAACGTCAGATTTGCTGACGAAGGAAGACAAAGATAAGTTGTTGGAACATCTGCGTCGTTCCCACGGCGTTTCTGCGGACACCGAAAAGAAGAAAATTACCTTGACTCGTAAGGAAACGACCGAGATCAAGCAAGCCGATGCGACTGGGAAGTCTCGTACCATTCAGGTAGAAGTTCGTAAAAAACGCACTTTCGTCAAACGTGATGATGCTCCTGCAGATGAAGCGCAGGCAGCAGTGCCAGTAGTGGATGCTGCTGAGCAGGCACGTCTTGATGAAGAAGCGCATCGCGAAGCTGAGTTGATCGCTCGTCAGGAAGCTGAATTGCTTGAGAAGCAAGAGCGCTTGGCCAAGTTGGAAGCTGAAAAAGAAGCGCAGGCGCAAGCCATGCGTGAAGCTGAATTGGCAGAAGCTGCCAAGGCAGAAGCTGAGCGCGTCAAGGCTGAGCAAGCTGCAGCCGCCGCCAAAGTGGCAAGCGCTGCCAACGCCAAATCTCCTGATGTAAAACCTGCAGAGGTCAAACCTGTGCAAGTTGCTGCTGACGAAGATAAAAAGCGTATCGATGCAGAAGATGCAAAGAAAAAAGCTGCAACGGATGCAAAAGAAGCTGCTGACCGTGCTGCTGCTACTGAAAAAGCCAGAAAAGCCGTGGCTGATGAAGTTGCGCAAATCAAAGAAATGATGAACGCGGCACGTCGCCCGGCCAAAGCACCTGAACCTGCTCCTGTAGTAGCGCCTAAGGTTGCTGAAGGTACTTTGCACAAGCCTGCTGATAAAAAAGCGGCCGAGAAAAAACCTGGTGCAGCGGTAGAGAAAAAAGACGAGAAAAAACCAGCTGTTGGCGACAAGAAGGCGATCAAATCTGCTAATGTGTCCTCAACATGGCAAGAAGACGCAGCCAAGAAACGTGGCGGCGGTCTGAAAACCCGTGGCGATACTTCTGGCGGTCGCGATGGCTGGAAGGGCGGTCCTAAAGGTCGTCGCAATAGTCACCATGATGACCGCGAAAGCAATTTCCAGGCACCGGTTGAAGCCATCGTCAAAGATGTATTCGTACCAGAGACCCTGACTGTTGCTGAGCTGGCGCATAAAATGTCCGTCAAGGCATCCGAAGTCATCAAGCATTTGATGAAACTGGGCCAGATGTGCACGATCAATCAGGTACTTGATCAGGAAACAGCAATGATCCTGGTTGAAGAGATGGGTCATAAAGCCTTTGCTGCAAAACTGGACGATCCTGAAGCCATGCTGACGGATACCACAGAGCACGGTGAATATGAATCCTTCCCACGCGCACCTGTGGTCACTGTCATGGGTCACGTTGACCATGGTAAAACATCTCTGCTGGATTACATCCGTCGCGCCAAAGTCGCGTCTGGTGAAGCTGGTGGCATTACGCAGCATATCGGTGCTTATCACGTAGAAACACCGCGTGGCATGATCACCTTCCTTGATACGCCAGGCCATGAAGCGTTTACCGCGATGCGTGCCCGTGGTGCCAAGGCGACCGATATTGTTATTCTGGTCGTGGCTGCGGATGACGGTGTCATGCCGCAAACCAAAGAAGCGATTGCCCATGCGAAAGCAGCTGGCGTGCCTTTGGTAGTTGCTATCAATAAAATTGATAAACCAGGTGCCAATGCAGATCGCGTGACACAAGAGTTGATCGCTGAAAGTGTCGTGCCTGAAGAATACGGTGGTGATTCACCATTCGTACAGGTATCTGCAAAAACTGGTCTGGGTATAGATTCCCTGCTGGAAAACGTGCTGTTGCAAGCCGAAGTGCTGGAATTGAAGGCACCAATAGAAGCGCCTGCTAAGGGTCTGGTCGTGGAAGCGCGTCTGGATAAAGGCCGCGGTACTGTTGCTACTATCCTGGTGCAGTCTGGCACCTTGAAACGTGGTGACGTGGTATTGGCTGGCTCAGCCTATGGTCGTGTTCGTGCGATGCTGGATGAAAATGGCGTGAATATCTCCGAGGCTGGCCCGTCCATCCCGGTAGAGATTCAAGGTCTGACAGAAGTGCCGTCCGCTGGTGAAGAAGTCATGGTCATGGCTGATGAACGCAAAGCGCGTGAAATCGCCCTGTTCCGTCAAGGTAAGTTCCGTGACGTCAAATTGGCGAAGCAGCAAGCGGCCAAGCTGGAAAACATGTTCGAAAACATGGGCGAAGGCGAAGTCAAGAACCTGCCTATCATCGTCAAGACCGACGTACAAGGTTCGCAAGAAGCGCTGGTGCAATCCCTGGTCAAATTGTCGACCAGCGAAGTGCGTGTGCAAGTTGTACATGCAGCAGTGGGTGGCATTTCCGAATCCGACGTCAATCTGGCGGTCGCTTCCAAAGCCGTCATCATCGGCTTTAACACCCGTGCTGATGCATCTGCCCGTAAATTGGCAGAATCTAACGGCGTTGACATCCGCTACTACAACATCATTTACGATGCGGTAGATGAAGTCAAAGCAGCTTTGTCTGGCATGTTGGCGCCAGAGAAGCGCGAACAGATTATTGGTATGGTTGAGATTCGCCAGGTCTTCGTGGTCAGCAAAGTTGGCGCAATTGCCGGCTGCCTGGTTACCGACGGTGTGGTCAAGCGTACTTCTTCTGTCCGTTTGCTGCGCAACAATGTGGTGACCTGGACAGGCGAGCTGGATTCGCTCAAGCGTTACAAAGACGATGCCAAAGAAGTCAAAGCCGGTTTGGAATGCGGTCTTTCACTGAAAGGCTACAACGAGATTCAGGTTGGCGATCAGCTTGAAATATTTGAAGTACAAGAGATAGCACGTACTCTGTAACTCAAGATAACCCCGGACTAGTTCCGGGGTTGTGGTTTATGGAGATGTAAGAAAATTATGGCAAAACATAGCAAAAATATCCCCGGTCGTGGCCTGCGTGTAGCAGACCAGATTCAAAAAGACCTGGCAGAAATCATCTGGTCTGAATTAAAAGACCCGCGCGTCGGCATGATCACCTTGACTGAAGTACAGTTGACCCCTGATTATGCCCATGCAAAAGTGTATTTCACTACTTTGGTGGATGACCCGGTCGGCGTCAAAAATACCATAGAAGCTTTAGTCAAAGCGTCTGGCTTCCTGCGCAATCAACTGGGTTTGCGTCTGCATATCCATACTCTGCCGCAATTGCATTTCGTGCATGACACATCTACCATCCGTGGAATCGCCATGTCGAAACTGATAGACGAAGCCAATGCCACCCGCGCCAAAGACGACGGCGAAGAGTAATTCCCGAACGATACATTGCGCAGCCTGGCAACAGGCTGCTGACAACATGACGACTCCGCAGATAAAAAGAAAGCGCGTGCCTGTGCACGGTGTATTGCTATTGGATAAGCCAGTTGGTTTTTCCAGTAATGACGCCCTTATCAAGGCCAAGCGCTTTTTGAATGCCGCCAAGGCCGGGCATACTGGCACGCTGGATCCATTTGCGACTGGCTTGCTGCCGCTGTGCTTTGGCGAAGCCACCAAGTTTTCTCAGGATTTGCTGGAAGCTGATAAAACCTACACCACGGTGGTGCACCTTGGCGTTACCACGACAACAGGAGACACCGAAGGTGATGTGCTGGAAGAAAAGCCGGTAGCGGTCAGTATTGAGCAAATCCAGCATGCTTTACAGCAATTTACTGGCCCCATACAGCAAGTGCCACCCATGTATTCGGCACTCAAGCGCGATGGCAAGCCTCTGTATGAATATGCACGTGCCGGTATCACGCTGGAGCGCGAGGCGCGTAGCGTCATTATTCATGAGCTGGAATTGCTGGCTTATGAAGCACCTTTTTTGAGTCTGAGAGTCAAATGCAGTAAAGGCACCTACGTGCGTGTACTGGGTGAAGATATAGGTGCAATGCTGGGCTGTGGTGCGCATTTGAAAGAATTGCGCCGTATCGGTGTGGGGCATCTTGTGCTGGAGAAATCCATTACCCTGGAGTATCTCGAAAGCTTGCCAGAGGCAGAGCGTCTGACATTGCTGGATCCGGTTGATGCCTTATTGTCCAGCTTTGACCCGGTTTACCTCACAGATGAGCTGTCGCGCCGCTTCCTGCATGGTCAGCGTCTGCCATTAAATAAAGAAGAAGTCGTTTTACCCATTGAAACTGGCCGCGTTCGCGTCTATCGTGAATCGGACGGACAGTTGCTGGGTTCGGCCCAGTTACAGGAATACGGCATACTCGCGCCTGAGCGCCTGATTGCCACTGAACATTAATTGTGTCATCGCGCCGTAGCAACTCCTTGAAATAATAGGAGTTTTTCTACTTTTGCGCTGCAACATGTTATAATCGCTGGTTATCCGATTTACCTCATAGATTTACCCAATAAGAACGCTATCATGTCTACTTCAAAACGCGCTATTCGTAACATCGCCATTATCGCTCACGTCGATCACGGCAAAACCACTCTGGTTGACCAGTTATTGCGTCAGTCCGGTACTTTCCGCGATAACCAGCAGGTTGATGCCCGTGTTATGGATTCGAATGATATCGAAAAAGAGCGCGGTATTACCATTTTGTCCAAGAACTGTGCTGTTGAGTACAAGGGCACACACATCAACATCGTTGATACCCCAGGCCATGCTGACTTTGGCGGTGAAGTAGAACGTGTTTTGTCCATGGTGGACAGTGTTTTGTTGCTGGTTGATGCACAAGAAGGCCCAATGCCACAAACGCGTTTTGTAACGCGTAAAGCACTGGCGCTGGGTTTGAAGCCTATCGTTGTCGTCAACAAGATTGACCGTGAAAACGCCGATCCACAAAAAGCCGTTAACGCGACTTTTGAATTGTTCGACAAACTCGGCGCAACTGATGAGCAACTCGATTTCCCTATCGTCTACGCATCCGGTTTCAAAGGCTATGCAGGTCTGGAAGACTCTGTGCGCGATGGCAATATGGAGCCATTGTTTGACGCTATTCTGGAACACGTTCCTGCGCGTGAAGATGATCCAGATGGTCCTTTGCAATTGCAAATCACATCCCTGGAATACTCTTCCTACGTTGGTAAAATCGGTGTTGGCCGTATCCTGCGTGGTCGCGTCAAGGCATTGCAAGATGTAGTCTGGATGAATGGCCCTGAAGACAAGCCAACCAAGGCACGTATTAATCAAGTATTGACTTTCAAAGGCCTGGACCGCGTTCTGGTTGATGAAGCACTAGCTGGTGACATCGTCCTGATCAACGGTATTGAAGAAATCGGTATTGGCTCTACTATCTGCGCACCGGATACGCCTGAAGGCTTGCCGATGTTGAAGATTGATGAACCAACTTTGACCATGAACTTCATGGTTAACAGCTCTCCACTGGCTGGCCGCGAAGGTAAATTCGTCACAACACGTCAAATCCGTGACCGTCTGGAGCGTGAATTGAAATCCAACATGGCTTTGCGCGTAGTGCAAGCTGAGGGTGATGATTCTACATATGAAGTTTCTGGCCGTGGTGAGTTGCATCTGACTATCCTGATCGAAAACATGCGTCGTGAAGGCTTTGAGCTGGCAGTATCCCGTCCACGTGTTGTTTTCAAAATGGTAGGCGACGTACGTCACGAACCATATGAAAACCTGACAGTTGACGTAGAAGAAGCCAACCAGGGTGGTGTCATGGAAGAGTTGGGTCGTCGTCGTGGTGACCTGCAAAACATGGAACCGGACGGCAAAGGTCGTGTACGTCTGGAATATCGTATTCCAGCACGTGGTCTGATCGGCTTCCAGGGCGAATTCATGACATTGACACGCGGTACAGGCTTGATGAGCCACGTGTTTGATGAATACGCACCAGTCGACAATTCCAAAGGCGAACTCGGTGGTCGTCGCAATGGCGTGCTGATCTCGCAAGATGATGGCGCAGCAGTTGCCTACGCTATCTGGAAATTGCAAGACCGTGGCCGTATGTTCGTCAGCCACAATGACCCAGTCTATGAAGGCATGATCATCGGTATCCACTCCCGTGACAATGACCTGGTTGTGAACCCGATCAAGGGCAAGCAATTGACCAACGTGCGTTCTTCCGGTACAGATGAAGCGGTACGCCTGGTACCACCTATCCAGTTGAACCTGGAATACGCGGTTGAGTTTATTGATGATGATGAACTTGTTGAAGTTACTCCTAAGAGTATCCGTTTGCGCAAGCGTTTCTTGAAAGAACACGAGCGTAAAAAGGCATCACGCGAATAAACTGAATGCTTCTGTCTAATGCGGCTGCCAGTCATGCCGCATGAAGATCAACCCGTTTTGCTCTCGCACTATAGTGAGGGTCAAACGGGTTTTTTATTTGGATGAATATGCAACATAAAATGACTCGCCGTATGGCGGTAATGCTGATGATATGTGCGGCGATCTTGTGGAGTATCGCTGGCGTATTTACCCGTCATCTTGAAGTGGCCCGTAATTTTGAAGTCACTTTCTGGCGCAGTTTTTTTGCTGCGGTATTTATTGCAGGTGTCATGCTCAGGCAATATAAATGGGCTTTTATTCCACGCTTGAAATTGTTGGGCAAGATTGGTTTCATGTCCGGCTGCATGTGGGCCACCATGTATAGCTGTTTCATGATCGCCCTGACCATGACTACGGTCGCTAATACCTCCATTATGGAAAGCCTGACGCCTTTGTTCACGGCTTTTCTAGCTTGGATGGTATTGCGCCAGCACATTCCTGCGCGTACCTGGTGGGCAATTGCTGCGGCTGGCGTGGGCATGTGCTGGATGTTTGCTGGTAGCTTGACGGAAGTGGATAGTCGCGGCCTGGCAGGCATGTTGATTGCGCTGGGTATACCATTTGCATCATCAGCGAACGTTATCATCCTCAAAAAAGGCGGGCATGCCGTTGATCTGGTGCCTGCGGTGTTTGTTGGTGGTAGTCTATCTGCATTGATTATGCTGCCATTGGCATGGCCATTTCAAACTTCATTGCATGATATTGCCATTCTGGCGATTTTGGGATTTTTTCAGTTGGGCTTGCCTTGCATGCTGATGGTCAGGGCATCCAATAGCCTGTCTGCGCCTGAGATAGCCTTGTTGTCACTACTTGAAGTTTTATTGGCGCCGATCTGGGCATGGTTGGGCGCGGGTGAGGTGCCTGCGCAGTCCAGCATGGTGGGTGGGGTGATTGTACTGACAGCATTGGTCTACAATGAATTGACCGATATGCGGCGTGATTGATCCGCATCAAATCTTGTAAAGGTAAATTTTGAAATGGCAGGGCAGGGATTTATGATCGCGAACATTTTTCTTTTCGGACTATCCTGCCATGACTGTCTCCTCAGCAAAAAACGCAATAAAATCCCCGGAACTTCTCTTGCCTGCCGGTTCGCTGGAAAAAATGCATGCCGCTTTCGACTTTGGTGCCGATGCAGTGTATGCAGGCCAGCCACGCTATAGCCTGCGTGCCCGCAATAATGAATTCTCTACTCTTGATGTATTGCAGCAGGGCATAGACGGTGCTCATGCGCGCGGCAAATTGTTTTTCGTCGCCAGCAATATCTTCCCGCACAATAGCAAACTCAAAACCTATCTGCGCGATATGGAACCGGTCATCAATATGAAGCCGGATGCACTCATCATGGCCGACCCCGGCCTCATCATGATGGTGCGTGAAAAGTGGCCAGAAGTGCCCGTGCATTTGTCCGTGCAAGCCAATGCCGTCAATTGGGCGGATGTCAGATTTTGGAAGAAAATGGGCCTGACACGCGTTATCCTGTCGCGTGAATTATCGCTCGATGAAATAGAAGAAATCCGCCAGCAATGCCCGGATATGGAGCTGGAAGTATTCGTGCACGGTGCCCTGTGTATCGCCTATTCTGGCCGTTGCCTGCTGTCTGGTTATTTCAATCATCGCGATCCCAATCAAGGC
The DNA here is from genome assembly GCF_049340425.1 of Undibacterium sp. JH2W. NCBI lineage: Bacteria > Pseudomonadati > Pseudomonadota > Betaproteobacteria > Burkholderiales > Oxalobacteraceae > Undibacterium > Undibacterium sp. JH2W. Next base: position 413,862 of record NZ_JBMPOT010000003.1, on the reverse strand, counting down.
ACATGCACCAATTCCTGTCGCTGGGATTACAAGGTTGAAAACGCCACCGAGAATGAAACCGGTGACCTGGCACGCATCCCGGTCGAGCGTATCCAGTTCAATTATCAGCAGGCTCTGGAAGAGGCCAATCAATCTTTTTCTGCCATGGGCGACATGCCGCGTCATCCCCTGGCTGATCGCCCCTATCTGATAGAGGAAGGTAGCAAGCCCGGTCAGTTCATGCCCATACTCGAAGATGAGCACGGTACCTACATCATGAATTCCAAGGACTTGCGCGCTGTTGAGCATGTAGAGCGCCTGGCAAAAATTGGCATCGATTCATTGAAGGTCGAAGGGCGCACCAAGTCCTTGTACTATGTCGCTCGTACCGCGCAAACCTACAGGCGTGCGATAGATGATGCAGTGGCAGGTCGTCCATTTGATACCAACTTGCTGGGGCAGTTGAATGGCCTCGCCAATCGCGGCTATACCGATGGTTTTTATCAGCGCCACCATACGCAAGAACATCAAAATTACATGGAAGGTGTATCAAAGGCGCACCGCAGCCAGTATGTGGGGCAAGTCTTGCAAGTGACAGATGGCTGGGCAGAGGTCGAAGTCAAAAACCGTTTTGCTGTTGGCGATGAGATAGAAATCATTTCACCGAATGGCAATGAAATGATCAGACTGGCCGAGATGCGCAATGCCGATAATCAACCTCTGAACATCATAGGTGGGGCAGGGCATAAGGTGCGCATTCCGCTGGATGCCAGGCATGAAAAAGCCCTGATAGCCAGGATGTTGTAATCAGGGAGTTGACGCTTTCTTCATGGCGTGTATTTTTGATTCAAAGGGATATCAAATTTGGCGCTGGAGCATGGCTATGAAAAGACAGCTACAGAGTTTCTTATTGACCTGCTCCCTGGTCATGATGTCTGCTATTGCATCAGCAGCAGAACCTTTGCCCATATCCGATGCCCACATGCATTACAACATCGAAACGCGCAGCACTTGGTCGCCGCAGCGTGTTATTGCCTTGTGGCGTTAGCTCGGCATACGCGCGTCGCATGCTGAGTAATTTACCAATGGATGTGGCAGAGTGCATTGCCTATAAGAATGGACTGGCGATGTTTGGTCTGTAATAATCCGGCTTCTTCCAATCAAATCAGCCTGGTATGGATTTTTTTTATCAAATTGTGGGGATTTTTCCCATGGTGCGCGCCGATTTGACGCTGCAATTGATAGTCATTGCTGTCGTTTATGTTGCCATGAGCATCATTACACTAACTATGTATGGCCTGGATAAGGCGGCGGCACGCAAGCGTGAATCCAGAATTTCCGAGCGTAGTCTGTTATTGTGTGGCTTGGCTTGCGGGTGGCCGGGTGCCATGTTGGCACAGAAATTATTTCGCCATAAGACTATCAAATCCTCTTTTCAACGGGTATTTGCGTGCACAGTTAGCCTTAATTGTCTGGCACTCTGTTTGTTTTTCTTTTTATAATTAATTTCAATAAACTTATTGATAAGGCATTATTCAATTGGTAAGATGATTTCTCTTGCTATAGAGAAGATCATGGTTACTGTTGCAGAAGAATCGCATTCTTAAGGAGCTTACGCATGAAAATAGAGCCCCAAAAAACCTATGTTGCGCTGGCTGCTGATGGTAGGGCGACTGTCATGGCCGGTGGGCCTGCATTCTGGCGCTTGCCTGAGTCGGATATTGAGGCTTTTGGCAAACACTGGCTGATTAGTGAGTTCAGTTGTGAAGCAGACTGGCCTAGCTGGGAAATGCATCCCCATGCAGATGAATTCGTCTATTTGCTGGCCGGGCTGGCTGATTTTCTCATTGAGCTTGATGACGCAGTTCAGCATATACATATGAAGGCCGGGGAGGCGGTGCTAGTGCCCAGAGGGCGTTGGCATACGGCAAAAATCTTTGCACCCAGCCGTATGCTGTTCATGACGCGCGGCGAAGGGACGCAGCACAAACCTGTATTCACGGCTTAATTCCTGAATGAGGCAGGGTATTCGCAGAGTCCAGGATTGTGATTCCTGTTGTCGTGGATTTGTCTTTGCATGTGCCACTCAATGGCGATTTCCCAATGACAAGGTACAATACGGTATTGTAAATTGCCGTCTTGTTTTATTGTGAATACAAAAGCACTACCCCCACGCCGCGTTTCTGTAGCCCCTATGCTCGATTGGACTGACAGGCATTGCCGCCAGTTCCACCGTTATATCACCCGCAACACCTGGTTGTACACCGAGATGGTGACAACTGGTTCACTCTTGCATGGTGATGTGCAACGTCATCTTGAGTTTAATCCTGGTGAACATCCGGTTGCTCTGCAACTGGGTGGCAGCGAGCTGGCTGATCTGGCGCATGCTGCCAGGCTGGGTGAGCAATGGGGTTATGATGAAATCAACCTGAATTGCGGCTGTCCGTCTGAACGCGTACAAAAAGGTGCATTTGGTGCCTGCCTGATGGCGGAGCCAAAACTGGTTGCCGATAGTGTCAAGGCGATGAAAGATGTGGTGTCTATTGACGTCACAGTCAAGCATCGCATAGGCATCAATGATGTGGATTCTTATGAATTCATGCGCGATTTTGTAGGTACTGTTGCTGATGCAGGTTGCAAAACCTTTATCGTCCATGCCCGTAATGCGATACTCAAGGGCTTGTCGCCAAGAGAAAACCGTGAAATCCCACCGCTTAAATATGGCTATGCCTATCGCCTGAAAAAAGAATTTCCTGATCTGGAAATCATACTCAACGGTGGCATCAAAACCCTGGAAGACATGGACTTGCACCTGCAACATGTCGACGGCGTCATGATAGGGCGTGAGGCTTATCATAACCCCTATTTCATGGCCAGCTTTGACGAGCGCTATTATGGCGACTCTACCCCGGTCAAGAGCAGGGAAGAGATTCTGCAGCACATGATCCCTTATATTCATCAGCAGTTGGCCTTGTATGGTAATGGTGGCAAGGGCTTGCGCCTCAATACTGTTGTGCGTCATATGTTGGGTCTCATGATGGGCCTGGTTGGTGCGCGGGTTTTTCGCCAGATATTGTCAGACAGTAAAAAACTTGCCTCTGGCAATCCAGAGTTATTGCTGGAAGCGGCGCAAGCCATGCAGAGTGTGATGGCATACGATAGAAGTCAGGAATCCCAGATGGATGCTGCAGCGTAGTCATAAGGGGTTTGCTCATGCGGGCAAAATTCAAGTCTGATACATGAGGAAATTTGTAAATGAAATCCGAGTATTCGTAAGAATTTGTAATACATGATGGAGTTGTATCTGTGCAGGAATATATTGCTTATGTTTCATTGCACGCTCCTTCAACTCACTACCTCAGTGAGATTTCGCCTACGCCTTTAAAGCGTAGGCTTTTTTATGTCCGCTCAATCGGCAGGAGTTTTTATGTGTACTTCCACCTTATGCAAAATCATCTTTTCCAGTTGCTTCGCCCTGCTATCTTCTGTAGCACAGGCCACGCCTGTCATGGAACTGCCCCTTGATACCATCCTGGCAAAAGCAGGGGAGTTGAAAAAAGACTTGAATTTAAATGCTAATCAGCAATTGCTATGGCAGCAGACTGAAAATAAATTAATCGCTATCCAGCACCAGCGCGAAAAACGCAGAGAGCGTCTGCAGGCCGAACTGGAGTTGCGTCTGAAGCAAAACAATATTGAATTGCGTGATCTGAGTCCGCAGATCGAGCAGGAAGAGCAAAGCACAGTGCAAGAAAACAAGCAAATGCGAGAGTTTGTGCTCATTCTCAATGATGCGCTGGATGACAAACAGCGCCAGTCCATGCAAATGTTGATTGCAAGTTACTTGCGCGCCACGGCAGAGGTGGGTAAGGCCAGGCACCAGGACAATACCGATGCGCCGCAGCGTAAAGCTGGCTTGGGGCGGCAGCGGGGTGGTATGGGGAATGGCGAAAATAAATTCTAATGAACCGTGCAATGAGTTTGGTGGTAATACCTTGTGCAATTGCAGCCAGTGTTCCAGTAGGAAACCCAGTGAATGCCTTGCCTTTGCAGAAGCCTATTGCCAGCAAGCCAAATTCCTCGTATAATGCGTAGCTCTCTTGCACTGCAATATCCGTGAGAGAAAAGCAGTGGTGGCCGTAGCTCAGTTGGTAGAGTCCAGGATTGTGATTCCTGTTGTCGTGGGTTCGAACCCCATCGGTCACCCCAGAAATTCAAACAAAAAGCCCGCTTCTAGCGGGCTTTTTGTTTTTTTGTGATTTCGTCTTTGCCTGTGACTTAGCGTCGCTGTGATATGAGGTTGTCCGCTGTCCTGGAGAATGGCGGCTGTCCAAGGGGTCTGTTTGAATTGCTCATCCGTCCTATATTGGTGCTCTATTCTGTGGTCGGCCCAATGGGCAATGCCGAGCCGGAATTTATTTCTTGAAAACACCTATGTGGCAGCTCTTGTGTGCGCAAGAGCGCATAGAATTTTTAGTTGACGTGATAGGCTATGCTCCGCTCCCCAATTTTGTTTATGTAATGCAAAGTTGGAAGTGAAATTTTAAGGCCAAAAACGTTAATGTACACTTCCCCCAGTCCCATGCAAAATCATCTGCTTGCCGCTTTGCCAGCTGCTGAATTTGTATCCCTGTCCAGCGGGCTAGAACTCATCACGATGACAGTTGGCGATGTGCTGTATGAGTCGGGGGTGCGTCAGCAATATGTGTATTTTCCTACCTCGGCTATCGTTTCTTTGCTGTATGTGCTGGAGGATGGTGTTTCGGCTGAAATTGCGGCTGTCGGGCATGAAGGTGTGGTTGGTATTTCGTTATTTATGGGCGGGGATACCACACCTAACCGTGCTGTCGTGCAAAGTGCTGGTTTTGCTTATCGCCTTAAAGGGCAATTGCTGAAAATAGAGTTTGACCGCGCTGGCCCGTTATTGCGTGTGTTATTGCGCTACACCCAGGCACTGATCACACAAATGACGCAAACGGCCATTTGTAATCTGCATCATACGGTAGAGCAGCAGTTGTGTCGCTGGTTGCTGCTGAGCCTGGATAGATTGTCTTCTGGTGCAGTGAATATTACTCAGCAGCGAATAGCCAACGCACTAGGGGTGCGCCGTGAACGAGTCACTGAGGCTGCAGGTAATTTGCAGCGTGCTGGTTTGATTTGCTATAGCCGTGGAGCGATTATCGTGCTGGACCGACCAGGCCTGGAAAAACTGGTCTGTGAGTGTTATTTCGTCATACAAAAAGAATTCACCAGACTGCTATCCTCCGTTCCCTTCCAGTGAAGTTTGTTGAAGTAGGTTAATACTGCAAGCCGCAACGCATTATTCATGTTTGATAAATAACTTGAGCTAAATCAGCTTTATATGAGCGATGGCGCACATACGCCAGTCTTATACCTGCTACTCTGTGGATAGATAATCCGGTCTATACAATCCAAGTCGCTCCAGGTGGAGTCGGCAGTTCAGAGCCCTACCTATGACCATTTCGCATAACCCCCTGCAAAATCATTTGCTCGCTGCTTTGCCGCAAGCTGAGTTTGCTCGCTTGGCCCTGCATCTTGAATTAGTCGAGCTACCTTTGGGGCTGGCATTGTATGAGGCTGGTGGCACCTTGAATTATGTTTACTTCCCGACTACCTCCATCGTTTCCTTGCTGTATGTGCTAGAAAACGGTGCTTCTGCTGAAATAGCCATCGTCGGCAATGAAGGCATACTCGGTATTTCTTTGTTCATGGGCGGTGAAACGACACCTAGCCGTGCGGTAGTACAGTGTGCTGGCTATGGCTATCGCCTCCAGGCACAATTTCTGAAAGATGAATTTAATCGCGCTGGTCCATTTTTACGATTGTTATTGCGTTATACCCAAGCGCTGATTACGCAAATGACGCAAACCGCTGTTTGCAATAGGCATCACTCCATAGAGCAGCAACTTTGTCGCTGGTTATTATTGAGTCTTGATCGCCTGCCTTCTGATTCTGTATCCATGACTCAGGAGTTGATCGCCAATATGTTAGGTGTCAGACGCGAAGGAGTGACAGCGGCAGCCGGTAATATACAAAGACTGGGTTTGATACGCTACAGCCGTGGGCGCATTGATGTAGTAGATCGTCCCGGCCTGGAGAAGGTTGTATGCGAATGCTATGCCGTGGTTAAGCTGGAATTCGATCGTCTGTTAGCAGACATCCCTCAGGGAGACCCTCAGCATGTATTGGGGCAATCAGATCGCCGTGCAGTTGCGATTCGCGCTCTGCCTTTGCAAATTGATATAGGTCTAAAAGACACTTAAATTCAATTGTGGAATGAGTTATGGCTTGGTGTTTTCTTTTTGAAGCTGTTGCAGAATTAAAATGGATAGACGCCCCCGTAGGCCGTATTTCCATCTGACAAGGGGGCAACAACGCCAAGTTAATTTGGCAACAGCCTTTTATCAAGTATTTATAGAGCTATTGCCAAAACTAAGACCAGATTCTTGATTGTATGTACGCTAGCGTACCTAATTATTTTTATGCAGCTGTCATAGTGCAGTGTGCAGTGTGCAATGCGGAGTGGGGACAATTGCAGATGTTGGTTACCTAAACTGAGCAGTTAAAGAACTGCTGAGTTTTCTTTGTATTATTTTCTCCATATGTGTGATATCGAACAGACACTATATTCATCAGTGTAATAGAGTCGGGGCGCAAGGCGCGCTGAATTTTACTTTTGTACATTTCCTGCCTTGTCTTTCACCCTAAATTACGCAGGAATTCGATATGGACAGTCTGATAGACCCGAATCAAAATCATCTGCTTGCTGCCTTGCTGGATACAGAATTTGATCGCCTGGCCCCGTATCTGGAGCTGGTCCCCATGCTGCTTGGTGATGTTTTGTATGAGTCTGGTGGCAAGTTGCAATACGTGTATTTTCCGGTGACGGCGATAGTTTCGCTGCACTATTTACTTGAAAACGGCGGTTCTTCAGAAATTGCCGGTGTCGGCAATGAAGGCCTGGTGGGTATTTCCCTGTTCATGGGCGGTGATACCACGCCAAGCAGGGCGATAGTACAAACTGGCGGCTATGGTTATCGTCTGAAGGCGCATATTTTGCTGGAAGAATTTAATCGCGCCGGCCCGGTGTTGCGCTTATTGCTGCGTTATACCCAGGCATTGATTACCCAAATGTCGCAAACAGCAGTCTGTAACAGGCATCACTCTGTAGAGCAGCAACTGTGTCGCTGGCTCTTATTAACCATGGACAGAATGGCAGGCAACGATTTGACCATCACACAAGAACTGATTGCCAATATGTTGGGTGTGCGGCGTGAAGGTGTGACGGAGGCTGCGGGTAAATTGCAAAATTATGGCTTTATCAGTTATCGCCGTGGTCATATTACCGTGACTAACAGGGCTGGACTTGAGGAGCACGTCTGTGAGTGTTATGACGTGGTAAAAAAAGAATTTGCCCGCTTGCTGTCTGATGTCTTGCAACGCCAGGGTAAGGGCAATCCCGTGCTGCCTGTCACCATTGTTCGTAAAACAGGGTTTGCGCAAGGCCATATAGGTATATGAGCGCGTCTTGCGATTTCAATATTTTTTGAAGGTTTGCTGTGAATGAAAATATATGAAGGCAGTATCGGTAGAGCGTTTGACCTTAATTGGTTTTGGCATCACCTTGCTTGCCTTGTTGATGATAGGCGGCATTGCCTGGAATATTGCCGTACCTTTTGATGCGGTTAAATCGATAGAGCATACGCGTAAAATAATAGATGATCTCAGCGAACTGAGTGTCAAATTGTCTGAGGCGGAGAATGCACAAAAAGCCTATTTCCTGACAAAGGAAGAAAATTTCATCAAGCAGCGCAATAGTCGATTCGACGACGTGACTATTGTTATTCAGCACTTGCATGATTTGACCTTGGACAATGTGCCGCAGCAAGCACGTATGCAGCAATTGCAAATGGCCATTGATGAGCGAGTGGCCATCATGCATGCGAGCCAAAAGCAATTTGATGCTTTGGGTTTCAATGCAGCCCGGGCCTTGTTCAATGCGGGCTTGCTGGCTTCGGCCAAGGTGCAAAGTATTTTGACTGAAGCCATCGTCGATGAGCAAGTCTTGCTCGATGAACGTAAGCTAAAAGCGGCATTTCGCATCAAACTCGTCGTCGGCAGCGTGGGTTTTTTGTTGGTATTTTTATCGCTGTGGGCTTTGCAGATACGCCGTGCCACGCTGGGTCGCATGGCGGGTGAGCAAACCTCGCTCAAAGTGCGTGAAGTTTTGCTCAAGATGGGCGCCTTGCAGGACGCTATTTTTAATAGCCCGAATTTTTCCATTATTGCCACAGATGCCCAGGGTCTGATACAGATTTTCAATGTAGGAGCAGAACATATGCTGGGCTATGATGCTGTTGATGTCGTCAACCGGATCAGCCCTGCCGATATTTCTGATGCTGACGAACTTGCTGCCAGGGCAGTTGCGCTCAGTGCAGAATTTAATACTCCGGTTGCCCTGGGTTTTGATGCCTTGATCTTTAAGGCCATGCGCAGTCTGGAAGATATACACGAGCTCACTTATATTTGTCGTGATGGTAGCCGTCTACAGGCCATTGTTTCGGTTACTGCTTTACGGGATGCTCAGGGGGCGGTTATCGGTAGCCTTTTGATAGGCACAGATAATACTGCGCGCAAGCAGGTTGAAGCAGAGCAAGCCTTGCTGGACCAGCGTTTGCGAGACCAGCAATTTTATACGCGCTCTTTAATTGAAGCCAATATTGATGCACTGATTACCACTGACTTGAATGGTGTTATCAGCGATGTCAATCATCAGATGGAAGCGATAACCGGGTGTACGCGTGAAGAATTGATCGGTGCACCATTCAAAAAATATTTTACCGAACCCGCAGCGGCAGAACTGGCAATGAAGCGCGCGTTGCAAACTGGCAAGGTCAGCAATTGTGAACTGACAGCGATAGCAAAAGACGGTAAGGAAACTGAAATTTCCTACAATGCCAGCACTATTTATGACCGTGAGCGCAGATTGCAGGGTGTATTTGCATCTGCCCGTGACGTCACTGAATATAAACTCTTTGAACAAAAACTTCAGAATAGCAATATAGAGCTGGAATTGGCAAAAGCTGTCGCCGAAAAAGCGAATCTGGCCAAGTCAGAATTTTTATCCAGTATGAGCCATGAACTGCGTACGCCATTGAATGCGGTCCTGGGTTTTGCTCAATTGATGGCATCTGACCATCCTCCACCCTCGGAAAACCAGAAATTGTCGATAGACCAGATCTTGCAAGCTGGTTGGTATTTACTGCGCTTGATCAATGAAATCCTCGATCTGGCGATGATAGAGTCGGGCAAGGTCAGTATTTCGAAAGAATCCATCTTGCTTGCCGATGTTTTGCTGGATTGTCAATCCATGATAGAGCCACAGGCACAGACCCGTGGCATTGATATGATCTTCCCAGTCATAGACGTGCCCTTGTATGTGTTCGCTGACCGTACCAGACTCAAGCAAGTCATGGTGAATTTGTTGTCAAACGCGATTAAATACAATCAGGATGAAGGGTCTGTGACGGTTGAATATGTCATCCGTGGCGATTGCCGCATACGTATCAGTGTCAAGGACGCTGGCAAGGGCTTGTCACCTGAACAGGTGGGACAATTGTTTCAGCCTTTCAATCGACTGGGGCAAGATGCCGGTAATGAAGAGGGTACTGGCATAGGCCTGGTGGTTACCAAGCAATTGGTTGAGCTCATGGGTGGCGTGATTGGTGTCGAAAGTCATGTGGGTGTTGGCAGCGTGTTTTGGATAGAGCTTGCCTTGGCCTCTGCGCCAGCTTTACATGCTGAGACGGGCGATGAGTTTGAGGGTGAGTCATCTGCTGGGGAGCAAGCAGTTCACGGATCATCGCAACGCAGCTTGTTATATGTTGAAGATAACCCTGCCAACCTGGCTCTGGTCGAGCAATTGATTGCCCGCCGTAGTGACCTCAAGCTCCTGACTGCTGTAGATGCGCATCTGGGTATTGCCACAGCGCAGGTGTGCAAGCCGGATGTGATTTTGATGGATATTAACTTGCCGGGCCTCAGCGGTTTTGGGGCGCTCAAGATTTTGGCGAACGACCCGTTGACGGCGCATATCCCCGTCATGGCTTTGTCTGCAAATGCCATGCCGCGCGATATAGCAAAAGGTTTGGATGCAGGCTTTTTCCGTTATCTCACCAAACCCATCAAGGTCAATGAATTTATGGATGCACTGGACCTGGCTTTGCATCACGCCAAAGAACATGGCCTGGGTGGCAGGAAGGGCGACATGGACCGTCATCGTCAAAAAAACGAAGTTGAGTTGAGCTGAAGTGTTGTGTTGAGGTTGGATCAATTTTGAAAGAACGAAATGCTTGAAGCAGTCGAAATTCTCAAGGCCAGCATCCTGATCGTTGACGATCAAAAAGCGAATGTAATGTTGTTGGCGCAAATGCTGCGTAATATTGGCTATACCTCCATCACTACGACCATGGATGCGCGTGCAGTTTGTGCCTTGCACATGGAGCATAACTACGACCTGATATTGCTGGATCTGCAAATGCCAGGCATGGATGGTTTTGAAGTGATGGAGGAGTTGAAGAACATCACGGCAGATGCTTATTTGCCGGTACTGGTGATTACTGCCCAGCCAGGGCACAAGCTGCGTGCCTTGCAAGCGGGAGCCAAGGATTTTGTCAGTAAGCCATTTGATTTGCAGGAGGTGCAGACGCGCATACATAATATGCTCGAAGTGCGCTTGCTATATCAGCAACTGGATGCTTACAATAAACGCCTGGAGCAGACCGTACAGGAACGTACTGCAGAGTTGCTGATTAGTGAAGCGCGCTTTAAAAGCTTTACCCAACTCTCGTCTGACTGGTATTGGGAACAAGATCAGTTTGGTAATTTCACCAGCATATCCGGGCCTGTATTTGAAATGCTGGGTATACAGGCGGAAGACATGTTGGGTAATGCACCCAAGGGCGGCATGGACGGTTGGGATGTCGATGAGCGCGAACAGCTAGACGACAATATTGCGAATCGCCGGCCATTTTTGGATTTCATTTACCGGCGTGTCAAACAAGATGGCGCGATACAATATCTGCAAGTCAGTGGTGAACCTTTCTTTGACTCTGCCAGCCGGTTTGCCGGATACCGCGGAGTGGGCATGGATATCACCCATAGGCGGCCATGAAATCAAGAGTCATCAACTGTACTTGAAATTATCAATATTGAGATATGAATAAACCGATTTCAGACGAGCAAGCCGTATTCGAAGAACCTGGTCTGTTGCAAAAGCTGGGGCCGGGCCTGATTACCGGGGCAGCCGACGATGATCCCAGTGGCATTGCCACCTATTCACAAGCGGGTGCGCAATTTGGTTTTAACATGTTGTGGACGGTATTGTTTACCTATCCCTTAATGGTGGGCATACAAATTGTCAGTGCCCGCATAGGCCGGGTCAGTGGTCACGGGCTCGCCACCAACATCCGCCGTCATTATCCCGTCTGGTTGTTATATGCGGTGGTCGGCCTTTTGTTGGTCGCCAATACCATTAATATTGCTGCCGATATTTCAGCCATGGGTGAGGCATTGAAGTTGCTGATAGGCGGCAAGGCGCATCTGTATGCCATAGGTTTTGGAGTATTGTCTCTGCTATTGCAGGTCTTCATTCCTTACCAGCGTTATGTGCGGTTTTTAAAGTGGTTGACGCTGGCATTGCTGGCCTATGTTGCCACCGTTTTTGTGGTGCATACACCCTGGTCTGAAGTCTTGATGAGCGCAGTCATGCCGCAATTGTCCTGGAAAAAAGAATATATCACTACCGTGGTGGCAGTGTTTGGTACCACCATCAGCCCTTACCTGTTCTTCTGGCAAGCTTCGCAAGAGGTTGAGGAGATGCGTGGTGACCCACAGGCGCGACCACTGATCCATGCACCAGAGCAGGCTCCAGCTAACTTAAAACGCATAAAACTTGATACTTATATAGGAATGGCATTTTCCAATCTGGTGGCTTTTTTCATTATCCTGACAACAGCCGTCACCTTGAATTTGCATGGCCTTACTGATATCCAGACTTCAGCGCAGGCGGCACTAGCCTTGCGCCCGATTGCTGGTGATTTTGCTTTCATGCTGTTTAGTGCCGGCATCATAGGTACTGGTTTGCTGGCGATTCCTGTGCTGGCCGGTTCGTCGGCATATGCAATGTCAGGCGCTTTCAAATGGAAAAATAGCCTGGAAAATACGCCCATGCAAGCCAGGCAGTTCTACGCCATCATCGCACTGTCGACTCTCATAGGGATAGGTCTGGGATTTACCTCCATTGATCCCATCAAGGCACTGTATTGGAGTGCCGTCATCAATGGCGTGATTTCTGTACCTATCATGGTGGTTATGATGTTGATGGCCAGTCGTGCAGATGTCATGGGGAAATTTGTGGTCACTGCGAGGTTGAAAGTGCTGGGCTGGCTGGCTACCTGCATGATGGCACTGGCGGTAGCGGCGATGCTGGTAACGACGTTTTAAACTGGTATGTTCAGGCACTCGATTTGTCAGGATAAACTAAAGTTACCGCGGTGATTTGTATATTTCACTCGTGTTGCAGTACTAGTAAGCAGGCAAAACTTGTTAGCAATTAAGTAGAGGCAATGCTAAGATCGCGGCATTTCTTCCTACTTGCAGATGGTGTACTGTAATCATGTTGCCAATGTTGATTTATCTGCTGTTGCAACTAGCCTTAAATTGCTGGGTACACTATTTAATCATCAAAAAACTGCCCGCCAGTTTTCACCGCATGCTCACTTGCATCAGCATCTGGGTGTTTCCCCTATTTGGTGCGCCGTTTGCATTACTGGAGTTGCCACGCCGTCCGCGCACGCCCTTGTGGCAAACGCCGGAAAAACTGCCGTCAGGTTTTATTAGTGAAAAGCGCTTGTCAGCAGACGCCTATACGCAAATCGTGCTTGCTGATATCAAGCCGTATTCGATCATAGATAATTTCAAATACTGTAATGGCTTACCCATTTTAGACTGGTGGCATTTCCAGCTCTGGCTGGGAGGTATTCATGATACGCAGGCCAGGCAAGAGGCTATTTTGTTTGCGCAACGTGCCTGGTTGTTTGCGCTCAAGCAAACAATCGGCCCGCATTGTTATTTGTATGAAAGCGAGCAAGCATTTGTGCTTGCCACGCTGGAGCCGAATGTGATTGTCGCCAGCGCGCAATTTATTGTCAAAACACGCAAAAATATTGCGCGCATCTTGCCTGATGTGGCCTGCTTTCCCGACAAATTTAAAAGTATTTTGTTGATCTTTGACGATGAGGCAAGCTATCAACGCTATTCCAGCATTTTTTACCAGGCCAAAGAGGGGCGAGCGCAAAGTGGCGGTATGTTCATTGCCCAAGACTGCTGCCCGCACTTCATCACCAAACAGGATGATTTGTTACTGGTAGAACCCATCATCACCCACGAATTAACCCATAGCGCCTTAGCATGGCTGGATATTCCCTTGTGGCTCAACGAAGGTTTGGCGGTCACGTTGGAGCGGCGCTTGCACAGCCGATATCTGACCCGCAAACTCAATGCTGAAGAATTGCTCGACGATTTGCGCAATTTTTGGGATGAATGGCGGATACAGGAATTTTGGAGTGGCACGTCCTTTCATCGCAGCGATGAAGGTACAAAATTATCGTATGAACTGGCGCATATTCTGGTGGAAAATCTGGCACATCAACCGAAAGAATTTCTACGTTTCATCCAGGCAGCAAACAAGCAAGATGCAGGTGTAAAAGCGGCCAGGGAAATTATGTTGCTCGATCTTGGTGCAATGATTTGCCAATTAATTGATGTGAACGTAACAAGTGAATGGTCGCCCCAGGTCGCCGTGTTCAATTAGCATGCTGACATTTTTTATGTAAATCCGGCTATTGATACCGGTTCCAGCGCATCAAACGTTCATCTGATGCTTCCTTGATCAAATGCCTGGCCTTTTGTGGATCTTTTTCTACATGCTTGCTGCCGCTTTCCAGCTCCATGGCTAGCGCCTGTATGGCAACCGGGTATTCCAGTTCGGCAGATTCTTCCAGCCACTTTCTGGCCAGCGCCTGATCTTGTTGTACACCTTCGCCTGCGGCATAGGCATTCGATAGCAGGAACATCGCCTGCGGATTACCTTGCTGACTGGATTTTTCCAGCCATTTGATAGAGATGCTCAGGTTTTGCGGTGTGCCCTGGCCGTATTTGGCCATGCGTGCCAGCATGAAGCTGGCTTTGGCATGGTTATTAATGGCAGCAGCTTCATACCACTTCCAGGCGAGTTGTTCATTCTTTGCTAACCCCAGGCGCGCCTTGTAATGGGCTTCCGCCAGTTGAAACTGGGCCTCAGCGTCACCGCCTTGATTGCTGGCGGCTTTTTCCAGCCAGTGCAGGGCCAGGCTTGCCTGTTCAGGTTTGATGGCATAGGCTAAGCCCAATTCGCGCTGGGCTATGGCGTTACCTGCATCTGCCCATTTTTGTAATGTGGCGATGGCGGATGGCAATTGTGCATGCAAAGCCTGTATGCCTGCAGACTCAATCTCTGCAGTGGTTGGAGCAGGGGCGCAAGCGCTGATACTGCATGCAAATAAAATACCTGTACTGATTTTGAATTTGTTCAACATGTCGTCATCAAGAAAGATGCCGTGCGTTGCAGCTCGCAACGCACGGGCTATCATTACTACTTATTGCCAGCGATATTATTTACTCAAATCTATCGCATATTTGGCAAAGCCACTGGCGTCGAGTGCACCTTCGGCTTTGACGCGGCTCAGTCCCAGTGCTTGTGCGACGGCTATTTTGCCAGGGGCAGAGCGCAAAATGACTGGTCCTTTAGTCGCCACTTTGACAAAGCTCCAGCTTTGGCCTGCGCCGTTGGCTGCGCTGGTGATTTTGCCTTGTTTTTTGACGAAATTGCTGACGACAGCCTGGTTTGCATCTGGTGATTTGATGATGGTTTTGCTGCCATCAATGCCTGGGAAGTTACCGCCACCACCTGCACGATAGTCATTGGTAGCAACGATAAAATCATCATTATCACCGACTGCCTTGCCAGCAAAAGTCAGGTTGCTGATGCGTTTGCCTGCTGGCTGGGTAACATCGATCTGATATTGCAGCGCATTATTCTCTGCATAAAACACATCATAGTTATAAATGGTTGAATAGGATGGCACCAGGTCTTGTTCTGTCGTCAGAGTCGGATCTATCTGGCCAAACTGCTTGGCGGCAGTTTCCAGCCAGTTCTTCAAATCAGAGCCTTTGATCTTGACCGCTTGCAGATTGTTATTACCATACAAGTAAAGGTCGCCGGGATTGCGGACTTGCAAACCAAATGGAGAGCTTGGGCTGGCACCAGGCGCAACATCGGTGAAGTCAGTAGGACCATTGCGGCCAGCCTTGAAGGGCGCACTGCAAGAAATTACAGGAATGGATTTGTAGCTGGCTATCGTTGTATCGTTGGAATTGGCGATAAAGCTTTTTACATAATCG
This sequence comes from Undibacterium sp. JH2W, assembly GCF_049340425.1. Classification (NCBI taxonomy): domain Bacteria; kingdom Pseudomonadati; phylum Pseudomonadota; class Betaproteobacteria; order Burkholderiales; family Oxalobacteraceae; genus Undibacterium; species Undibacterium sp. JH2W. Next base: position 398,361 of record NZ_JBMPOT010000003.1, on the reverse strand, counting down.
ATTTGCGCTTGATTGACGATTTGTATGGCCGAGACATCACCCGCCAAAGCGAAGTAAGCTGACATTTCAAAGTCTGTTGTCGTGCCCAAAGCCTGGGTTGCATAGCTAACAGTGGCTTTGTGCTCAGTATCCACCAGAGGAGCAATGGAAGCGTCTGCATCAACGATGGTGGTGCCATCTTTGTATTTGAAGCCGCGTGCTTCTACATTGGTCAGGTCTTTTTGGACTGCCCATTTGCCACTTTGGTATTTCAAGGTCATCTGTATGATGCCCAGGCGACGGCCCCAGCTTTGCGCCATGACGGCAGGCACGCCATTCACCAGACCTTTTTTGGTATCGACAATTGCTGCGGGCAGGGCGGCCAAGGATGCGTCAATGGGAGGTGCGCCAGTTTCTTTAGGTGCAGGGAAAATCAAGTGAGCATGACCCAGCATCAGCGCGTCTATGCCAGTCGTGCTCAGGTGCAAACTGCCGTTTTCCATTTTTGGGCTATAGGGCGATGCATCCAGACCGCCATGAGATAGGGCAACGACCAGGTCAGCACCTTTGGAGCGCAGCTCAGGTACATATTTATTCGCTGACTCTTGTACGCCATTGACTACTACTTTGCCTGCCAGGGATTTTTGATCCCAGTCCATGATTTGTGGCGGCACAAAACCCATGACACCTACATTCAGTTTGACATTCATACTCGTGCCATCTGGTTTGGTGGCCGTGAATTGCTTGCTGATGAGGGAAGTAGGATTGAAAATCGGTTTTTGGCTGCTGGCACCGACTACATTTGACAAGACCAGAGGGAAGTTGGGGGCACCACAAGTGCCAGACTTGCTGACATCAGGCAGGCCAAAATCGGTATTGGTGATTTGGCTCAGGAAACCCAGGCCATAGTTGAATTCATGGTTGCCCAGGCCAGCCGCGTCGTATTTCAAGGCGTTCATGACTTTATAGACGGCCAATGTACCGCTACAGGTGACTGGGGCGGCCAGTGCCTGGTAATCGCCGAGCAGCGTACCCTGGATGACGTCGCCATCATCAAGCAGGATATTGTTAGGGTTTTCTGCTCGGGCGTCTTTGATCAGAGTGGCTGTTCTTTCCAGGCCCAGGCTGGTATCGGCTTTCAATCCATAGTAGTCATAGCTGAGTATGTTTTGATGTATGTCTGTAGTTTCAAGCAGGGCAATTTTCAAAGTTGTACCCTCTGGAACTGCATTAACGTCAACCGCCGGCGTGACAATCGCAGGTGTGCTAATCACCGGGTCGCTAGTGCCGCAACCAGCTAGCGCAATTGCTGCAACGGATGGCAACCAAAAAATCTTTTTCATAAACTCTCTCTAAGGAATCATCAATGACAAATTGTAGATTTGCTGAGCGTTAGCTCTACGCATTTAGGCAAAATCCTGTCGGTAACAGATCGACAAGTGCGCGATTATCAGTATGAATTATTTCCTTGGCATGACATATGTGTATTGAAATGTCGAACATCATCAATTGATGATGTTCCTTGTTTGCTTTGCTAATGTTGCTTAGTCAATAAATTTAGCCTTGAGAATCAACATCGAAAATTTGTCAGAAATTAATTTCCTGGTATGTTTTCAGCGCTCTACAGGCTTTTGGAAATATAATCTCGCACCTGATGCGCAATGTGGCTCTTCTTTTTGCCCTTGCTTTGCAACACTGCTTAAACTCACTCATAAAACATATGCCGCAACCCCATTTTCCTGTTTCCAGTTTTATCAATAAACCCAGGCGCGGCGCGCTTCGATTGTTGGCCTCAGCATGCTTGCTGGTTGCCGTCGGAGGATGTAATACCGCACCTCAGCAAGTTGCTACGACTGCAACGACGGCCATGCCAGTGGCTAAAACTTTGAAGCCAATTCGTATTGGCCTGGCATTAGGTGGCGGCGCAGCGCGTGGTTTTGCCCATATAGGTGTGATCAAGGCGCTTGAGTCGCAAGGGATATCGCCGGATATCGTGGTCGGTACCAGCGCGGGCAGTGTGGTCGGTGCCATGTATGCCGCTGGTAATAATGGTTTTGCCTTGCAAAAAATGGCTCTGGATATGGATGAAGCGACAATTTCAGATTGGTCCCTGCCTTTGTTTTCCAAATCCAGTGGGGTATTGAAGGGAGATGCCTTGCAAGCATATGTGAACCGTCTGGTGGCGCAGGCCCCTATAGAAAAGCTGCGTAAGCCTTTCGGTGCCGTTGCAACTGACCTGGCTACGGGGCATGCTGTCTTGTTCCAGCGCGGTAATACTGGTGCTGCAGTGCGAGCCTCATCTGCTGTACCTGGAGTATTCCAGCCAGTGAAAATCAATGAGCGCCTGTATGTCGATGGTGGTCTGGTGTCGCCAGTGCCGGTTCGCTTTGCTCGAGAAATGGGAGCGGATGTGGTGATTGCCGTCAATATTTCTTCGCCACCAGAGCCGATGGTTTCAAATGCAACCCTGGATATTTTGCTGCAAACCGTAGCCATCATGGGGCAAAGCATTAATCAGTTTGAATTGAAACAGGCGGAAATTGTCATTCGCCCAGAATTGCCGGGTATGAAGGGTAATGATTTTGCGGGGAGGAATCTGGCTATTTTGGCGGGTGAAAAGGCGGCAATGGCGATGATGCCAGAAATCAAGCAAAAGATTAAGGCCATGCAAGAGCGTTAATCTTTGATTAAGGCTGAAGTGAATTGAAGGCAGAGCGAATTGCTCTGCCTTTATTTTTTCGTGGTTTACTGAAGTTTTTTTGATATCAGGGCTAAATAATTTAGTTTTTTTTGCGAGCGCTTGGAATTTTTTTATTTCACTTCATCATCATTGATGCGGCGTGCGCCATTGAAGCGTTTTTTCCAGTAAGAAATGTCCATGCTCTCTACGCGAACCTGACCGCCTGCAGAAGGGGAGTGTATGAATTTATTGTCGCCCAGATAAATGCCGACATGGGAAAAACCGCGTTTGAGGGTGTTATAAAACACCAGATCACCGGGTTGTAAGTCTTTTTGTTCTACGTGTTCGCCAACTTTGCTGATTTCTGCTGAGGTGCGCGGCAAATTGGCACCGACCACATCCTTGAATACATAACGTACAAAACCACTGCAATCAAGACCATTCTCCGGGGTATTGCCGCCGCGTTTATATCGTATGCCCATTAAATCCATGGCTTTGACGGTGAGATCAGATGCGCGCTGCTTGATTTCCTGCAGTTTGGTATAGGCGGTCGATGATTCAGGGAAGGGGTTGTCTGCGCTCCAGGCTGGGTTGGCAGCTGCGGCGAGCAGCATAGTCGAAATAAGCACTAACTTGGCTTTCCTTGATAGTCTGGAAACGGTTATTAGCATCTTTGCACCTGGTTGGAAAAACCGGTCCACTGTAAGCGAACTCTGAAAAAATGTAAACCATTCGGGAATATTTCTAAGTAACAATAAGTTTCAGCGAGAGCTTGAGAGAGTTATTGTTATTGTAAGTGCAGTTTTGTATAAATCATAATTTCTACATGCTGCTTAAATACTTAAATTGGTTAAAACTGTTTGTATACCTAAGCGCAATTGCTTGGCGTACAATCCGCTGACTTTTATAGAGAGGCATTTATGCAAACAAAACCTGTATTGACATTGGATGATGTCAAAAAAATCGCTGCTGCCGCCGAGGTAGAAGCCAAATCCAATAACTGGCCTGTTGTGATTGCTGTCGTCGATGATGGCGGTCATTTGCTGTGGTTGCAACGCCTTGATGGTGTTGCACCTATTTCTGCACATATCGCGCCAGCCAAGGCAACTACTGCGGCTCTGGGCAAGCGCGAATCCAAGATCTATGAAGATATTATTAATAATGGTCGTTATTCCTTCCTGAGCGCACCTTTCATCGAAGGTATGCTTGAAGGTGGCGTGCCGATCATGGTTGATGGTCACTGTGTTGGTGCTGTAGGTGTCTCTGGCGTGAAGTCGGCAGAAGATGCGCAAATCGCAAAAGCGGGTATAGCAGCATTGGGCCTGTAATTGCTGGTAGGGGAGTATTAAGACGTGTGTTTTTGAAGATGGAATTGAAAACATGATTGGCGAACGCTCGTACTACTTTTGAATTTGCTGGAAATGACGGCCCATCAGGCATTTCGTATTTGCCTGATGGGCCGTTTCGCGCTATAATTCGAGGGTTTAACTAATCCGAAATCTCGCCGTAGCGCCTACCCAAATTCACATCGCTCCATCATCTTTCCAGGCCACGCGGCAATTCTTGCGCGGTCAGGGAAACGACAGCTTGGTGCGTCGCAGCGGCGGTAACAATACAGGAGTTGCCCTTGCTGCCCATTCCGCAGTCCCTTCTTCGTTCCGGCCAGGACACCGCTATACTTGCTCTCGCCGATGGAAGCATTTTCACTGGATATTCGATCGGCGCTGCCGGTCAGACCATAGGTGAAGTTGTCTTCAATACCTCAATGACCGGTTATCAGGAAATTTTGACTGACCCCAGTTATAGTTCCCAAATCGTTACCCTGACGTATCCGCATATTGGTAATACGGGCGTCAATGCCGAAGACGTAGAGTCTGATAAAATCCATGCAGCCGGTTTGATCATTAAAGACCTGCCTTTGCTGGTATCGAATTTCCGCTCTGAACAAACCCTCTCTGATTACCTCAAATCCCAAAACATCGTTGCTATTGCCGGTATTGATACCCGCAAGCTGACACGTATCTTGCGTGAAAAAGGTGCGCAGGGCGGTGCTATCCTGGTGGGTGCTGATGCTGAAAAAGCCATTGCACTGGCCAAGTCTTTCCCTGGCCTGTCTGGCATGGATCTGGCAAAGGTCGTGTCCGTCAAACAGGCATACAACTGGACTGAGGCTGAATGGGTATTGGGGCAGGGTTATGGTCAGTTGCAAAATCCAAAATTCCACGTTGTCGCTTTCGACTTCGGCGTCAAACGCAATATCCTGCGTATGCTGGCAGAGCGCGGCTGCAAGGTCACGGTATTGCCTGCGCAATCCAGTGCGGCCGATGTGCTGGCGCTGAATCCTGATGGCGTGTTTTTGTCGAATGGTCCTGGCGACCCTGAGCCTTGCGATTACGCAATTGCCGCTGCCAAAGAATTGATAGAGAAGGGCATTCCTACCTTTGGTATCTGCCTGGGTCATCAAATCATGGCGCTGGCATCCGGTGCAAAAACCCTCAAGATGAAATTTGGTCACCACGGTGCCAACCATCCTGTGCAGGATCTGGACACCAAGCAGGTATTGATCACTTCCCAAAACCACGGTTTTGCAGTGGATGCGGCAACTTTGCCAGCCAACTGCCGCGTCACGCATGTATCTTTGTTTGATGGCTCGCTGCAAGGTTTTGCCCGTACTGATAAACCAGCTTTCTGCTTCCAGGGTCACCCTGAAGCCTCACCAGGTCCGCATGATATTGCCTACCTGTTTGACCGCTTCACCGCGATGATGGTCAAGGCAAAGACAGGAGAATAAGAGAATGCCAAAACGTAACGACATAAAAAGTATTTTGATTATCGGCGCTGGCCCCATCATTATTGGTCAGGCTTGCGAATTCGATTATTCCGGCGCACAGGCTTGCAAGGCTTTGCGTGAAGAAGGTTATCGCGTGATTCTGGTCAACAGCAATCCGGCAACCATCATGACAGACCCGGAAATGGCCGATGTGACTTACATCGAACCTATCACCTGGCAAGTCGTTGAACGCATCATCGATAAAGAAAAACCGGATGCGATCCTGCCTACCATGGGTGGTCAGACTGCATTGAACTGCGCACTGGATTTGCATCGCCACGGTGTATTGACCAAATACAATTGCGAACTGATCGGTGCTTCACCAGAAGCAATCGACAAGGCGGAAGACCGTTTGAAATTCAAGAACGCCATGACCAAGATCGGCCTGGGTTCTGCACGTTCCGGCGTTGCCCATTCCATGGACGAAGCCTGGGTAGTGCAAAAGGATGTCGGCTTCCCTGTCATCATCCGCCCATCGTTCACCATGGGTGGTACAGGTGGTGGTATCGCCTACAACCCGGAAGAATTCGAAACAATTTGCAAGCGCGGCCTGGAAGCATCGCCTACCAATGAATTGCTGATCGAAGAATCGCTGATAGGCTGGAAAGAGTACGAGATGGAAGTCGTGCGCGACAAGGCCGACAACTGCATCATCGTCTGCTCCATCGAAAACCTGGACCCTATGGGCGTGCATACCGGTGACTCCATTACTGTGGCGCCGGCACAGACCTTGACCGATAAAGAATACCAGATCATGCGTAACGCCTCTTTGGCCGTGCTGCGTGAAATTGGTGTGGATACCGGTGGTTCCAACGTACAGTTTTCCATCAACCCTGCTGATGGCCGCATGATCGTCATCGAGATGAATCCGCGCGTGTCGCGTTCATCTGCGCTGGCATCTAAGGCAACTGGTTTCCCTATCGCCAAGATAGCTGCCAAGCTGGCAGTTGGTTTCACGCTCGATGAATTGCGCAATGAAATTACTGGTGGTGCTACGCCAGCTTCTTTCGAGCCTTCGATTGATTACGTCGTCACCAAAATACCGCGTTTTGCATTTGAAAAATTCCCGCAGGCAGATAACCGCCTGACGACGCAGATGAAATCTGTTGGTGAAGTGATGGCTATTGGCCGCACCTTCCAGGAGTCTTTTCAGAAAGCCCTGCGTGGCCTGGAAGTTGGTGTCGATGGCATGAATGAAAAAACCCAGGATAGAGAGACCCTGGAAAAAGAGCTCGGTGAACCTGGCCCTGACCGTATCTGGTATGTCGGCGATGCTTTCGCTCAAGGCTTCACGCTGGAAGAAGTGCATCAACTGACGCATATCGACCCATGGTTTCTGGTGCAAATCAAGGATATCGTCGATATCGAATTGTGGCTCGATGAACAGTCACTCGACAGCGTCGATAAAGCCCTGATGCTGCAACTGAAGCAAAAAGGTTTCTCTGACCGTCGCCTGGCAAAATTGTTGAAGACTACCGACACAGCTATCCGCGAAAAGCGTAAAGCTTTGAACGTGCGCCCAGTCTACAAGCGCGTCGATACTTGCGCCGGCGAATTCGCCACGAATACAGCTTACATGTATTCGACCTATGAAGAAGAGTGCGAATCGAACCCGACCGACAAGAAAAAAATCATGGTATTGGGCGGTGGCCCTAACCGTATCGGCCAGGGTATTGAGTTTGATTATTGCTGCGTGCACGCGGCATTTGCGATGCGCGAAGATGGTTATGAAACCATCATGGTCAACTGCAATCCTGAAACCGTTTCTACCGACTACGATACCTCCGACCGTCTGTACTTTGAACCACTGACGCTGGAAGATGTGCTGGAAATCGTCGATAAAGAAAAACCAGTTGGCGTGATCGTGCAATACGGTGGACAGACACCTTTGAAACTAGCGCTGGATCTGGAAGCCAATGGCGTGCCTATCGTCGGTACTTCACCAGACATGATCGATGCTGCAGAAGATCGCGAGCGCTTCCAGAAAATGCTGCAAGACCTGGGCTTGCGTCAGCCGCCTAATCGCACTGCACGTACTGAAACTGATGCTTTGGCATTGGCACAAGAGATCGGTTATCCGCTGGTAGTGCGTCCGTCCTATGTACTTGGTGGTCGTGCGATGGAAATCGTGCATGAGCAGCGTGATCTGGAGCGTTATATGCGTGAAGCCGTCAAGGTCTCGCATGATTCTCCAGTCTTGCTTGATCGCTTCCTCAATGATGCGATTGAAGTCGACGTCGATTGCCTGTCTGACGGCGAGCGCACTTTCATCGGTGGCGTCATGGAACATATCGAGCAGGCTGGTGTTCACTCCGGTGACTCTGCATGTTCCCTGCCACCATATTCCCTGTCGCAAGAAACCATTGCTGAACTCAAGCGCCAGACTGCGTTGATGGCCAAGGGTTTGAATGTCGTCGGCCTGATGAACGTGCAGTTTGCGATTCAGCAGCAAGAGGGCAAAGACGTCGTGTTCGTGCTGGAAGTGAATCCGCGTGCATCACGTACCGTACCTTATGTGTCTAAGGCCACTGGTTTGCAACTGGCCAAGATTGCTGCTCGTTGCATGGTTGGTCAGTCTCTCGATTCACAAGGCATAGGTGCAGAAGTTGTTCCACCTTACTTCAGCGTTAAGGAAGCCGTATTCCCATTCGTGAAGTTCCCAGGCGTCGATACCATCCTCGGCCCAGAGATGAAATCGACCGGTGAAGTCATGGGTGTAGGTAAAACCTTTGGTGAAGCTTTCGTGAAATCCCAATTGGGTGCTGGCGTGAAATTGCCTACGTCTGGCAAGGTATTCCTGAGCATCAAAAACAGCGATAAACCACGTGGTGTCAAAGTGGCGAAAGACCTGGTTGCTTTGGGCTTTTCGGTTGTGGCGACACGCGGCACGGCAGCGGCGATTGCGGCTGAAGGCATCCCGGTTTCTGTCGTCAATAAAGTGGTTGAAGGTAGGCCACACGTTGTCGATATGATCAAAAACAATGAAATTGCCATGGTCATCAATACCGTTGAAGAAAAGCGCAATGCCATTACCGATTCGCGCGCCATTCGTACCTCGGCTTTGATTGCCCGTGCAACAACGTTCACTACCATCGCCGGTGCGGAAGCAGCGGTTGAAGGTATGCATCATTTGAATGAATTGCATGTTTATGATTTACAAGGGCTGCATAAGACCTTAAACTGAGAGAAATAACAGTGCCTTTGGCTGCAAAGTCAGGGGTACTTGAACTTCGATACAGAGTTCACAAATGGCATCGGTAATGCTGGTGTCTGTTGTGGCCTCTGTATTTTTACTTTTATGAGTGTGAATGATATGAGTACAGTACCTGTCACCAAATTTGGCGCAGAATTGCTTAAAAAAGAATTGCATCTTTTAAAGACCAAAGAACGCCCGGACGTCATCAATGCAATCGCAGAAGCGCGTGCGCAAGGCGACTTGTCTGAAAATGCCGAGTATGATGCTGCCAAAGAGCGTCAGGCATTTATCGAGGGTCGCATTGCTGATCTGGAAGGCAAGCTGGGTTCTGCGCAAATCATTGACCCTAGTGAACTGGATGCAGAGGGTCGTGTCGTGTTTGGTTCTACCGTGCATCTGGAAGACCTGGAAACTTCACAAAAAGTCAGCTATCAGATCGTTGGCGAAGATGAGGCGGACTTGAAATTAAGTAAAGTCTCCATCACTTCTCCTATCGCACGCGCCTTGATCGGCAAGTATGCTGGCGACGTGGTGGGTGTGCAGGCACCGGCAGGTGTGCGTGAGTATGAAGTGCTGGATGTATTGTACGTTTGATCAGGTATACCCAGTCAATGGATATAAATAGATCACTGATGAGAAGTAACTCGATGTAGAGTGAAGTGACTGAGAAGATGTATTCTCAGATAGAAATAATTACCCGGCCTGGTTTGGCCGGGTTGAGTACTGATCAGATATCAGAGGTATTCAGGCTTAGCTATTGGCAAGTGATGATTTTTTTGCACTGCTTTGACGTGGTTTGGCGCGTTTGATGTTGCCGCCTTGGGTAACACGTTCATTACCTTTAACCATGACTTTGGATACAGTCGGTTTTTTCGTGCCACTAGGGCTAGGCTTGACGATAGTGACTTCGCGCATGCCTTTACCTTTTTTAACCAGTTTGGTTTCTTTCGTGCCTTCCAGTTTTGGACGGTAGACCACCAAAAGTTTTCCAATATGTTGCACTGGGGCGGCATTTAGCTCGGCGCAGATGGTATCGTACATGCCTATACGTGCTTCTCTATCATCGCCAAATACGCGTACCTTGATCAAGCCATGGGCATTCAGGCCAGCATCAATTTCTTTGATAACGGCTGGAGTCAAGCCAGCTTCACCGATTAATACGATAGGTTTCAGTGCATGTGCTTCGGAGCGGAGTTCGCTTCTTTCAGCGGGCGTAAGTTTTAACATAGTAATTCCTTTAAAAGCAGTATTTTACGCGAATGGCAAAGAATAAATTCAATCAAAATTGGGTTCACGACCATATTAATGATCCTTATGTGAAACTTGCACAAAAGGAAGGCTATCGTGCGCGCGCCGTTTACAAGCTAAAAGAAATAGATGAATCAGAAAAATTGATACGCCCAGGGCAAATTATTGTTGATTTGGGTGCAACGCCAGGCAGTTGGTCGCAGTATGTAAGGAATAAGCTGGCAGGTAAAGAGGGTGGGGGCATCATGGGCGAGATTTTCGCTCTTGATCTTTTGCCTATGGAGCCTATCGCCGATGTGCAATTCATACAGGGTGATTTCCGTGAAGATGAAGTGCTGGATCAACTGGAATCTAAATTGTTGGGGCGCAAAGTTGACTTGGTTTTATCTGATATGGCCCCAAATCTGTCAGGTAACTCGACCGTTGACTCTGCCCGTGTCGAATATATTATCGAATTGGCAGTCACTTTTTCCAAGGCACATCTCAAGCCAGGTGGCGCTTTATTGGTGAAATGCTTCCACGGCCCCAGTTATAACAACATCTTTACACTATTTAAAGATGAGTTTAAAACTGTGCTCAACAAGAAGCCAAAAGCCAGTAAAGACAAGTCCTCTGAGATATTTTTGCTTGGCAGAGGCTTGAAAAACCTCGAATAATTGCATTTACCTCTTGATAATCATCAATATCGCCAACATATGCTGGCTAGCAAGCTCTACCCAATGGGGGTAGAATGAACGTTTACAGTATCAAATGGCGCATCCTGCGTTCAAGGAGTTCTCGTGAATAATATGTTTTCAAAAGCTGCTATATGGGTGGTGGTTGCCCTGGTGCTTTTTACACTTTTTAAGCAGTTTGATGGAAAAAGCGTGGGCGCTGGTGTCAAGTCCATCCCTTATTCCGAATTCTTGGATGAGGTTAAATCCAAGCACATCAAGGATGCTACCATTGATGAGGCTAACCGCACCATCTTGGCGACTAATTCTGAAGGTATCAAAGTCAAATCCCAAATTACAGTGCTCGACAAGGGCCTGATTCGCGATCTGGTGGACAGTGGCGTCAAGTTTGATGTCAAACAACCTGAAGAACAATCCTTCCTGTCGCAAGTTTTCATTTCCTGGTTCCCTATGTTGTTGCTGATAGGTGTCTGGGTATTCTTCATGCGCCAGATGCAGGGCGGGGGCAAGGGTGGGGCATTCTCTTTTGGTAAATCCAAAGCCAGGATGCTGGATGACACCAATAACAATGTCAGCTTTGCTGATGTCGCCGGTTGTGATGAGGCCAAAGAAGAAGTCAGTGAAATCGTTGATTTCCTGCGTGACCCTACCAAATTCCAGAAACTTGGTGGTCGTATTCCGCGCGGCGTCTTGATGGTTGGTCCTCCAGGTACTGGCAAAACTTTGCTGGCACGCGCTATTGCTGGTGAGGCAAAAGTACCATTCTTCACGATTTCGGGTTCTGATTTCGTTGAAATGTTCGTCGGCGTCGGTGCTTCCCGTGTCCGCGACATGTTTGAGAATGCTAAAAAACACTCTCCCTGCATTATCTTTATCGATGAGATTGATGCTGTTGGCCGTCATCGCGGTGCTGGTATGGGCGGAGGTAATGATGAGCGCGAACAGACCCTGAACCAGATGTTGGTTGAAATGGATGGTTTTGAAGCCAATTCCGGTGTCATCGTCATTGCTGCGACTAACCGTGCAGACGTACTCGATAAAGCCTTGTTGCGCCCAGGTCGTTTTGATCGCCAAGTTTCCGTGAGTTTGCCGGATGTTCGTGGCCGTGAGCAAATTCTTAACGTCCATATGCGCAAGGTACCTATTTCTGCTGACGTAAAAGCTGACATTCTGGCACGTGGTACACCAGGCTTCTCTGGTGCTGATCTGGCCAATCTGGTTAATGAGTCAGCCTTGTTTGCAGCCAGACGCAATAAGCGTTTGGTGGAAATGATAGATTTTGAAGATGCTAAAGACAAAATCTACATGGGCCCTGAACGTCGCTCCATGGTCATGCGTGAAGAAGAGCGCAGAGCTACGGCTTACCATGAGTCTGGTCATGCTGTAGTGGCAAAATTGTTGCCTACGTCTGACCCAGTTCATAAAGTTACGATCATGCCACGCGGTTCTGCTTTGGGTGTTACCCTGTCGTTGCCTGAGCATGATGCTGTGAGCCTATACAAAGATAAAATGCTCGATAAGATTTCGATGTTGTTTGGTGGTCGGATTGCTGAAGAGATTTTTGTTGGCCAGATGTCATCAGGTGCAGAAAGTGACTTTTCTCATGCAACCAAGCTCGCCAGAGCAATGGTCACTCGTTGGGGTATGTCTGACAGCATGGGTGTGATGGTGTACGAAGATAATCAGAATGACGGTTATTTTGGCGGCTCTTCCAAAACCATTTCAGAAGTGACGCAACAAAAAGTGGATGCTGAAATTCGCAACATCCTGGATACACAATATGCTTTAGCACGCAAACTTCTGGAAGAAAATCGTGACAAGGTTGAAGTCATGACCAAGGCATTGCTGGATTGGGAAACCATCGATGCAGACCAGGTCAATGACATCATGAATGGTGTAGACCCACGTCCACCAAAGCAAAGTCAGGCAACGATTCGTCCTTCGTCTGATAATTCTTCTGGCGGTGTCTCACCTAGTGCGACTGCACCAGCCTGATTCGCTGTACAAAAAACACACAATTAATTCTTGAATTTCTTGTACAAGGGTGAGGGTCATTCCTCACCCTTCGTCTTTTTAAAAAATGAAATATTTCCAATGTGGCCGCTATCGCTTTCCTTTAAGCGGAGCGCAATCCAGAACCCTGGTCATGGGTGTCTTGAACATCACACCTGATTCTTTTTCTGATGGTGGCAAATACCTGCATCTTGAAAGTGCCATTGCCCGCGCTGAACAGATGATAGAAGATGGTGCCGACATCATCGATATTGGTGGTGAATCCAGTCGCCCTGGCTCTGCACCTTTGCCGCTGGACGAAGAGTTGGGTCGCGTCATGCCCGTCATCTATGCATTACGTGATTGCGGCATACCTTTATCCATCGATACCTACAAGCCGCAAGTCATGCGTGAAGCCTTGCTGGCAGGCGTCGACATGATCAATGATATTCAGGGATTTCGCTCTCCAGAGGCGATCGCTGCAGTACAAAATGCCGACGCTGCCCTATGCGCTATGCATATGCAAAATACGCCAGTGGACATGCAAGTCAGCCCGGAGTATGCCGACGTCAATCAAGAGGTAACAGCATTTTTACGTGAACGTCTTGTCGCCTTTGCACAGGCAGGTATAGAAGCTGAGCGTATTTGTCTGGACCCAGGTTTTGGTTTTGGTAAAACTCAGGCGCATAATGTCGCCATGTTCAGGCATTTACCAGAATTGCAGCAAGAGCTGGGCTTGCCCGTGCTGGTAGGTGTCTCACGCAAATCCATGATAGGCGCCATCACTGGCAAAGCCGCGCCACAACGTATGGCAGGCAGCATCGCGGCAGCCCTGCTGGCCAAGCAAATGGGCGCAAATATAATTCGTGTGCACGACGTTGCAGAAACTGTCGATGCATACAAAGTCTGGGATACATTGTCCCGTTGATACGCAGGAAGAATATGAGCAGAAAATATTTTGGTACAGATGGTATACGTGGCAAAGTTGGTGTCGCACCGATCACGCCTGATTTTGTCATGCGCCTGGGCTTTGCCGCTGGCAAAGTGCTGGCACAAGCCAATGTCGTTGGCGACGCACGACCTACCGTGTTGATAGGTAAAGACACTCGCATTTCCGGCTATATGCTGGAAGCTTCACTGGAGGCAGGTTTTGCTGCCGCCGGTGTTGATGTCATGTTGTCCGGCCCAGCACCAACACCAGCCGTGGCTTACCTGACACGCGCTTTGCGCCTGTCCGCTGGTGTCGTGATCTCTGCCTCGCATAATCCCTATGATGACAATGGCATCAAATTTTTCTCAGCAAATGGCAATAAGCTGCCTGATGAAGTCGAGCTGGCCATAGAGGCAGAACTTGAGCGCCCCATGCAATGCGTCAGCTCAGAGCGCTTGGGCAAAGCACGACGCCTCAGTGACGCCAATGGCCGCTATATAGAATTTTGCAAAAGCACCTTCCCGGCAGAGCTGGATTTGCGTGGCCTCAAAATCGTCGTCGATTGCGCCCATGGTGCCGCTTACGATATCGCCCCTCATGTCTTCCATGAACTTGGTGCAGATGTCATCTCCATAGGCAATCAGCCCAATGGTTTGAATATCAATGACAAGGTTGGTGCCACAGCGCCAGACGCACTGGCCCTGGCAGTACGTGCCAATCATGCTGACCTGGGCATAGCCCTGGATGGCGATGCAGACCGCCTGCTCATGGTAGACAAACATGGCAAGGTCTATAACGGCGATCAACTGCTATACCTGATGGTGCTTGACCGCATGGCCATAGGCAAGGTCGACGGCGTGGTAGGCACACTCATGACCAATATGGCAGTCGAGCTGGCATTCAAAAAACTCGGCGTAGGCTTTGCCCGTGCCAAAGTGGGTGACCGTTACGTGCTGGAACAAATGTATGAGCGCGGCTGGCTGCTCGGTGGCGAAGGCTCAGGCCACCTGCTGTGCCTGGACAAGCATACAACAGGCGATGGCATAGTCTCAGCCCTGCAAGTCTTGTCTGCCTTGAGGCGCAACGGCAAGAGCCTGGATGCCTGCTTCGACCAATTGCATTTGTTCCCGCAAACTTTGCTGAACGTCAAAGTGCCTGCAGGTTTTGACTGGCAAAAAAATGAAAAACTGGTCGCCGAAAAACAAAAGGTAGAAGCAGAACTCATCGACAAGGGCAGGGTACTGATACGTGCCTCCGGCACCGAGCCACTGGTACGTGTCATGGTCGAAGCAGAAGACGCAGAACTCGCCTCCACCAGCGCACGCCGCCTGGCAGATTGCATTCCGGTGGCAATCTAAGTAAATTCGCTGCCAGATGCTTTTCATTCTTGAATCTGGCGGCGATACCATGTACTATTCAGCCTTCAGTTTTTGGGCTGCCAAACATCAGTTTTGCCAGCCATGAACAAGACTGTCCATAGCTCAGTTGGATAGAGCACGAGCCTTCTAAGCTCGGGGTCGCACGTTCGATTCGTGCTGGACAGGCCAATAGATACCAAGACTTAGCCCAGATTAAAAATCTGGGCTTTTTCTTTTTTGACGTCATGTGACCACTGGTAACCCGATTTGTCCTATCCGTAGATAGTATTTGCTTGGATGGCAATATCTAGAATTTCCTTGATGCTGCCTTACTGCACGCCCTTGCGCTAAAACAAGTTTCACGGCTTCTTCCTGCAATTCCGATGCGTATGTCTTTTTTTTGTGTTTCGTCATTTCTCCTGATCGTTTATTTTAACCAACAAGAGTGTCCGAAAAAGTCTGGATGCCTCAAAAATACGGTAACTGGATTGTTACTCCAGTGCTTGAAGAACCGAATTGATAATTGTATCGACGTCAGCATTTGGATTGGATGCAACGTTACGTAACCATCTCTGGCCTCCGATGGTCGTTTGAGACGTGGAACCTACAGGCAATCGATCGTAGAGCCGGTTAATCGATTCTATGTCGTACGGACGCCAAACTACGATGCCAGTTTGCGGTGGGCAGAGAAGCTCAATTCGAGAGTCGTTAGCCACAAAATCCGCGAATCGATTAGCCAGCTCCATGCAGTGTTCGATGCGTGAGGCGAGACCATCTCGTCCCCACGCAAGGAGAGTCGCAAGCAGTGGGATGGCTGTTGCCCCGTGCGAACCGAGAACGCCAACATTTGGTGTCGCTAGATACGCGCCACCAAAGCTGACAGCAGCATGAGCTTTCGCAGCATCGCGGAACAGCACCAGCGCCGATTCCTTTGGTTGGAACAGCAATTTATGTGCCGAAATTGAGATCGAATCTGCTCGTTCAATGCCAGCAAGCCGGCTGCAATAGTGTTCACTGAACATCAGGGGGGCAGCCCATGCGGCGTCCACGTGGGTCCACGCAGCACGACCTACATGGTCCAGGGAATCGAGTGCACCAGTACTGGTTGTGCCTGCGGTCAGCACCAGAGCGGACTGACTCAGGTCTGCGGGTAGCGCTTCGAATTGAATGGCACCAACCGAGTCAACGGGTATCTCGTGATAACGCATCCCAAGCAAATGAGCAGATTTCGCTATCGACAAATGAGAGGACTGTGATGCCACGACCTCCTTCACGCCCGTGCACTCGCGAGCTGCCCAAAGGGCGGTAAGATTTGACACGGTCGAACCAGGTGTCATATGCCCACCATTCATGCCAAAACACGCCGACAGCCACGCCACGACACGCGCCTCAACCTCCCGCGCTATTGGTGCAGTTGCGGGATGGAGCAAGTTTTGATTGAGCGAGGCGTTCCACAAAGTCACGGCCCAAGTGATCCAGGGGGTTGGGGGATCCATATGAGCAAACGCCGTAGGGGCACCCAAGTGCGAAGCACCGTTGAGTACTACGGAGGCAAGTAATTCGAGCGTAGCTTCTGAACCGAGTCCTGTTTGTGGCCAAGCGTCAGGCCAATTAGCCTGATTGGGAGCCAACCGTTCACTTTCAATTAACAGCTTGAGTGCTCTTTGAAGTCCAGCATGATCTGCGTTGAAGTCCTTGTCCATACAGGCATAAATCCTTTTAATGATTATATTCAATTTGTTAGCAGTAGCTAATTGCCAGTCTGCGCTACATCCTATCCTAATGTCCGATTCCCTGTTTAAATTGCATCAGGATAGAGTGCGCCAGTCTTCTTTGCGTACTTTGCATACCCGTAGTTGCAAAATTAAAGACCCATGTATTCAACACTCCGCTTGATATCGTTGCCCAAAGGGCTGTCTCAAGATAAAGCCGCTTTTTTTTTACTATTTTGTGTATTTTTTGATTTTCTTCGTTTTTATTATGCAGTGTGCTGCTTTGCTCCATTTCCCAAAAAAATACCAGCCAGTCGCTCAGCGATTTGATTTCGACCGTGAGCCGATTACTACGCTTACATTCATACATTTTCTAGGAGTAGAATTGTCGTAGTGCAAAACCTGGCCCCTTCTTTGACCTCTTCTTTTGGGGGGATTGATGCACTTTGGCAGTAATACTGTAACGGCTTGCGCTGGATCCTCGCTAAAAACCGCTGGAATGACGGTTGTGAGGGTATCGCCGTGAGTATTGACATGCGTTTTTGACCCTCGCCATTAAGCTCGCTATCGTCTGCAATGTGCAAAGATAGTCGCAGACCCACCCAGGTCTCCCCCGACAATACCGCAAGTTCAACAAAGCTATACCTCCCATCCATCCATGGTTTATTTGAAAAGAAATAGGGATACTGCGTGCGCCGCAGGCTGCTTATTAATTGAGCGGTGGTGGAATACAACAACCGGCTTGCTGCGCAGAGTTGCCGAGCGTGGCATTAACTATATGCAAACATGGATGAAAAAATGACTATGCATTTTAAGACCCTGATCACCCTGGCCAGCGCTGCGATGTTGCTGGCTGCTTGCGGTGGTGGCAGTAGTAATAATTCCAGTAGTGCTACTACTACCACGCCTGCGGTAGTGGTGCAGACACCGCTGATATTGACCGGGGCGGCCCTGCAGGCAGAAGTCGATAGATTTCGTAAAGACAGTGGTTACCCTGGCCTGTCGGTGACGATAGTCAATCAGGACAAAATAGAAACCGTCGTCAGTGGCGTGCGTGAAATCAATACCAGCAAGACTGTGCTGGCCACTGATTATTTCCAGATGGGTTCGCTGACCAAGGCAGCCACATCGACCATGATCGCCCGTCTGGTCGAGCAAAAAAAGATACGCTGGGATAGTACCGTAGCAGAAATTTTTCCAGAATGGCGCACACAGATGCGACCTGAATTTTTAACTGTCACCCTGGAACAGATACTGCACCACCGCTCAGGCTTGCCGCGTGAAATCAATGACGCCACCGCTGCCAAGGCGATACCTTTATTGACTGGTAATTCAGTGGCCGACCGGCGCGCACTAGTGGGACTGATGCTACAGGATGCGCCCGAATTTACGCCCAACAGCAAGATGCAATATTCCAATATCGGCTATACCCTGGCGGGCCTGATGGCAGAAACGGTGGGTGGCGACAGCTATGAAAGCCTGATGCAAAAAGAATTGTTCGGGCCGCTCGCCATGAAGGCTTATTTGGGCTTCCCTGAAGATAAGGGCCCCAATAATAATGTCGGCCATACCCTGGTGTCAGGCAGCTGGAAAGTTACCGCACCGGTATACGACCCACGTTATGCCTATTTCATCAATGCCGCAGGCGGCATGACCCTGACCCTGGCCGATTATGGTATTTTCTTGCGTGAAAATCTGCGCGGCCTGCAAGGACAAAGCAGCTATCTCAGCAAAGCCAGCTTCATTGCGCTGCACACGCCGATTGATGAATACGGCCTGGGCTGGGGCGTGGTCAATTTACCGCAACTCGGTAACATCAGTACTCACAATGGCACCGAGCTAACCTATTACTCCGCTACCTACCTCATTCCGAGCAAAAATGTGGCGATTGCGGTGACCTGCAATTGCTATGATACGAGCATCATCCCGACTGTAGACAGCTTTATTGCCTCTTTGATGAGTCCTCTCAATACCAAATAATTTTTCAGACCCAGGGATACGCAGATATCCCTGGGCTGCCCTGGCAAGATCATCTCGCCCAGTCCGGCACCAGATCCTTGCCACTGATTTTCTTGTACAGTCCACTGGCGGCATCGTAGCGGTATTCCTGTTTGCCATGAAGCTGCTGGGCGGACAGTTCAAAGCTGGTGAAGGTGTCACCATCGTTATCGCTATTGGGGTCGCCATCCTTGCCAATTTCTTTATGGCTATAGATTTTTGCGCTGCCGTCGATGAGCAAATTGCCTGGCCCATTCTTGCCCTTGGCGATGCTCCATTTGCTTTTGAGTTCAAAGCATTGTCGTGGCGGATTCTCTGTATCCATGTCATTGAGGCGTACGCGCTGTTTTTTCCCTATGGGCTGGCGCATGCGTTCTTCGCAGCCATTGCTGTTGGCGGTGCTCATGTCAAGCAACACGTCATTGTCTTTGAGCATGGGGCTGATACCTTGCGCGTCGAGCTTGAACAAGGCCATGGCCAGCATCTCTTGCCCCATGCCGGAATTGCTCCAGTCCACTGCCAGCACTTGCTGTCCTGGTGATACTTCTTGCAGGTGATGCGCGCCAAAATGACCAAACGCGCCTAGCCAGGCAACTTGATCATCGCGTTTTTCCAACTGCCATACGTCAGCTTTGCGTTTGAACCAGTAGGCACCGAGTATGCCTGGCGTTGGGTGGCCAGCTTCTATCGGTTCGGCGGCGACCAGCAACACGGCACTGTCATCAGACAGGCGCACGACCTGCATGGGCCGCAGTGAGACTGGCATAGGCTGATCTGCTTTGTCCTTCTTATCTATCTTGATCTGCGGATGGTCTATGCTGCCCTGCTCAGTCCAAAGCGGGAAGACAAATTTGGTCATGGCATTGGCGTCCAGGCTCGCGACGCCTTGCGGTTTGCTGCAAGCGACCAGACAGGCAGCCAGGACAGCTACTGCCATCCTTCGTTGATAGGGTCTGTTAAGTATTTTCATAAACAAGATATTAATTGAAATGATTGGCTGCGATTTCGTTAAAAGCGTTTGGCGGGTCGTTAGATATAGTATCGTACGACGGTGTGGCATTCATATAAGTCTTCAAAAAATTTGCTTGCCATCAGCGTATCGACGGCAAACATAAATAATGAGGTTTTAAAATATTTGTCTCCTCTTCATAATCAAGGTAAATTAATTTACGAATCGGTAACTCGTGACGTTTTGAGTTTGCATTAGTACTTCCTCGTTTATCAGGGAAGGATCACCTGGAAGTTGCAGCGTGATATCGTCAGTAAGGCCGTCGTATATTTTACGCAGGGGTTGCAGCCAATACCGGTAAGCAAAAATTCAAGCTAGATTTGCGATTACTTACCTATTCTGAAATTGATGAAAATTCTTGAAAACTTCCCTTGGCATGAATGAAAAATTTTTTATGAAAAAAATTGACTTAAAGCTTTTGGATGAAATTTTTCATCGTGCTGAAGTAGCGTCTGAAATTTCTGGACATGAAGCTCATGTTGTGGAATTGCTGGAAATATATCTCGCGTGTAAAGCAGAGCATGCCAGAGCCTGGGGGCTTTATGGCGTTGCCTTACGAGAGCTTGGCAGGCATAAGGATGGTCTGGCCGCCTTGACGCGGGCTTACGAGCTTGCACCAGAAAATTATAAAGGCTACATTGCCATGCAAATTGCGGTGCTGATCAAAGAGTATCGATCTCCTGGAGAGGCGTTGGCTTGGTTTGAAATGGGCTGTACATATTTAGGTGCTGAATCTGGTTGGCCCTGGGTCTTGAGAGGTGAAAATTTAGTTTGCCTGGGTGAATTTGATGAGGCAATCACCTGCTTTGAAACTGCGCAGCTTGGTGAACATAATCATAAAGATGAGGCGCTATACAATCTAGGTCTGGCTTATCGGGCTAAGGGGGATTATAGAAAAGCGAGTATTTGCTTTGAAGAGGCGATACAAATTACGCCCAACTATGAATTGGCTATAAATGCTTTGAATGGTATGAAAAAATTAGATGAAGCGCTGAAGTTGGCATTAGCAATGCGAAAAATCATTCACAAGGTTCATTAATAAAAAAAGCTGCGAGAGTTTTAAATGACTGTTTCAAAGATCCATCTGTTGATACCTGACAAGAATAGTCAGGACTTTCAATCTCTATCTACTGACCTTTATTTAATCAATCAAGATAGTTGGACTCTTACCAGGAATGTGGAGCTTGGCGGCGTTTTTGTTGACTATATTCGGGATGCATGCGGCGTCATTTTGGGAGTGCGCTATTGGTTGATGGATGAAGTGAGTTTTGATCGTCATCGGGTGTTTACATTTTTCTTGCATGATTCCCGGTTTTTTTTTAATCAAACAGATTTTTTTGTGGATATACTTTTTGATGAAAAAAGTATTGCTGATTTTAAGAAAAATTTATTGTTTGTGGATAGTGCGCAAGATTTTGGTCGTGATAGTGTCATTACAAATGGCAAGAAATATGGCATTGCCTTTGAAATTGATGCGAGGGCTGCTTCGGGTTGATAAAGGTAGTTTTCGACGGAATTGGCAATTTTGCGTAAAAAATTTTTAGCAGCCTGCTATAGGCCAGAATGCCGTGATGAATGGTGTTTGTCCAAGAAAATAGGCCATGCTATAGAGGTGACGCTTAGTGTCATGCATTTTTAGTTGGTAGATATCCTGGGGCCAGTACAGCATTTTTTACCTTGTCTAGCACGCTGATGTTCGCCAGTTTTAATCTGTAGCTGGCTTTATCCAATTGAGCTTCTGGCGAGCAATCGACTTGCCATTGACGCAGCACATAGCCAGCCACTGCCGCCCGCAGTTTAACTTCCAGTTTACCGTTTTTCATGCCGTAGTCGCGCATGATGGAGCTGGGGTGAGGGTGGGCAGGGTGGGGGTGCAGTTCTATGTTCACCATGAGCTGCCATTGTTCGTCGGCTATCAGTTGTTCATGTTCTTGCACGGCGTGGCGTGCATCTTCATTTTTGATGGGGCTGATATTTTCCATGCGTGTCAGAACCAGGTCGCGGAATTCTTGTTTGTTTCTGTCGTAGGCGCGCACATGCCAGCGCAGGCCGGAATCTACCAGGGCCAGGGGGACGATTTCCCTTGGTGACAGGCCGGTCTTCATGGAGTGGTAGCTCAGGGTCAGTGTATATTGCCCGTGGATGGCGCGGGTCACTGTTGCCAGGTCTGCCAGCTTGGGCTGGTTTAACCGGGCTGGCACATCGTGAGCCAGCAAATTCTGACCTATGCTGGCTTCACCATCGCCAAAGCCTGAGCACAGTGCTGACATGACTCTCTCAGCCTGGTGCTGGAACAAGGGCAGGAAACTGTCGCGATAGTGATACATCTTGCCTTCATAGGTGGCATTGTTTGGTGCCAGTTCTTTGTAGAGCACCAGGTCGCGGGTACCAGCGGCCGAGGCGATGCCAAATCGTTCCATCACATCCTTGCGCGTCACTTTACCTAAAAACCAAAGGCGAAATTCGATGAAGGCCAGGCGTTCGCGCTGGGCGGCGGGTAATTCAGTGAGTTGGCTGTTTTGCATGGTTTTGAGAAAATGCTTTAATAAAAAACATTTTATCATCGAATCATTTTGATGCTATCATTTATATGAGATCAAATTGATTCGATTGTGTTTGATGCGCAAATTGTTGGGCATCTAGAGAAAGCAAAGGATAGTCATGAGTCTGATACAGCAACTGCCGTCGGGGCCGCTCGACATTATTGGTGATGTGCATGGTGAATATGAAGCGCTTGGCCATCTCTTGAAACATCTGGGCTATGAGGATGATGGTAGCCACAGGGAGGGGCGCAAGCTGGTCTTCGTTGGGGATTTTTGTGACAGGGGGCCCGATAGCCCGGCTGTGCTGGCCCTGGTTGAGCGTTTGGTCAAGGGCGGCAAGGCGATGGCGGTATTGGGCAACCATGAAATGAATCTCTTGCGTGGCAGCGCCAAGGATGGTTCGGGCTGGTTTTTTAATGAGCGGCAAGCCAAGGATGAACCCAAGTATGCGCCATTCCAGCGCCTGGCTGAGGAGAAGAAGGCCGCTACCATTGCATTTTTACTGTCCTTGCCCATTGCTCTGGAGCGCGAAGACGTTCGTGTCGTACATGCAGCCTGGCAAGATGAGCATATACAAGCAATACGTGATTTACCTTTAGGCAGCGTAATTGAGCATGATGAACGCTGGAATGCTGAAACAGATTTGCTGGCTGGAGAATTGAATGCAGCAATGCAGAAGGAGTTGGCGAGTTATCCCCCGGGCTTGGAAGATCCCAGGCAGGAACCGCCCTTCATGCCTGCTCATGCGCAGCATGATGTGATGATACAGATGCGTAATTCTCTGCGGGTGCTGACTTCAGGTGTCGAGCGCGAATGGCATTCCACTTTTTATTCTGGTGGTAAATGGCGCTTTGTCGGTCGCGTGCCATGGTGGAATGAATATGAGTCGCAAGTGCCTGTCATCGTCGGGCATTACTGGCGCCGGTTTTCCTCATTTGACCGTGCGCAAGTCGGCAAAGGAGATGCCGATTTGTTTGAGGATACCAAACCCAGTTCATGGCATGGCAAGTATGGCAATGTATTTTGCGTGGATTTCTCTGTGGGTGGACGATGGTCGGCGAGAAAGAAGAATCCGCTCTCAGTCTCAACACACTACAAGTTGGCAGCCTTGCGCTGGCCTGAGCGTAGTTTGCAATTTGATGATGGTCATGTGCAGTCTACAGATTCGTTTCAGCTTGCCGGGAGCACGGTTGAGTGAATTGATTCACTGATTCACAGCGCTGTGCCGGGTTTCAAGCTTGATGGAATGCCCCCCTTGAATCGGGCCATGATGTCAAGTTGCTGTTGCTTTTCGTCATCAAGGCTTCATTTGCGCTACCCCTGTTTCAGGCTATACTTTGGACAAGCATTACCTCTTATTGCGCTGGGAATTTCATCATAATTCCTGATAAGCAAAACCGGGGTGCCATTATTCATGGCATTTTGCAGCAGGGTCTTTCTGAGGTTTCTCATATTAAAAACATAAAAATCAGTATGCATAGAGTTATGAGGATGAGGCCTTATCTTCTTCATCCTCCTGCCTTGAACTGATTCCAACTTTTGTCTTTTTCGGATACCCAGGAAAATGTATGAATCAATTATCACGTTTGAAGATTAGCAGTCGCCTGGCTGTGGGCTTTGGTTTGGTGATTTTGTTTTCTTGCGGCTTGCTCATCCTGGGTTTGTTCAGGTTAAGCCAGCTACAGGCATCGACTGACTATATCTTCAATACCAAGGTCGCCAGCCTGGATGCCGCTACCGATATGCGTGAGCAAGGGCGTGCGCTGGCTCTGGTATTGCGCAAAATGACTGCGCCCAGCGACATGGCTGAGGCTGAGCGCGAAACCAAAAAACTGGCAAAAATCCTTGAAGGATATGATGCTTCTGAGGCATCTGCCAAAAAACTGATTGATGATAAAGAGGGAAAAGATACCCTGCAAAACTCGGTAGACCAAAAGCGCCAGGTCCTTGCTATTGCCAACAAGATCAAGGGGCTGGTTGCTGAAGGCAATTATTTTGATGCGGCCTCAGTATTGCAGACAGAATTTAATGCCCCCAATGAGAAATGGATGTTGTCCCTGGGTGAACTGGCACAGCAACAGCATAAAGCCATGAAAGCCGCCTATGATGAATCGCTGACTAATTATAAAAGCGCAAGATTGGGTATGCTGCTGATAGGTGTTTTGACGATAGTCATAGGCTCACTTGCCGCCTGGCTGATTGCCAGGACCATCGCCGGGCCGATCAAGCGCTCGGCCATCATTGCAGACCAGATTGCCAATGGCGATTTGAGCAAACCAGTTGAAGCTAGCGGCACAGATGAAATTGGTGACTTGCTGCATTCACTGAAGATGATGCAGGAAAATCTTTTGAACACGATTTCCCAGATCAAGACAGGCACAGAAACCATCACCGTCGCCTCGCAAGAAATCGCCAGCGGCAATGCAGACTTGTCGAGCCGGACAGAATCGCAAGCCAGTTCACTGGAAGAAACTGCCAGCTCCATGGAAGAGTTGACCAGCACAGTCAGGCAAAATGCCGACAATGCCAGGCAAGCCAATCAACTGGTGGTTTCTGCTTCTGGTGTAGCGGTCAAGGGTGGGGCAGTGGTTGGCCAGGTAGTCAGTACCATGGGTTCGATCAAGGAAAGTTCACGCAAAATTGTCGACATTATAGGCGTCATTGATGGCATCGCCTTCCAGACCAATATCCTGGCCTTGAATGCGGCGGTGGAAGCGGCCAGGGCAGGTGAGCAGGGGCGTGGTTTTGCTGTCGTGGCAGCAGAAGTGCGCAACCTGGCACAGCGCAGTGCCAGTGCAGCCAAAGAAATCAAATCCCTCATCAGTGACTCGGTAGATAAGGTTGACCAGGGGAGCAAGCTCGTCGATGAAGCAGGCAAGACCATGGATGAGATTGTCACCAGTGTCCAGCATGTAGCCGACATCATGAGCGAGATCACGGCCGCCAGCCAGGAACAAAGTTCAGGCATAGAACAAGTGAACCTGGCGATTACACAAATGGATGAAATGACGCAGCAGAATGCGGCCTTGGTAGAGCAGGCAGCCGCAGCGGCAGAAAGCATGGAAGAGCAAGCGGTGGCGCTGGCAAAGGCGGTCAGCGTATTTCAGTTGCCATCGACCATGCAGGCTGCAGATGCTGGCCCGCAAGCGCGTCGTTTCACGCCCAGGCAGTTGGGTAATAGAGGGTCATAAGACCTTGCCAGGGTTCATCAGGTTTTGCGGGTCCAGTGCAGTCTTGATGGCTCGCATCATCGCCATTTCCAATTCGGATTTATAGAGTTTGATTTCATCCCGCTTCAACATGCCTAAACCGTGTTCAGCAGAAATCGATCCTTTGAACTGGTGCACCTGGTCATGGACGATGCGGTTGATGGCAGGCTGTTGCAAGATGAAATCAGCATCGCTGCTACCCGCTGGGGCTGAGACGTTGTAATGCAAATTGCCATCCCCCATGTGACCAAAGCAGACGATCTGGCAGCCCGGAAATGCGGCTGCTAATTCTGCATCAGTGACGTGGATGAATTGGGGGATTTTCGACACCGGGATGGAGATATCATGCTTGATATTCTTGCCTTCCCTGGCCTGTGCTTCGGAAATAGATTCGCGCAGCTTCCATAAAGACTGGGATTGACTGATGGATGTGGCGCAGACAGCATTTGCTGCTTGGCCATCATTGATCGCCTGTTCCAGTACTTGCTCCATCAATGCGATGGCATGGGTTTCTGATTCATGATCCGACATTTCCAGCAAGGCATAATACGGAGGGGAGGGATGAGAGGGATGATTGCCTTCAAACGGGTGTTGCAATTGCGGAAAATGTTTTAACACCAGTTGCAGGCTGAAGTCAGAGATCAATTCAAATGCTGTCAACGTCGGTCCCAGCGCGTGCTGGCATAGCCTGAGTAAGTCCAGGGCAGCATCGGCATTATCGAGTGCTGCGAATGCGGTAATTTGTGCGCGCGGCTGTGGAAATAATTTCAGCACGGCTGCAGTGATGATGCCCAGCGTGCCTTCTGCGCCTATGAACAGGTCACGTAAATCATAGCCAGTATTATCCTTGCGCAAACTACGCAAGCCATTCCAGACTTCGCCCTGGGCAGTGACGACTTCCAGCCCCAGGCATAATTCCCTGGTATTGCCATAACGTAGTACTGCCGTGCCGCCAGCATTGGTCGACAGGTTGCCACCTATGGTGCAACTGCCTTCAGAGGCCAGCGACAAGGGAAATAATCTATCCTGTGCAGCGGCTGCCGTCTGTACGTCGGCCAGCAGGCAACCTGCTTCTACTGTCATGGTGTTATTGCTGACATCCACGGCCAGCACACGATTCATGCGCTTGAGAGAAATGACGACGGCGGTGCCAGACTGGTCAGGTATGCTGCCCAACACCAGGCCAGTATTGCCTCCCTGGGGCACGCCGGCGATTTGATGCAAGGCGCAGAGTTGTACCAGTCGTGCCACTTCTTCTGTCGATTGTGGTAACAGCACCGCAATCGCCTTTCCCAGATAACGCTGACGCCAGTCCGTCAGATAGGGATATTGCTCTGATTCTTTGGTCAGGACAAAGTCACTGCCTACGACAGCGCTACAGGCAGCAAGAAAATCGGATGTCATGATGTCGCCTACAATCTCATTCCGCGGCCGCTTTTGCTTTTGCCAATGCCTTCGCAGCTTTTTTCAAGGGACGCAGATACAGTATAATGCTCAAAAAGAAAAGCATGGACAACGCAACTTCTACATATGCCAGGGCCATGGACAAAGCTGTGCGGTCACTATAAGCCCTGACTATGCCTTCTGTAAAATATAGCCAGATCAGCATGGACGACCATTGCATGGTGTAGTTGTCACGCTTGAGTACACCGCGCAAGGGGATCAGCAAGGGCAGGGCCTTGAGTACCATCCAGGAGCCGCCCAGGCGCAGCGGTGCCAGCAACCATTCCCAGGCTATGCACAGCACAAGCAAGGCGATCAAGCTGGCAGAGGCCAGCAGATAGTATTTTTTTTCTGGTGTCGCGCTACTCATGCCATAGCCTGCAATTTTTTGCTGGTTTCTGCCAGGCGTTTGCCCAGGGCGATTGCCAGTTTGCGGCTGTCTTCAGAGATAGCTTGCGCCCCATCCTGGCCTGCCCAATGGGTTGCGCCATAAGGGCTGCCACCGGTTTTGGTGGTCATCAGTTCAGGCTGGCTATAGGGCAAGCCCAGCATCAACATGCCGTGATGCATGAGGGGCAGCATCATGCTCAGTAGAGTCGATTCCTGGCCACCATGCATGCTGCCGGTGGAGGTGAAGACACAGGCTGGTTTGCCCGTCAGGGTGCCGGATAGCCAGTCGGCTGCCGTACCATCCAGAAAATACTTCAGGGCAGCAGCCATATTGCCAAAACGGGTAGGGGAGCCCATCGCCAGTCCGGCACAGTCCTTGAGGTCAGACAGTTCCACATAGGGCGCACCTTCGGACGGGACCTCAGATGCGGTTGCTTCTGCCACGGTGGAAACGGCAGGCACGGTGCGCAGGCGGGCATTGCAACCAGGTACGCTTTCTATACCCTGGGCAATAAATTCTGCCATTTTTCTGGTATTGCCATGTCGTGAGTAAAATAAAACTAAAATCGTGAGTTCTTGTGTAGTCATGCTTGTATTATAGAAGTCTTTTTTCCTGGTCTCTGGTTAAAATCGAGGCATTTATCTCTCTAGCTGCAAAAACTATGCGTGGTCTGTCGTGGAAACAAATACTCAATCTCTTCAAATTTGCCCTGCAGCGCTTGCAGGAAGGCCGCCTGCCACAGGTTGCAGGTAGCCTGACTTTTACCACGGTACTGGCCCTGGTACCGATTTTGACCGTGGCTTTTGCCATTTTTACGGCTTTTCCGCTATTTAATACCTTTCGTACTTCGCTGGAGGCGTATTTTATTCAAAGTCTGATGCCTAAGGGGATTTCCAATACCATTTTGGGTTATTTGACGCAATTTGCCACCAAGGCAACCCGTGTTTCGGCCATCAGCGGCGTGGCCTTGATGGTAACTGCCATTACCACCATGGCAATGATAGACAAATCATTCAACCAGATCTGGCAAGTGAAACGCTCGCGCCCGGCCTTGCAAAGGTTGCTGGTGTATTGGGCCATCGTCACCCTTGGGCCTTTACTGGTGGGTGTTTCCATATCGAGTACATCTTATCTGTTCACTGCTACCAGCGGTGTGGTGGGGGCGGTACCGTTTCTGGGGGCGGTATTTTATACTCTGACTTCGATCGTTTTTACCACAGGCGCATTCACCTTGCTGTACCTGTTGGTGCCAAATCGAGCTGTCGAGTGGCGTGATGCCGTCTGGGGTGGTTTGTTTGCGGCGCTGGCATTTGAAATTGCCAAGCGCATATTTGCCAGCTTTGTTATCCAGTTCCCTACCTATACCATCGTGTATGGTGCGTTGGCCGCTGTGCCCATCTTCCTGGTCTGGATCTATGTTTCCTGGCTCATTATCCTGATAGGTGCGGTGATTGCAGCAGCCTTGCCTGTGGTTAAATTTGAACGCTGGTGGCATGTGCCTACGCCTGGCAGTGCGTTTGAGGACGCAGTCAGTATCCTGGAGGTCCTGGTGGATGCGCGCCTGGCAGATGCCAATGCCGCTGTCAGCGTTAACACCATACGCTCAGAGACCAGACTGGGCATGGATGAAATTGAGGGCTTGCTGGAACGCATGTCAGAAACTGCCTGGGTAGCCAGGGTCAATGTCAATACCACGGCTTCACGCAGTCGTTTTTGGTTGCGTAAAAATGAAGCTGGTGCCGAGTTGTGGATTATGCTGATGAATCCTGCCAGTTTGCGCTTGTCCGATATTTATCGTCTGTTTGTGTTTGACGCTACCAAGCAAAGTCAGCTTTCCAAACTGGTGGATGAGAGTATAGAAAATGGTTTGCAGCATAGCTTGCAGACTTACTTTTATCCGGTGGGGCCAGGCTAAATGAAGTTCAGTTTGATTAAGGCTAATGAACTGGATGCGTCTTTGACGACGCAATGGGCAGCCTTGCGTAAACATGATCTTGTCTACGAAAGCCCTTATTATGCGCCTGTCTTTAGCACCATCGTTGCGCAGGCCAGAGCGGATGCTCGTATCTTGCTATGTGAAGATGCTGGCGAGATTGCTGCTATCCTGCCTTTTCATGCATTAGGCAAATTTCGCGCCATATCCATAGGTGATTTTCTTGCCGACTATCAGGGACCCATAAGCAGGCCGGGCCTGGATATGCCATTTGGCGAAATGCTGGCGGCCATGCAGTGCCGTCACTTTGGCTTTAATCATATGCCTGTGGGATTGGGTAAGTTCCAGCAATATGCCTGGGTGCACAGTCAGTCCCATATCCTGGATCTGGCTGCTGGTTTCGATGCCTATGCCCAGCGTTTGGCTGAGCAGCGTGACGCTTCCCTGCTCAAGAAGGTTGCCACAAATGAGCGCAAGCTCAGTAAAAAACATGGCGAATTGCGCTTTGAATTGCAAAGTGGCAGTCATGCCGATTACCTGGCCTTGCTGGCTGGCAAGAGTGAGCAATTCCAGCGCACCGTGGGTGCTGAGCATGACATCTTCAAGAGGGATTGGGTCAGGCAGGTCGTTGATGAAATCAGGCTAAGCAATAGCCCTGATTTTGCGGGCATGCTGTCGACCCTGCATGCTGGTGATGCCCTCATTGCTGCGCATTTTGGCATGCGCTCTGACAAGGTCTTGCATTACTGGTTCCCCTGGTATGACACAGCGTTTGCTGAATTTTCCCCCGGTCTGATATTGCTGGCCCAAAGCGCCAGGCATGCGGCGCAAATCGGTATCCAGTCCATAGACCTGGGTAGGGGAGATCAAGCTTATAAATTGCGTTTTGCCACTGGTGCACATCAGTTATGCGAGGGTGCGATCAGTTCCCCCTCCATCTTGGGTAAGATGCAGGCTGGTGTTTATCAGGCTAAACAGGTATTGAAGGCATCCAGCCTGGGGCAATATTTACGCAAATTGCGCCAGACTGGAAAATGAAGCACTATCAATAAGCGTTTTTGTCACCCAGAACAACTTTCACGGTGCGCCAGATGATGACGATATCCAGCCAGATAGACCAGTGCTGGATATAGTAAAGATCGTATTCTATGCGTTCTTCCATTTTTTCCAGGGTCTCGGTTTCACCGCGCAAACCATTCACCTGTGCCCAGCCAGTGATGCCAGGTTTGATCTTGTGGCGGAACATATAACCACTGACCAGCTTTCTGTACAACTCATTGTGCTCGACCGCATGCGGGCGTGGACCAACCAAGCTCATTTCACCCTTGAGTACATTGAATAACTGCGGCAATTCATCCAGGGAAGAGCGACGCAAAAAGCGACCAAACTTGGTAACGCGCGGATCGCCAACGGTAGCCTGCACCACACGCTCATTTGGATTGCTCTGGCGCATACTGCGGAATTTATAGACATTGATAGGCCTGCCGGCGATGCCATACCTGACCTGTTTAAAAAACACAGATCCTGGTGAACTTAGCTTCACCCCTATCGCCAGCAATAATAAAATCGGGGATAAGGCAATCAGGCCAAAGAAAGAACCAAATAAGTCCAGCATGCGCTTGGGCAAGGCGGCCAGTCCTATGAAAGGGGTTTCTGTCGATGCCAGTACTGGGCGGCCTGCCAATTCGCGCAGTTGTATGCCAGGCATACCAAAAATCAGGGATTCCGGCACAAAGTAAGTGGATGCCGTACTGTCCTCCAGGATGGCAATGATCTCTGCCAGTTCAGGTGGCTCTTTGGTATTGAGACCTATGAATACCACATCGACATTGACATGACCTGTCTCGGTATCGACTATCCAGTTGGCGGCATCACTCAAGTCACCCAGTCTTTCCAGGTTGCTGGGTGGGCGCGACTCATTCCTGTTGTCGAAAAAACCGACAAAATCTATTGCCGCCAAGGGGGTATTGCGTAGCGACTCTACCAGGTCGGCACAGGCTGAGTTCGACCAGATCAGCACGGCCTTACGTCTTCTGGCAGGGTTGGAGTAATACAGTACAGCCAGTTGGCGCATGATCAGCGCAGTCAGCAAGAGTGTGAATGGCGTTGTGAACAGCCAGATCAGCATGATGGCGCGGGATAGCCGCTCGGCAGATTTGTCTACATAAGCACTGAGCAGCACCACCATGAACACCACGAACCAGCGTGCCGTAATGCTGGGGAAGGCTGCCAGCACATGCTTTTCCTGCAGTGTTCCCAGTAATTGCTGGCTGGAAAAAACAATGATGCTGCTCAGGCAGGCAATCAGCATGCGCACGCCAAAAATCTCGGTATCCGTGTGATTGGAATACAGGATGATGCCTAGCAGGGTCAGATAGGTTGTGATGCCAAATGCAATGCCTGTCAACGCCGCCAGGAGCTGCGCTGATAAGGATGTATTGGAGGCGGGTGAAGCATTGAGCATGGTTATCGGGTTTTTCGCTTATATTCCAGGTTGATGCAATGTGCTGGTATGAGTGCTTAGTTTTTTTGTCCTGAGAAGAGTTTTTTGATTTGCCCTAGCTGCCAGCGATGCAAATGTTCTCTGAATTCTGGATTGTCATATCTGGGAGCACGTCTGATCGCCGCTCCAAGATAACCAGTAATTATGAGCAAGCCACCAATCACAAAAGGTTTTTCACGCATGCGGAAAACGCCAGAAGCCAGTGCATACAGTGGGTGATAGCCCATGAACCAGATGCCACGTCCCCAGCGCAGACGGCCGCGATAGACATTCTTGTCAGAGGAACCCATCAAACGGTGATGCATGAGTATGGCATCCGGGTGCAGGAAACTCTTGGTCGTCCAGCCTTTCATGCGGGCAGTATGCACATCTATGCCATCCCACAAAACTTCTTCGACAAAGCCGCCGATTTCTTCAAAGGCTGTCCTGCGATAGAGCTTGAATTGGCCGGCAACATGCTCATCGATAATGATTTCTTCTATTTTTTGCCCATTTTCTTCACGAAAAACTTTGCCAGACACAGCCGCCAGCTTGGGTTCTAGGGCAAATTGCTCAAACATGTGCTCCAGGTATTTGGGGCCAAATGACATATCGCCATCCAGCTTGGCAATATATTCGTAGTCTTTGTGTTCGATCTGGGTGATGCCAAATTTAAAAGCAGCGACTACGCCACCGCCAACTTTGCGAAAACCGCGGTCCTGGCGCTGCACCAGTCTGATAAACGGGTATTGGGCTGCATATTCACGCACGATATCGGCTGTGCCATCTTTCGAGCCATCGTCGACAATAATCCATTCAACCGGCTTGACGGTTTGTGCAACCATGGAATCGAGGGTCAGCCTGATCAGGTCAGCTTCGTCACGCACCGGCGCAATGATGACCAGGGGCACCACTTTTGTTTCTGAGGCTGAGGGCGGTGTACTCGGGCTTGGCATAATTCATCTTTCTGACTTTTATTTGAATGTTAACTGAGCTTTGAGTTGTCCACAATTCAATAAAGGTTAATTTTTGTTATTGAATAGCAATGATGTTCAGTCTAGGATCATATTGCTGCAGGGTTTTGTTGTCCTGACAAAAATTTGCATCTATTCTTACTATTGCAATATAAAATGAAGTTCTTTCTATGAAATGTCTGAAGTCAGATGACAATTTGGTCAAAAATTTTTGCTTATAGTGTAAATCCAGCTGAAAACTCAGCCCGTAAACTGCTTATTGCAGTGCTGGCGTTCACTTTGGTCGGCCCACTGCATGGGCAAGAAGTCACGACTATTCCCGCAAATGGCATGAAACTGGAAAGCCATCTTTTACAATTGCCACAGACTCCATCTGCTACACAAACAGAAAAGACACTGATACCGGCAAAAGCAGCCGTTGATGAGCCGGTCAGCGAAGCTGCTGCCGATGTCATAGGCGAAGGTGATCAATTGCTGATCACCGTCTTTGGCCAACCTGACCTGACTGCCGATGTCACCATAGGCGAAAGCGGTGTCATCACCTTGCCTCTGGTGGGTACGGTAGAAGTCAAAGGCAAGACCGCCACCGAGATTGCCGCCACTTTTGCCAAAAAACTCGAACAAGGGCAATACATTAAAAACCCCAGGGTTTCCATCAAGGTCATACAACAGCTTAGCAGGACTTTCTCGGTATTGGGTGAGGTATTACGGCCAGGGCGTTATCCCTTGCAAGGGCAAATCAGCATACTTGAAGCCCTGGGCCTGGCTGGCGGGGTTTCGCAAAAGGCCGAGAAAAGCTTGCGTATACTGCGTCGTGAGCCAGGCAAGCCTGCTTCTGAGCTGCAAGAGTACGCATCCATCAAGCTGGAGCTGGATGCCAGCAAGCTGGCACCCGAATTGGCGCAAAAGATACAGGCCAATGATGTTTTGTTCGTGCCCCAGCTCAAGAATTTTTATGTTTATGGCGAAGTGCGTCGCCCGGGCATTTATCCTATGGAAGAAGATTTGAATGTCATGCGGGTATTGTCCATAGGTGGTGGAATTACGGACAGGGGATCAGTCAGGCGCATCATCATCCATCGCAAGACAGAAAGTGGTGAGTTGCGTGAAATCTCGGCAGGTATCACGGACAAAGTGATGCCAGGTGATGTGGTGTTTATCAACGAAAGAATATTCTGACGCGTATGATGAAAACCTCCCCTAGCGAGTTGGTCTTATCCTTTGCCCAGATCGGTGCAATGCTGCGTGCGCGCCAGGTCTTGATCGCCGTGGTAATGATCGTCGCCGTGGTCGGCGCAGGTATTGCCAGCCTGGTATTACCCAAGACTTATGTGGCAAATGCAGATATTTTTATCGATTACCGCGTGAATGATCCTATTGGTGGCAGGCAGTTTCACCCCATGCAGGATGAAAGCTATTTGCAGACGCAATTTGATGTCATCAAGAGTGTGCAGGTGGCCGAGCGCGTGATACAGGCCCTGGGTTTGCAGACCACGCCTGAGGCCAAGCGCTTTGTACAAAGATATGGTGAGCAGCGTGGCTTGCGGGCCCTGGCTGAAGCCATCGTCAGAAATACCGATGTCTCACCGCACAAAAACAGCCGCGTCATAGAAATCCAGTATTCATCGGGCGACCCCAAGCATGCCAAGGACGTGGCCAATGCCGTGGTCAAGGCCTATATAGATTTGTCGCTGGAAATGATGAATGCGCCAGCCAGAGCAAGGCGCGATCAATACAATGCACAGCTTGAATCCATGAGTCGGCAGATAGATGAGTTGCAAAAAAAACTGACGGCTTATCAGCAGGAATATCAGATCGTCGATGTCGATGAAAGGTCAGACCTGGAGTCCAAGCAAATGAATGCCCTGAGTGTGCGACTCATCGACATACAATTACAGAGGGTAGAGGCCCAGGCCAAGCGTCAGTCCCTGGAGAAACTGGTCAGGGAAGGAAATCCTGAATCCGATATCCCGGAAATTGCGGGCATAGGCCATATCTCAGGTTTGAAAGCAGCCTTGATCTCGCTTGATACGCAACTGGCCAATGCCAAGATCACCCTGGGTCCACGTCATCCCAAATACATGGCCATCAATGACGAGCGCCAGGCATTGATGGATAAGTTGAAACGAGAATCGGCGACGGCTTTTGAAATGCTGGGTGCTGCAGAGGCGCGTCTGAATCAACAAGAAAAAGCCATAGAAACAGAAATCGCCAGCTACCAGAAAAAGACCTTTGAAAACAAGAAGCACAGGGATGTCATCAGTTCTTATCAGCGGCAGTTGGATAGCGTACAAAAAATCTACAATGCTGCAATTCAAAAATTTGATGAGTTGCTGATGACCAGTAATGTGGCAATTTCCAATGCCTCCGTCATGCAATGGGCTGAGTTACCTGAGAAACATGCCAAGCCCTTGCTGAGAAATAACCTGGTATTTGGTTTGTTGGCGGGCATCGTATTTGGATTTGGCCTGGCCTTCTTGCTGGAATTGATGAACAGACGTGTCCGCTGCCTGGAAGACCTGGAGCGTGAATTTGATGAGCCCGTCATGGCAAAAATAGGATTTGATGAAAAATTGATAGATAACGGACAGGGTGGTTTGCATGCAAGCAGCTGAGCCACTGAGCCCGCCAATATCAAAAATAGGACGGCTTGGTGAGTTGTTCCTGCAAAAAGGTTTGCTCACGCCTGATCAAATCGACCAGGTCGCGCAACTGCAAAAAGAGAAGAAACTCAGGTTCGGCGATGCTGCCCTGTCTCTTGGCTACTTGAGCCAGTCACAACTGGACCAGGCCCTGGGTGAGCAATTCGGCTACTCGACCAAGGACTTGATTAATGGTAGTGCCGACAAGTCCCTAAAATTCTTTTATTTTCCCTTTAGTAAAGAGGCAGAAGAAATCCGTCGTTTGCGCAGTGAATTGCTATTGAAATTCAGTGGCGAAGAAAAAATCAAGATTACCCTGGTTAGCCCGACACGGCGTGATGGCAAGTCATATATGGCGGCCAGCCTGGCGATTGCTTTGTCGCAGGTAGGCAAGCGTACTTTACTGATTGATGCCGATTTGCGTAGTGGCAAGCTGCATGAGTATTTCTCCCTGGGTAAGCCGGATGGTTTGTCATCTGTGCTGGCGGGACGTATTACTGCGTCAGATGCATTGATACAACTCATGCCCAACCTGCATTTTTTACCTGCCGGGCCGCAACCACCGAATCCTTTGGAAATTTTGCGCGCGCCACGCATGCGTGAGTTGCTGGATTCCTGTTCCAGCCGGTTTGATGCCTTTGTAATCGACACGCATACAGCTACCCATGCATCTGATGCGCAGATGGTGGCTCATCAGACCGGCAGCGTTTTGCTGGTGGCCAGGAAGGATCACACTTATGTCGATGACTTGCGTAAAGCCAAGGCAGATATGCAGGCTGCAGGCGTTGAGGTATTGGGGACGATATTCAATCAATATGAATCGGCGGGTGCGGTACGCTTTGCGCCGTTTACATGGGTGGTACGTTTGCTATCCGGTTTGTTCCGCAGAAAAAGCTGAATTTATATGTTTGCGCTGAGTATTTGTATCTGCACCTATAAAAGGCCAGCGCTGTTGCGACGCCTTTTACAAGCCATATTGACACAGACCTTGCGCAATGTTGTTGTCGAAGTGGTGGTGGTGGATAACGATCAGGAGCAGTCTGCTGCGACCGTTTTGCATGAAATGCAGGCTATCTTCGGCAATAGATTGAAAGCCTTGAATCTGGCAAATTCGAATATTTCGCTGGCCAGGAATGCTGCCATTGCCGCTGCCAGCAGTCCCTGGATAGTCATGATCGATGATGATGAAGTCCCAGTCGCAGACTGGCTGGCACAACTGCTGAAAGTGCAAGCAAGCGAGCAAGCAGACGTGGTGTTTGCCCCGGTCTTGCCAGAGTATGCTGTATCCACGCCGCAATGGATACGCGAGGGGGGGTATTTTGACCGTCGCCGCTTACCCACCGGAACCAGGATAGATCACAGGGATGCCCGTAGCGGCAATGTGCTGGTCCGCCGCTCACTATTGCAGTCACTCACGGAGGCGCAACAAGATGGCCTGGGCCCATTTGATCCTGCCTTTGGTACCACTGGTGGTGAAGACAGCATGTTGTTTCGCCGCCTTGATCACATGGGGGCGGCCATGGTCTGGTGCGATGAAGCACCTGCAGATGAATATATTCCGGCCGAGCGTGCCAGCGCAAAATGGCTATTGCAAAGATCTTATCGCACTGGCCAATTATTTATGCGTACAGAATTGGCGATGCAGACGGGCATAAAAAAACTCAGCGCTGCACTGATACTTAGTGCGCGTGCTGGTCTGCAGTTTATCCTGGCACTGCTATTTGCCTTGCTGCTGTTGCCATTCAAAGCCCTGCGCAGCTTTAGCTGGCTCAGGGTGGCAGCCTCACAGCTGGGCAAGCTCAGCTATTTCTGGGGCAAGGCCAGTCATGCTTATGGCAATGCTAACCAGGAAGCAAAGAATTAATTCATGACCGCACAGCCATCTCAACGTTTGCAAGCCCTGGATGGTTTGCGCGCCGTTTCTATTGCCCTGGTATTTTTATCGCATATAGGATTTGGTCATCTTTTCCCTGGCGGTTTAGGGGTGACTATTTTCTTTTTCATCAGCGGTTTCATTATCACCAAACTCATGCTGGCTGAATGGGATGCTACGGGCAGCATGAGCATACGAAATTTTTATGTGCGCAGGGTATTTAGGCTGACGCCCGCCTTGCTGATGTTCGTTTTGTCCTGTTTGGGCATGATGACTTTGGTGGGGGATGTCTGGAGCTGGCAAGAAGTCGCTTCGGTATTTTTGTATTTTGCGAATTATTATGGCATTTATTCCAGCTTCAGTGGGGAATTGATCAAGCAGCCCCTGGCGATTACCTGGTCACTCGCGGTAGAGGAGCATTTTTATTTTTTCTTCCCCTTTATCTTCATGGGTTTTGCCAGTGTGCCCAGGCGCTTCCTGGTTTTGATTGCGACCATTCTGGTGGCTATGCTGGCCTGGCGTATCTATCTTGTGCTAGGCATAGCTTTGGATAATCTGCCGCACTACAGGATTTATACCGGGACGGATACACGCGCTGATTCGATTTTGTATGGGGCGGCCTTATCGATAGTGCTGGCACGTTATCCGCAATTTTTTGCCAAATTATCGCGTCTGCAGACTTTCCTCTGTGGTGTCTTCTTGCTGGTGCTGACCCTGGCTATCCGTAACGAAGCGTTTCGTGAATCCTTACGCTATTCCTTGCAGGGGGTGGCTTTGTTTTATATGTTTCCGACACTGGTGTTTGAGAAAAATGCCTTGAACAGTTTCCTGCAATGGCCACCTGTGGTTTACCTGGGGCGCATCAGTTATTCGCTTTATCTGTACCATTGGCTGGTGACGCATAGCGTTGCGCATTTCTTACCTGAAACAGGGGCCTTGCTGAGAATAAGTCTCATCAGCTTGCTCTCATTGCTGCTTGCGCATTTGTCTTATCGTTATATAGAACAGACTTTCCAGCGGCTGGGCCACAAATTAATGATTTGACATTTGTTCCGCCAATCGGTATCTGCGGCTCGATGAGCTGACAGCGATGAGGCTGAAGATAAAGAAGACATTCTGAAATACAAAGCCACGGAACAGGCTGCTTTCGGTGAAGTTGGTAATGACCACCACCACCAGCATGGCGGACCAAAAAGCAGCTTGTTGCCTGTCTTGATGCGACAGTGTGATCAGCATTTTCGCCTGCATCAGCAAGGTCATCACTACCAGGATCAGCCCGACCAGGCCTTGTTCATTCAAGATGTCGAGATAGCCATTGTGTGATTGTAGCGGTATCCAGTGCAGGGCATCAATGACGAATTGTGAAAGGCTATCTGGCCCCAGCCAGAATGCACCATATCCCAGGCCGAACAAATAGTGTTTATTGATCTCCAGTTCCACCAGTTGCCAGACATCGGTGCGGCCAGTCAAGTCTGTGCCCTTGCCAAATAGTCCGGCAATCGGGGAGGCGGCTTCTTGCCAGGTGGGCAGGCGTGACTCGCGCATGAAGAACATATAAACAGCAATGGTGAGCAGGCAAATGATGACCAGGCTGGCACGCGTCAGCGAATAAGAAGAGGAAATATGACGTTTGCGCAGTAAATGAAATACGCCCGAAGTCAATAAGGTGATGATCATGCTGGTCGAGCTTTTGCTCATGACCAGCATAAAGAAAGAAAAAAATATGCCTAGCGCCAGGCTCCTGAACCCCACGGTCTCAGTGCAAGCCTTGATTTGCCATAGCAGGATACTGAGCGCCGCTACCTGGCCCAATTCATTTTTTTGCGACAAAGCACCCCGCCAGGCACCACCCAGGTCGTAGTCTATACCTATGCTGGGAACAGCAACAGCCATGAAAAAAGACAATATCAACATCCCGGTCAGCGTGGCCAAAATATAGTTCACCATGATCTTCAGCGGCTGTTTAGCCAACTGTATGCTGAAACCTATCATTACCAGGCCATATAACTGTATGGCGCGTTTAAAGGTGGTTGCCGGTAAAGGAGACCAGATGCTTGATGCCAGACACCAGATCAGGACGATAGCCAGGAAAGGGTTCATGGCGCGTATATCCTGCAAGGCTTCAGGCAGGTGGCGATACAGGATGAAGGTCGCCAGCACGAACAGGCTGCCCCATTGCAATTTGGTGGTCAGCGAACCCTCCATGGTCAGGGCAGATGAGCCTGTATAGTCCCAGGATATGCCATAGGGCAACAGGGAAAAAACCACGAACAGAACGATCATCAGCTTGACGATTCTGGTTTCCAGCTGGTTCAGGCTGCTTTCTCCGGGCAGTACGGGCAAATTTTGCATTTCTCAATACTGTTGTCATGTGTTTGTGCGATATTCTAATGGCTACCATGTCAGTTGCGACCCAAACCATGAAGTATTTTCGATTGCGCCTTATTTTTGCTCTTAGTGTGGCCATGCTGTGCATGGTTTGCCCGTCTTTTGTGACGGCTGGAGATATTTCCTGGTATCGCTTTGAAGTCAATGAGGATACCTTGTCACCAGTCGTGGATTTTGCAGGCATGAATCACGCCCTTGATGCCAGTGACAGGGTATTCGTCAAACAAGGGCATTTTTACCGCGTGGGCCAGGATGGCAAGCCGGGGACTAAAGATGATGGGCGGGTGCGTTTCTTTGGCATCAGTCTTGCCAGTGCGGCCAATTTTCCTGAAGAAAAAGATGCGCAAAAGATAGCCCGTCGCTTGCGCAAGCTTGGTTTTAATACCGTGCGCCTGCATCATCTCGACACCATACTCAGCGATAGTCAGGAACAGCCGCGTGGTATTTTGACGACAGCTGCCTACCCCAGCTTTAATGAGGCTGCCCTGCGTCGCCTGCGAGTCTTCATTAATGCGCTCAAGGCAGAAGGTTTGTACATCAATCTGAACCTGCATGTGGGTTATCAATTTCGTCCCGCTGTTGACCAGGTCACGCCCTTGATGGCGGGTGAGCAAATGCCTTTTGCCAGCCACCCCCTGCATTTGTTTGAGCCGCGCATGATCAGCTTGCAGGCCGAATATGTGCAGCAATTATTACGCCGCCTGGAGCTTAAGGATGAACCTGCCCTAGCTATGGTGGAGATCAATAATGAATCTTCGTTATTGGGCGCATGGCAGCGTGGCCAGCTCGATGGCTTGACTGGCGAATATGAAAGAGCCTTGCAGCAGCAATGGCAAAAATGGGTATTGCGCCAGCATGGGCATGCCGATCATGCCTGTAAACTCTGGGATAGCTGCTCTTTGACACGCAAAGGTGTCATCAACGTCAAGTCTTCGGAATCAAGCATATTGGAATACGGCGAAGGCTGGCTGGCTGGTGCGCAACGTTTTTCGCGGCGGGCCATCAATAAGCTGGGTTGGGATACGCCAGCTAACTTGCAGCAGCAATACCAGGTTCACCAGCAGGGTAATGGGCGCAGGGTGCTGGACTATGTGCGCTTTTTATCTGAGCTGGATCAGCAATACCTGAGCGTCATGCGCAAAACCATACGCCAGGAAGTAGGGGACTTGTTGCCGTTGACGGGTACGCAAATGTATTTCGGCGGTGTCGCATTGGCCGACGCCCAGCAGCAAATGGATTATGTCGATGAGCATTTCTATGTGGATCATTATGATTTCCCACATAAAGAGTGGGATAGAAATGACTGGCGCATACGCGATAGCTCAGTCTTGCGTGAGGGCTGGTCATCCTTGCTGCAACGGGCTTTTGTACGCGATGCACGCAAGCCCTTTGTCATCAGTGAATTCAACCAGGCTTTCCCGAATCGTCAGTCTGCAGAAATTTTACCTGTCATGAGTGCCATGGCTGCCGCGCAGGATTGGGATGGGCTATTTTTGTTTCATTACATAGATGGCGACCAATGGCGGTCTGTGCCTGACAGTTTTGGCTTTAGTGGACATTCTGGACAATTGGTGACCAGTGGTATTTCAGCCGCTTTGTTCAGGCAGTATCAGTTGCGTCCTTTGTCAGCACAGATGGCTATTCACCTGAGTCCAGATGTGCGGACCATGCTGGGTGCTCTGCGTGATGGTGTTTCAGACGGTGGCTTGCCTGCTTATTTGCAGTCACAATATGGAGTAGACCATAAGCATGTTTTTTATACGCGCCTGGCTATGCTATATGACACGCAGGCCAAGTCAGCAGCGGCCATCCAGCCTGCCGTGAAACCATGGTCTGAGGATGATAGCAGGTGGAGTGCGCCTGGTGCTGAGTTGCGGTACAGCGAGGCCGGCCCCTGGCTGGCGGCTGATACAGCTTATATAAGACTATTTGCGGGGCGCAAAGCGTCAGCTTCAACGCTCATGGAAGCGGATAAATATCTGCCGGCATTTACAGAAAAAGGGCGGCAATATGGCGTTGTCTTGCTGACCAGTCGCGATGCCCTGCCTTTAAAAGACTCCCGTCGCTTGCTATTGGTATTGAGCGGTGCAACTGCAACATCGCAGCCAGGCGCGCAACCTGAGCGACCCAAGCAATTAATCAATTATGAAGGGCAAATGGGGTGGTGGACATTGGAGCCAGATATCAACACAGCCAGAAAGCCTTCAGGTTCTCTTGATGGCAGTGCACCAGTCTGGTTAGAGCGTGTGCCGGTCAGCTTATTTCATGCAAGCAAAAGCAAGAAAATAAGCATCTATCCCTTAGATGGCAGCGGTGTGCGCATGAAGGCTTTGCCAGCTTCAGTGGTTACCCACAAACCGGATGGTTTTGAATTGAATTTTGATTTCCCTTCACCTTGGTATGAAATCGTGCTTGATTAAGGTCGCGTGAGCGAAAAATTTGCAGTTTCTTTTGAGAATTTGAAACTTAATTTTCTTTATGTAATGAATTAAATTGCCGAATTTTATAATGTGAACTTTGTATTTCATAATGTGAAAAATGACTATCTCACTGCACAAATTATTTTTCTCATTCTAAGAAATATGATTTCACATCGCAAAAAATAGATTTCAAGTATTTGATTTTAAACGATTAAATATTTGTCATATGTCTTATATAAGACCTTGTTGCTGCGCAAAAAATACCCTATTATTTCTCTCAACGGATGCACCTTTTTATTTGATTTGCCCACAGGAGAGAAATATGACAACTCGCGCACAACAAGTAGCAGAATTGCAAAAAGACTGGGATACCAATCCACGCTGGAACGGTATCAAGCGTAACTACACAGCAGAAGACGTAGTTCGCCTGCGTGGTTCCATCAAGGTCGAACATACTATTGCAAAAAACGGCGCGATCAAATTGTGGGACCTGGTCAATAACGAGCCTTTCATCAATGCCCTGGGCGCTTTGACTGGTAACCAGGCCATGCAGCAGGTCAAAGCTGGCTTGAAAGCCATCTACCTGTCTGGCTGGCAAGTTGCCGGCGACGCCAACGTTGCCGGTGAAATGTATCCTGATCAATCCCTGTACCCAGCTAACTCCGTACCACTGGTTGTCAAGCGCATCAACAACACACTGACACGCGCTGACCAGATCCAATGGTCTGAAGGCAAAGACGACATCGACTTCTTCGCCCCTATCGTGGCGGATGCTGAAGCCGGTTTCGGCGGTGTACTGAATGCCTTTGAACTCATGAAAGCCATGATAGAAGCGGGCGCATCAGGCGTTCACTTTGAAGATCAACTGGCTTCCGTAAAAAAATGCGGCCACATGGGCGGCAAGGTTCTGGTTCCTACCCGTGAAGCGATTGAAAAACTGAACGCAGCACGTCTGGCTGCTGACATCATGGGTACATCCACTGTGATACTGGCCCGTACTGATGCTGAAGCAGCTGATTTGCTGACATCTGACGTTGACCCTAACGATCAACCTTTCTGCACGGGTGAACGCACAGTTGAAGGTTTCTACAAAACCAAACCAGGTCTGGAGCAAGCGATTTCCCGTGGCCTGGCTTATGCAGAATATGCAGACTTGATCTGGTGTGAAACTGGCAAACCTGACCTGGAATTCGCCAAGGCATTTGCTGACGCTATCCATGCCAAGTTCCCAGGCAAATTGCTGTCCTATAACTGCTCCCCCTCTTTCAACTGGAAGAAAAATCTGGACGATGCAACGATCGCCAAATTCCAGAAAGAACTGGGCGCAATGGGCTACAAATTCCAGTTCATCACGCTGGCAGGTTTCCATGCATTGAACTACGGCATGTTCAACCTGGCACATGGCTACGCACGTCGCCAGATGTCTGCCTTCGTTGAATTGCAGGAAGCTGAATTCGCAGCGGCAGAAAAAGGCTTTACCGCCGTTAAACATCAACGTGAAGTTGGTACTGGGTACTTTGATGCAGTGACACAAACTATCCAGCAAGGTAAATCTTCCACGACAGCTTTGCATGGTTCTACTGAAGATGAACAATTCTTTGATGCAAAAAAAGTGGCATAAGTATTTAAAGTAATC
Source organism: Undibacterium sp. JH2W (assembly GCF_049340425.1). NCBI lineage: Bacteria > Pseudomonadati > Pseudomonadota > Betaproteobacteria > Burkholderiales > Oxalobacteraceae > Undibacterium > Undibacterium sp. JH2W. The sequence continues at coordinate 354,820 of NZ_JBMPOT010000003.1, read as the reverse complement.
TCCCAAGAAAAAACCGCGCAGATTGTCATCTGTGCGGTTTTTTTATTGTCTGGCGTGCTGCGTTCTTGGTTTGCTTTGATCTGCTGTTTCAGCGTATTTGCTTTTGTATTTTTCTCTCGCGTAGCAAGAGCCCGACAAAACGCCAGGCTTGCGTCGTATAACGCTGCCACAGGCGGCGAGGTTCACTGGCCAGACGCCAGAACCATTCCATACCTATCTTTTGCATCCATAAAGGCGCACGTTTTTTCTGACCCAATGCAAACTCCATGGCAGCACCTACGCACAATATCAATGGCACGTTGTCGCTAGTGAACTGTGTGCGATAGCGAAATGCCAGTCTTTCCTGCTTGGGCATGCCCAGGCAGATGAACAGGATATTCGGTTTTGCAGTCTGTATGCGCTGTATAGCCAAGTCACTTTCGGCTCCCTCAGCAGTGAACTGCATGGATGGACAAAAAATATCAACCTTGATGCCAGGGTAAGTCTTGGCGAAAGATTCCAGTAACAGGCTCTCTTGACCTGGCATACCGCCCAGAACAAAAATCGACATATTCTTTTCTATGCAGCCACGGCATAGTGAAACAAACAGGTCTGCTCCGGTCACGCGCTCAGGCAGGGGCAGGGTGCACATCTTGCTGGCCCAGATAATCGGCATGCCATCGGCAAAAATATAATCAGACGTTGCATACAGGGTCTTGAACTCGGGTTCATATTCGAGCTTGGTCATGTGATCGACATTCGGCGTCACTACCACGCGGCTGGCATGATCACGGTTACTGGCAACTTCCAGCAAATGCTGATTGGCCTCTGCAAAGCGCATATTGCAGATATCCAGTCCAAACAAGTGGGTGATGAGTGGCTTTGTCGCGGGTGAATTCATGGTGTCTATGAATGAAATGGTAATCGATTATCGCATGCTTCAATCAATTGATTGCCTCCGCATATACTCAAGCGCTGGAAAATTGCATGTGTCAATTTTCATTCTCCAGTTTTTTATAAGTGAGCGCTTTCCAGGATATCCTGATATTGTGATAATTGTTGGGTAACATTCTACTTTGTAGTGCCAATCGCTTGCGCTTGGCTTGTTGATGGCACCAAAGGAGACTTATGGAAAATATGCAGGGCAAACAGCGATTAAGTTTGGAAAGAAAGCTAATTATCTGTTTGGGAATTATTGGTTTTGTAATTAGTATCTTGGCTGAGCCTCCGGCTGAAACGCATTTGTCTGTGGTTGCAGCCCAAATCCTGAAGATATTCAGCGCTGCGTTTGGATTTACTACGTATGCAGTTGTAATAAACCAAAAAAATAAGACTAGTCATGTGCTCATATTGTTTTTCGTTACGGTAGTATTATCTTTGTTGTTAATTTTAAGCTAATCTTGAATGATGATTTTGATCATCTAAACTGAATAAGCTGGCTATGTTTGACGATATTAACGCGCTAAATTCCTTCATTGTGTTCTTACTTTTTATTCCCGCAATCTGGATTGCACATCGATCACATCGTGGTGGCAATGCGGGGTGGTATGCCTTATACGTCTTATTAGTTGGCCCCTGTATAAGCGTCTTTGGCTTGGTGTATTTCCTTGCTGCATTAGCGGTGTTTGTGTTAATTGCATTTGTAGGCAGGCAAAAATTAATGTTGTCCCAGTTCTTTGAGGGAAGCTTGGATAAGAAGTAAGCTACTCTCGCTAATTTAATTGTTTTTTGCGTTAATTTTCTCGCGAGAGTGGATGTGATGTTTGATCATATGAAGGTTTATGGCTTGATGCGTAAGGGTCTTGATATCGAGCCTGCATCAAGCTTGGTGGACGTTCCAGATAATATTGAAGTCCTCCATGTGACCAAAAATACTTTGGCGCTAGATCGTTTGCCCAAGCTGGCAAATTTGCGCCACCTGTGCGCGCATGATATTAATGACGCCCAGTTTAATCAGATTTGTGAGGCATCTCAGATTACCCATTTCAGTGCCAACGCATTTGGAATTACAGATGTACAGAAACTAGGTAATCTCGTGAATCTGCAAGGGCTGGAATTAAGCGATAACACGAAAATCACTACTCTGAACGGTCTAGAAAAGTTGACTGCATTGCAGGTTTTTGCGCTTGCAGCTTGTCCTGTCAGTATTGATCTCGCCCCCCTTTCTGCGTGCAAAGAGCTTCGTAATCTGTGGCTGTCGAGTTCTCAAACGAAGCCCATGCGTATTAATTCACTGCTGCCACTTTCTACTTTGACGAAATTGGAGGGATTGAAACTTGCAAATGTCCGTGTTGCTGATCGCAAGCTAGGAGCTCTGCATAATCTCACCATGCTCGCCGAACTTGATCTACCAAATTTCTTTCCAATCCAGGAATTTATTGCTCTAAGACTTGCTCTTCCACATGCGCAGGGGCATTGGTTGAACAGGTATCTTGCTGGGCATTGAGGTGATATGAGCCGGGTAAGGTAGTTGTTGCAGGTAAAATACAGAAACTTCTTCAAAGTTCAAAGGTAGGGGCTCGATGCATACAAGAACCAGAATCAAAATTTGCGGCTTAACCCGCCCCGAAGATGTGCGCTTTGTCGTCGCGGCTGGGGCTGATGCCCTTGGTTTCGTGTTTTATCCACCCAGCCCGCGTTATGTTACACCTGATACTGCTGGTGCTTTGTTGCGCGAAATTCCTCCCTTTGTCGTGTCGGTAGGCTTGTTCGTAAATATTGACGAGGCAGGCTTGCAAGAGGTCATTAGCAAGGCTCACGTGCAATTGTTGCAATTTCATGGCGATGAAACGCCTGCGCAATGCGCGAGCCTGGCAGCTAGCGTGAATCGTCCTTTTATTCGTGCTTATCGCGTCAAAGCTGACACAAGGCCTGAGGATTTGCTAGAATGTGAGCAGTCTTATCGTAAGGCTAGTCCTTTATTCAGTGGTTTATTGCTAGATACTCATGTTGATGGGTATGGCGGTAGTGGAAAGGTTTTTGATTGGTCTCTCATTCCAAAAGAGCTCGCGCCTCGGGTCGTTTTAAGTGGTGGCTTGAGCGTACAGAACGCGACTGGCGCAGCTAGTCAGGTTCGCCCGTTTGCGGTCGACATCAGCAGTGGTGTCGAGGCAGCAAAGGGTATCAAGGATGAGGCCAGCGTGCGCGCGTTTATCACTGCGGTGCGTCTGGCAGACAATCAGGAATAGTGATGTTGCGTGGGGTAACTCCCCAATGCATCGCTTTCAAGCCAGTTTGAAGGAAAGAAAATGAAAGAACTCCAGTCTTTGGACGCTCAGTTCGAGCGCCAGTCTATCGCCGGTCAGGCAATTTATCAGTCGGCTCAATATCACTTACCCGATTCACGTGGTCATTTTGGCCAGTTTGGTGGCACTTTTGTGTCCGAAACCCTGACGCATGCACTGACGGAACTTAAAGAAGCGTATGCCAAGTACCAGCATGATGCTGAATTTCTGGCTGAGTTTCGCAATGAATTGAAGTACTTCGTCGGTCGTCCATCGCCTGTATATCACGCCAAGCGCTGGTCTGATCTGATGGGTGGGGCACAAATCTATTTCAAGCGCGAAGACTTGAATCACACCGGTGCGCACAAGATTAATAATGTCATCGGCCAGGCTTTGCTGGCCAAGCGCATGGGCAAGCCACGTGTCATCGCTGAAACTGGTGCTGGTCAGCATGGCGTTGCCACAGCAACCATCTGCGCCCGTTTTGGACTCGAATGCGTGGTCTATATGGGGTCTGAGGACGTCAAGCGCCAGGCGCAAAACGTTTATCGCATGAAGTTGCTAGGTGCCACCGTTGTGCCAGTAGAGTCTGGTTCCAAGACCCTGAAAGATGCGCTAAATGAAGCCATGCGTGACTGGGTGGCGAATGTCGATAATACTTTTTACATCATAGGTACAGTGGCTGGCCCGCATCCTTATCCCATGATGGTCAGGGATTTTCAGTCCGTTATCGGTGAAGAATGCTTATGGCAGATGCCTGAGCAAACCGGACGTCAGCCAGACCATGTCGTGGCTTGCGTAGGCGGTGGCTCGAATGCCATGGGCATTTTTTATCCCTATATTGATCATCAGCAAGTCAGGCTCATTGGTGTGGAAGCAGCAGGGGAGGGGCTGGACAGCGGCAAGCATTCTGCTTCACTGACGGCGGGATCACCGGGCGTGCTACACGGTAACCGCACTTACTTGCTGCAAGACGACAATGGCCAGGTTATAGAAACCCATTCTGTGTCAGCAGGTCTTGATTACCCGGGCGTAGGTCCTGAACATGCATGGTTGAAAGAAAGTGGCCGTGCGCAATATGTGACCATTACCGATGATGAGGCGCTCAAGGCTTTTCATGATTGCTGCCGCATAGAGGGCATCATTCCTGCGCTGGAATCCAGTCATGCTCTTGCTTATGCGGCCAAGCTGGCCGCGACTTTGCCCAGGGATCAGATCATCCTGGCGAATTTGTCGGGACGTGGTGACAAGGACATGCATACCGTGGCCGAGCGGGCAGGGCTGAAGTTCTGATCAGCCATTGAGTAACCATGCGGGCGCATACATATAGAGATGCGGCCTGCATGTCTTCCCTATCAAGAATTGAGATTGATGCCATCGCAGGAATGATGTCCTGGACAGTGCATAGCGCATCAAATAAGGACCAACAAGATGTCAAGAATTCAAAATACCATGGCTGCTTTGGCGGCCAGCAATAAAAAAGGTTTAATCCCTTTCATCACCGCAGGTGATCCTGCGCCTGAGTTAACTGTGCCTTTGATGCATGCCCTGGTTGAGGGCGGGGCAGATATTGTTGAGCTGGGCGTGCCGTTTTCTGACCCCATGGCAGACGGCCCCGTCATTCAACGCGCTTCCGAAAGAGCGCTGCAATTTGGAGTTGGCCTACGGGATGTATTACAATTCGTCCGCGAATTCCGGCAAAGTAATCAAAAGACACCGGTTGTGCTCATGGGTTATGCCAATCCTATAGAGCGCATGGGGCAGGATGCTTTCATCGCCAAGGCTGCTGAAGTCGGGGTGGATGGTGTGCTGGTGGTGGATTACCCGCCGGAAGAATGTGAAGAATTTGCAAGTAAAATGCAGCAACAGGGGATGGATACCATTTTCTTGCTGGCACCTACATCGACCGATGAGCGCATTGCGCAAGTTGGTAAAATTGCCAGTGGTTATGTGTATTATGTGTCACTGAAAGGTGTCACTGGTTCTGGTGCGCTGGATCTGGATGCGGTTGCTGCCATGATCCCGCGTATCAAAAAGCATGTCAACGTACCGGTAGGCGTGGGCTTTGGCATACGTGACGGGGTGACAGCGAGAGCTATTTCCACAGTGTCGGATGCAGTGGTGATAGGCTCGCGCATCATCCAGGAACTGGAAAATACCCCGCATGAAAACGCAGTTGCTGCAGTGAAAAGCTTTATTTCTGGTGTCAGACAGGCTTTGGACGAGTAAAATACGCGCCTGACTGGTTCTTTTACCAGAATGAACCTGATGCCGGGTTGTTAAAAAGACAGCCTGGCTGCCATAAGGAGAAAACATGAGTTGGTTAGAAAAACTGTTGCCGCCGCGTATACAACGCTCGGAATCTGCAAATCGTAAGTCGATTCCTGAAGGCTTGTGGGTCAAATGCCCCTCTTGCGAAGCAGTGCTGTATCGTTCTGATCTGGAAGCCAATATCCATGTTTGCCCCAAGTGCAGCCATCATTTGCGCATAGGCGCACGTGAGCGTCTGGATGCCTTGCTCGATGCAGGCGGCCGGTATGAAATCGGCCAGGAAATCTTGCCTATCGATACGCTGAAATTCAAAGACAGCAAAAAATACCCTGACCGCTTGAAAGATGCGCTGGAAACTACTGGTGAAACTGATGCCATGGTCGTCATGGGTGGTTCCATCATGGCCGTGCCTGTGGTTGCCGCTTGTTTTGAGTTTGAATTCATGGGTGGTTCCATGGGTTCTGTCGTCGGTGAGCGGTTCGTGCGTGGTGCGCAAGCTGCACTGGAGCAAAAAGTACCTTTCATTTGCTTTACTGCTACCGGTGGTGCACGTATGCAAGAGGGGCTGTTGTCACTGATGCAGATGGCAAAAACCACGTCCATGCTGACCAAGTTGTCTGAAAAGAGATTGCCTTTCATCTCGGTGCTGACTGACCCTACCATGGGTGGCGTGTCTGCTTCTTTCGCCTTCCTCGGTGACGTAGTGATAGCAGAGCCTAAAGCTTTGATCGGCTTTGCTGGTCCGCGTGTGATTGAAAATACCGTGCGTGAAAAATTGCCAGAAGGCTTCCAGCGCTCTGAATTCCTGCTGCAAAAAGGCGCAATCGACATGATCATTGATCGTCGCAAGATGCGTGAAGAAATCGCGCGTTTGCTGGCGCTGTTGCAAAACCAGCCTGCTGAAGCAGTATCCTCCTGATATATATTGAATACCTAAATACCTATCAAGCCCGAAGCATTTTGTTCGGGCTTTTTTTATCTTATGACAAATTTACCTGCCACCCTGGCTGATTGGTTGGCCGTACTCGAAACCCGCCATTCCAAAGAAATTGATATGGGCCTTGACCGCGTTGCTGCGGTCAAGAACAAGCTGGCCATTCATTATGATTGCCCCGTCATCATGGTCGCTGGCACCAATGGCAAGGGCTCGACTTGTGCCATGCTCGAAGCCGTGCTGATGCAAGCTGGTTACCGTGTTGGCCTGTACAGCAAGCCGCATTTCCTCGACTTCAATGAGCGTGCACGTATCAATGGCGAAATGGTCAAGGACGATGTCTTTATCTCTACTTTCAATGCGGTTGAAGAGGCTCGTGGCGATATCTCACTGACTTACTTTGAGTTCACCACCCTGGCAATCTGCAAATTGCTGGCTGATGCCAAGCTTGATGTGGTCATTCTTGAAGTTGGCCTCGGTGGTCGCCTGGATGCTGTGAACGTCATTGATGCCGATGTTTCCATCGTCACCAGCATCGATATCGACCATATTGATTATCTCGGTGATACCCGCGAAAAGATAGGCTTTGAAAAGGCCGGTATCTTCCGCCCGGGCAAGGCAGCGATCTGTGGTGACCCTTTACCGCCTCAGTCCCTGATAGATCATGCACAAGCCACAGGCGCTGACCTGTGGTTGTTTGGCCGTGATTTTAACTATAACGGCGACAAGCAACAGTGGAATTTTGCTGGCCGCAGCCAGCGCCGCAACTCCCTTGGTTACCCCAGCCTGCGTGGTGCCAACCAGCTCTTGAATGCGTCTGCCGTGCTGGCCGCGCTGGAAGCTTTGAAGCTGGAATTGCCAGTCGGCGCGCAAGAAGTGCGTACTGGCCTGGTCATGGTGGATTTGCCGGGCCGTTTCCAGGTCATGCCTGGTCGCCCGACCGTGGTGCTGGATGTGGCGCATAACCCGCATGCAGCAGCTACGCTGGCACAAAATCTCGATAATATGGGTTTTCATGCCTATACCTATGCGGTATTTGGTTCCATGCTGGACAAGGATATCGATGGCGTCATTGCTCAATTGAAAGAAAAAGTTGATCACTGGTGCGTCACGACCTTGCCTTTACCGCGTGCGGCCCCAGTTGAGGTATTGAAAGACAAGCTGATTACTGCTGGCGTGCTGGCCGATACCGAAAAAACCGTCACTGGTTTCGAGTCGCCAGAGCAGGCATATGCGGACGCCATCAGCAAAGCGGGCGAAAATGATAGAATAGTGGTCTTTGGATCTTTCCTGACGGTAGCAGGCGTGATGCGCGCCCGTCGTTCGGCACTCCATTGATGTTTTTTGCGAACTGGTTTGTTGATGACAGACTAGTTGGCTAACCAACCAGAAATTTGCACATGGGTTTGCTCTCGCGTTTTACACAGAAGCAAGAAACTTCCGATACTCAGGATAGTGGCGAATTCCGTTCCCGCGCCGAAGAAGAGAGTATTGAAACTCGCGCCAGGACGAAGAAAGCGGAGCCGAGACGGCGCTCCAAAGTCGATGATCCCATACTGCCAGAAAAAAAACGTGCCCGACGTCGCCTGATAGGTGCGGTTGCCCTGGCACTGGCTGCGATCATAGGTCTGCCGATGATACTGGATTCTGACCCCAAGCCTTTAGCGGATGATATCAATATCCGTATCCCCTCCAAGGACAAAGTTGGTGATGTTGCTGATGCAGTGCCACCAAAGACAAAGAGCCAGCTACCTGTTGAGCCGCCAGAAGAAATCATAGAAGTCCCTTCTTCGCCTAAAAATAAAGTTGCGGCTAACGAGAGCACTGACCGCCAGGTAAAAACAACAACGGCAGCTGCAAATGCTACAACACCTCTGCCGCCTGCAGCTCAAGTTAAGCCTGAAGCAAAAACTGAAATAAAAACGGAAACCAAGCCTGCCGTAAAGCCAGAAGCCAAGCCTGAACCAAAAGTTGAGGTAAAGCCTGTGCAAACTCCTTCCAAACCAGTGGAAAAGGAAGTCGTGACGGCAAAAAATGAGACCAAAGTCGATACCAAGCCTGAAACAAAACCAGCAGAAACCAAGCCTGCCAAAACTGAGACGAAACCTGTAGTTGCCAAACCTGGTAATTCTGAGGATGAAGCTGCGCGTGCCCTGGCCATACTTGAGGGCAAGGCACCACCGGCTGCTAAACCTGTAGTTAGCAAGCCAGAAGCGGCAGAGAAATCATCCTATACCGTACAGGCTGGCGCATTTTCTACCCAGACCAAGGTGGATGAAGTGCAAGCCAAGCTCAATGCCGCCAGCATCCATTCCTATACGCAAAAGATCATCACAACGAATGGTGAAGTGACAAGGATAAGGGTAGGCCCCTTTGCCTCTAAAGAAGAGGCTGAGAAAATGCGTGCCAAGTTAAGCAAGTTGGGTTTGAGTGCCAGCCTGCCACCGAACTGAGTGAAAAGTAAGGAATACCCGGCGTGACCCTGTTTGATTATCTCGTATTGTTGATCCTGGTTTGCTCTATCGTTATCAGCACCATGCGCGGCTTGATCAAAGAAATTTTGTCGCTGTTGAGCTGGATAGTCGCATTTGTCATTGCCAATGCCTATAGTGATGTATTGGCGAGCTGGTTGCCATCCTCAGTGCCAGGGCAAGTATTAAGGCTGATTGTTGCCTTTATTGTCTTGTTCATCGGTGTGCGGCTGATCATGGCCCTGATCATGATGGCAGTGGATGCCTTGATCAAGGCCAGTGGCCTGACTCTGGCAGATCGCGGCCTGGGAGGATTATTTGGCCTGGCACGGGGCTGCATCCTGGTGCTGGCTGGCGTACTGGTATGTGGGATGACTTCCATACCTCAGCAGACATTTTGGACTGAAGCATGGCTCAGTCCGCTTGCAGAAGCCGCAGCGCGCACAGTGATACCGCTGTTGCCGACCTCGGTTTCGGAGCACGTAAAGTTTTAATTGTTTTTTTTAGGAGTCCACCATGTGTGGCATCGTAGGCGTATTCTCAAATAATCCTGTCAATCAATTGATTTATGACGCGCTGCTGTTGTTGCAGCACCGCGGTCAGGACGCAGCCGGTATCGCAACAAATCATGGCAATAAATTCGCCATGCACAAAGCGAATGGCCTGGTGCGCGACGTATTCCGTACCCGCAATATGCGTTCTCTACCCGGTAATGTTGGTATCGGCCAGGTTCGTTACCCAACTGCTGGTTCTACCAGCGAAGAAGAAGCGCAACCATTTTATGTCAATGCACCGTTTGGTATAGTGCTGGCACACAATGGCAACCTGACCAATGCGGTAGAGCTGAAGATAGAATTGTTCAAGAATGACCGCCGCCATTTGAATACGGATTCTGATTCTGAAGTTTTGCTCAATATCTTGGCACATCAGATACAGGAAGTCACTAGCGGTTATTCGCTGGATCCTGAAGGTCTGTTCCGTGCGGTATCCATGCTACATAGACGTGTACGTGGTTCTTACGCTGTCGTGGCGCAAATTTCCGGTTATGGCTTGCTGGCTTTCCGTGACCCATATGGTATTCGTCCTTTGTGTATCGGTGTTTCGCAAAGCGAAACCGGTGCCGAGTACATGATCGCCAGCGAATCTGTTGCCCTGGAAGGTCTGGGCTTCAAGTTCCTGCGTGATGTGGAGCCGGGTGAAGCCTTGTTCATCGACATGGATGGCAAACTGCATACCCAGCAATGTGCTGATAACCCTAGCCTGAATCCATGCGCATTTGAATACGTGTATCTGGCTCGTCCTGATTCGATTATCGATGGTGCTTCGGTCTACCTGACACGCCTGAAAATGGGTGAGTACCTGGCAGAGAAAGTGCGCCATCAATTCCGCGATGGTGAAATTGATGTCGTCATGCCTATCCCTGATTCTTCTCGTCCATCGGCGATGGAACTGGCACTGAAACTGAATCTGGATTATCGCGAAGGCTTTATCAAGAACCGTTACATAGGCCGCACCTTCATGATGCCAGGCCAGGCGATACGCCGCAAATCTGTGCGCCAGAAACTCAATGCCATTGGCTCTGAATTTAAAGGTAAGAGCGTCTTGCTGGTAGATGACTCCATCGTGCGTGGCACAACCAGCCGTGAAATTGTGCAAATGGCGCGTGAATCTGGTGCCAAGCGTGTGATTTTTGCTTCTGCTGCACCACCAGTGCAATTTCCTAACGTCTACGGCATAGATATGCCTACCCGTAGTGAATTGATCGCCTATGGTCGCAGTGAAGAAGAAGTTTGTCGCGAAATCACTGCCGACGCCCTGGTGTATCAGGATGTTGCCGCCATGAAGCGTTCGATTTCTGATGTCAATCCACGCTTGAAAAACATAGAAGCTTCTTGCTTTGATGGTTTTTACATCACTGGAGATGTCACATCTGCTTATCTCGATAAGCTGGAAACTGCACGTAATAGCCCTCGTCCCGAAACGGAAGACTTGCTGCGCTCGCAATTGAATTTAAATTTGGCTGCCCAGACTGACTAAGATATAGCTTCGCTCATTCAGCGAAAGAAAGCCTGTACATGTAAAGCGTGCAGGCTTTTTTCATTTTTTTACAGTATTTGTTGCAATCAGGTGCGCGCAGAGAGGATTCTTGTTTGCTGAAAAAGCAATGTTTGAATTACCATTGCCTACACCTGTTCTCCAAAAAAAAGGCAATCCCATGACTGCTATGCTGCTGGATGTGCAACACCTGACAAAAACCTATGGAAGCCGCAAGGTAGTCGATAACATCTCGTTTTCTGTCATGCGCGGGCGAACTCTGGGTTTGCTGGGGCCAAATGGGGCCGGCAAGTCGACTACGGTCAGCATGATCTGTGGTTTATTGCGGCCTGACCAAGGGCAGGTTTTGCTGGATGGCCAAACCATGGGTGCGGGTAATAATGCCGTCAAATTCAAAATAGGGCTGGTGCCACAAGACCTGGCGCTGTATGACGAATTGCCAGCAAGAGAAAACCTGAAGTTATTTGGTGCCTTGTACGGCCTTTCTGGCAGCAAGTTGCAAGAACGCTGCGATGTGGTGCTGGAATTGGTTAACTTGGCCGACAGGGCGGGTGACAAGCCTGCGACTTTTTCTGGTGGCATGAAACGGCGCCTGAATATTGCAGCAGCACTTTTGCATGATCCTGAATTGTTGATCCTTGACGAGCCAACAGTAGGTGTCGATCCGCAAAGTCGCAATGCCATTTTTGATAGTCTTGACGTACTGAAAGCGCAAGGCCGCACACTGATTTATACCAGCCACTACATGGAGGAGGTCGAGCGCCTGGCTGACCATATTGTGATTATCGACCATGGCAAAGTGATCGCCAATGAAACCCCGGCCGATTTGTATCGCCAGTTGCCTGCCAAGGCTGCACTGGAAGTGGACTTGCATAGAAAAATATCAGATATCGATGTTGCTGCCTTGAGTGTATTGCCCGGGGTGGATAGCGTGCATATGAATGATCATGGCAAGCATTTGCATGTGGCGCTGACTGAGCATGAGCTGGCGATGGGCTTGCTGAACTGGCTGGATAAAGCTGGTTACAAGACCAGTCATTTTGCCACTGCGAAGACCAATCTGGAGGCCGTGTTTCTGACCCTGACCGGACGCAGTTTGCGCGACTGATTGTATTTAATAAGCCCCACTCTATAACAATGCGGCAAACTGAGGAGCTACGATGACTGCCTTGATCGCACTGATCAGAAAAGACTTGATCCTGTTTCTGGCTGACCGCCGTGCCTTATTGCTAAATCTGGTGATGCCTATCTTGCTGGGTGCATTCTTTGGGTTCATCACTGGTGGTAGGGATACAAAAGATGCGGCCAAGATAGAGATTGCTGTAGTCAGCCAGGATGACCATGTCATCAGCCAAAAAATCGTCAAGGGTTTGAAAGAAGAATCTACTCTGCTGGTTAAGGAGATGTCTTTGGAGGAAGCCAAGGCTCTGGTATTAAAAGGCAAGCTGAATATGGCAGTGCTGATCCCGGAAAAATTTGGTGAGCGCACCGGTGGTGCTCTGTTTGGTGGTAGGGAAAAGCCCGAACTTGATATTTTCTATGACCCTTCACAAACCGCAGTGCTGGCCATGGTCAAGGGTATGTTGACGCAGCAAGTCATGCAAAGTGTCAGTGCTGAAATGTTTGGTGGCAAGACCGGCACTGCTTTCATAGACCAGAGTTTGAAAGAGCTGGAAAAGATAGATCAAGCTAAAAAAGACAATGGTGAATTGCATGATTTTCTGGGTAGCTTAAAAAAATTCCAGGTAAGCCAGCAAACTGGTAAGGACGCTAATGCTGCCGGCACCCCGGCATCCACTACAAATGCTGCAAATGCAGGATTAAGCATGCCCTTTGTCACCAGGGACCAGGCCATGACGGCAGGTGATCCCGTTGCGAATAAATACAATGGTTTTGCGCATTCTTTTGCTGGTATGAGTGTGCAATTTATTTTATTCATGGCCATTGATGCTGGCATAGGCATATTGCTGGCCAGGCGCCTGGGTTTGTGGAGTCGTTTATTGGCCGCGCCGGTAGGCTTGAATACCGTGCTGATCGCAAGAGCACTCTCATGTGCCTTGATCGCTTGTGGCCTCATGTGTTTTATATTCCTCGTCGCTGTTTTTGTATTTAACGTGCATATAGCAGGAAGCCTGCCAGGCTTCTTTGGTGTAGTCATTTCGTTTTCACTCATGACCGCCAGTTTTGGTTTATTGATTGCCGCCTTTGGTAAAACCCCCGAGGCTGCGCGGGGTATCTCTGTTTTTGCGACCTTGATCATGGTCATGCTCAGTGGTGCCTGGATGCCATCCTTCATGTTTCCTCAATGGTTGCAAAGCCTGACACTCATCGTGCCTACACGCTGGGCAGTGGATGGCCTGGATGCCATGACATGGCGCGGCCTGGGATTGGATGCTGCCTTGCCAGCCGTGGGCGTGCAACTGGCTTTTGCTGCGGTTTTTGGGGTGATTGCACTATGGCGTTTCCGTAAGGTCTGAGTTAGCCACGATTAACCACAGCTATTGTCTGGTATCGCAAAGTAACGGTAAAGTGCCTGCTGTTTCAATTCCATACAAATATGCGCCTGGCTTTACTGGTATTCATTCTTGCTTAAAAATACAATCTGGGCATGAGGGCGCGAGACTTGCTCACGCTCAAGCGGTTTTGTTTTTTAAGTTTGAAATCTATGTCTCCCAAATTAAGATTGCGTACCCTGGCATTGGCAGTTGCCAGTGTTTTTTCAGTAAGCTCATTTGCTTATGCGCAAACCACTCCTCCCGAATCTGTCAAAAATACTGAAGAAAATACTCAGGATGGCAAAGCCAGAGAAAAATCTGGCAATAAAAAAGTAGATGTATCTGCTGTCAAGGAAGGCATACAAAAAGTCACCATTAGCGGTGGTCGTACTGATCAGGAAGAGCGTCGCCAATCGACAGCTGCAAAAATTATTTTCGGTAGGGAAGAGCTCGATAGAAACGGCGATAGCAATCTGGGTGAAGTGCTCAAGCGCTTGCCTGGCGTGACCGTGGGTGGGCGGCCTGGACGAGGTGGCGATATACGCATGCGCGGCATGGGTAGCGGCTATACCCAGATTTTAATCAATGGTGAAAGAGCGCCACGCGGTTTTTCCATGGATAGCCTGTCGCCAGATCAGGTGGAGCGCATAGAAATCATCCGCGGTACTGTGGCGGAATACAGCACCCAGGCGGTAGCGGGCACGATCAATATCGTTTTGCGCGAAGAATACAAACAAAAAAACACAGACCTGAAACTGTCGCTTGGTGTAGAGCAGGGCAGGCTTGCTCCTAACGTGTCGGTTACGGTGCCGGGGGAATTGGGTAACCTGTCGTATGCCTTGAGTGGTTCGGTTTCCCAAAACCGCCAGCACGATGATGGCAGCACATTGACAGACGAAAAAGATCCGGTCGGCAATCACATGCTAGTGCAAAATCAGCATGACCAAACCAATCGCAAGACGACGGGCATACATCTGACTCCGCGTTTCAATTATAAATTTGAGAATGGCGACACCTTGATGGTGCAACCTTTCTTGATGAATTCACGCAGTGACTCCAATACTCACAGTGACGTTGCCGAGATTTTCCGAGATCCAAACGCGACCAATATCACCACGCAGAGTTTTGCCACGGCAAGCTCGGTCGCTCATGGGGAAACCACTTTCCTACGTGGTTTTGGTAACTGGCAGCACAAGTTTGAAGACAATGCCAAGCTGAATATCAAATTTGGCGGTGGCTTGGGCAAGATGGAAAGTTCCTCGCTGCGCTACCAGTTCGATAGCGCTGGCAATCAACTTGATGTCATCAGTGATGTCAATAATACGCGTGACAGCAGCCTCAATACCGGCGGCAAGTTCAGCAAGCCTTATGGGGAAGGCCATACTCTGGCGGCAGGCTGGGACCTGGAAATGGGTAAACGTAGCCAGACCCGTGTTTCGCTCGATAACGGCAAGCCACAATTTGCCGAGTCGGGTGATAATCTCGATGCCAGTACGCGGCGCATGGCGCTGTTTGCGCAAGATGAGTTTGATATCAATCCACAATTTTCTGCCTATGCTGGCTTGCGTTGGGAAGGTATCAAGACCAGTAGCACGACGGTCAATGGTGTGATAGAAAATACCAGTAGTGTCTGGAGCCCGGTGTTGCACGGTGTCTGGCGTATCCCCGGTGCTGGCAAAGATCAGGTCAGGCTGAGCCTGACACATAGCTATCGTGCGCCAGCCTTGAATGACTTGATTGCCTTGCCCAGCTATTCGAATCAAAACAGCAGATACCGTCCTGACCGCACTGGAAATCCTGACTTGAAGCCAGAATTGTCCAAGGGCCTGGACCTGGCCTTTGAGCATTATCTGACACGTGCCGGTATCATCAGTGCCAATTTCTTTGTGCGTGATATTGACAACTTGATACGCAGGCAAACAGATCCGGTGACTACCCTGGTGAATGGCCTGCCTGTGACTCGTGAAGTGTCCAAGCCGATCAATATCGGTCATGCCACGACCCGTGGCATAGAGCTGGAAGCTAAATTCCAGTTGCAGGAATTTTTCCCTGATGGCCCGGCGGTTGATGTGCGCAGCAACTATAGCCATTTCTGGTCCAAGGTCGATGAGATTCCAGGGCCAAATAATCGTCTGGATCAACAACCTAGTCAGACGGCAAATTTCGGCCTGGATTATCGCCCCGCGGGACTGCCTTTGACGCTAGGCGGCAATATCAACTGGACCCCCGCTTATGGGGTGCAGAGTAGTGCGGAGCAATTGAACACTACCGGCATAAAACGTCAGTTGGACTTGTATGGCTTGTGGAAATTCAGTTCGACTTTGCAAGTGCGCTTGTCTGCCAATAATCTGCGTGCCAATGACTACCTGACAAGTAGTTCGATAGTGGCTCCTGCTACACCTGTGTCTCCTGCGACCAACCGGGCTGATTACAATACATCAAGAACCTATACTACCTGGAGTTTGCGCGTAGAAATGAAGCTGTAATATAGCTAATGGAATGATGCTGTAAAAGCCTTATCGTGCAGTGCAGCACGAACCAGGCTGGGGGAGTACAATACTTGCTTATTGCGGTCTTGTGCACCTCCCCCTTGCTGCTAAGAGCAAATTATTGAAGGGGCGTTTGCAAGTCTGCCCTCTGTTTGCCTGCTAATATTACTCATCATGTTATCTCCAGAACTAAATGCCGATTTACATAGTCACTCCGTCGTTTCTGATGGTGTGTTGACACCTTCGCAACTGGCAGAACGCGCCAAGCTAAATGGGGTGGATGTCTGGGCGCTGACTGATCATGATGAGGTGCGTGGCATCCCTGAGGCGCGTGCTGCTGCCCTGGACCTGGGCATGGGATATATTCCTGGGGTAGAAATTTCCATTACCTGGGCTGGCAAGACCATTCACATTGTTGGCCTCAATATCGATGAAACCTGTCCTGACCTGGTCAATGGCCTGGCGCAAACACGCTCAGGCCGTGAGCGTCGTGCGCGTGATATGGCGGCAGAATTATTAAACAAGGCAGGCATTGCAAATGCTTATGAGGGCGCGCTCAAATATGTCGGCAATCCTGACTTGATTTCACGTTCGCACTTTGCCCGCTACTTGGTGGAGATTGGCGCTTGCGCTACGGTGTCGGATGTGTTCAGGCACTATTTGGCAGATGGCAAGCCAGGTTTTGTTCCTCATCGCTGGGCGATGTTGGCGGAAGCAGTTGGCTGGATACGTGGTGCCGGGGGTGTGGCCGTGGTGGCGCACCCTGGGCGTTATGATCTTAGCCCACTGGCTTACGATGCCTTTTTTACCGAATTCAAGAATCTTGGTGGTCTGGCAATAGAAACTGTGACTGGTAGTCATACGGTGGATCAGTATGAGGAGTACACCAGGATCGCTGCTCATTATGGTTTCTTGTCCTCACGCGGTACTGATTTTCATTCTCCTCAGGATGCCGAGATCGATATAGGGCGTTTGCCTCCTTTGCCAAAAATGGCCAGGCCTGTGTGGGAGCAGTGGTCTCTGGCTTGAGGATGCTGCCTTGAAAACGCGGGCTTAAGCCATATTTAACAGGGCATGAATCGTGTGTTCCTTTGGGAGGTATTCATGAAACGCATAGTCCTGTTCTTGTTGACAAATCTGGCGGTGATTGCCGTCATGTCTGTCGTACTGTCCGTACTGGGCGTTAACCGATTTTTGACGGCGAATGGCCTGCAATTATCGACCCTGCTGGCATTCTCTCTGGTAGTTGGTTTTACTGGCGCTATTTTCTCCTTGCTGATCAGTAAGCCCATGGCAAAATGGTCAACGGGTGCCAGGGTAATAGAATCTCCATCTACATCAACCGAACTCTGGCTGGTTAATACTGTCAGGGTCTTGTCTGAAAAAGCTGGCATCGGGATGCCAGAGGTGGCGATATATAATGGCGAGGCCAATGCCTTTGCCACTGGTGCTTTCAAGAACTCTGCCCTGGTTGCTGTTTCCACTGGCTTGCTGGAGGGCATGACGCGGGAGGAGGTAGAAGCCGTACTTGGTCATGAAGTGGCGCATATCGCCAATGGTGACATGGTGACCATGGCACTGATACAGGGTGTGGTGAATACTTTCGTGGTATTCCTGGCCCGGGTGGTTGGCTACGCAGTAGATAAGGCAGTATTTCGTAATAATGATGATGACAGGCCCGGCATAGGTTATATGCTCACAGTATTTGTATGTGAGATACTGTTTGGTATCGCTGCATCCATGATCGTTAACTGGTTTTCGCGTCAGCGTGAATTTCGTGCAGATGCCGGTTCGGCGAAGTTGCTGGGTAACCGCCAGCCCATGATGCATGCGCTGGCAAGACTTGGTGGTTTGCAACCGGGGGAGTTGCCAAAATCGATGGCGGCATTTGGTATTCGTGATACGCCTGGCTGGAGTGCTTTATTCTCCTCCCATCCGCCGCTTGAGCAACGTATTGCCGCATTACAGAACATGCGTTAATTTTATAATTATTTTGCGGCGGTAGCTGTGCTACCGCCTTTCTTCTTTTTATGAGCCAATTTTTTCAAATTCACCCTGATAACCCGCAACTGCGCTTGATCAGGCAGGCTGTACAGATTATTGACGATGGCGGCATCGTTGCCTTGCCTACCGATTCTTGTTATGCACTGGTTTGTCATCTGGATGATAAGGATGCTGTCACGCGCCTGCGCAAAATCCGTGGGGTCGATGAAAAACATCACCTGACCTTGTTGTGCCGCGACTTGTCTGAAATTGCACAATATGCCAAGGTTGATAATAGTCAGTACCGTATGTTGAAAGCAGCAACTCCGGGGCCGTATACCTTCATTCTGGAAGCGACCAAGGAAGTGCCGCGTCGTCTCAGTCACCCATCGCGCAAGACCATAGGCTTGCGCGTGCCAGAAAATTCCATCACTCATGCCTTGCTGGAAGAGTTGAAGCAACCTTTGCTAGGCACAACACTGATCTTGCCAGATGAAGAAGAGCCTTTGACTGATCCTGAACAAGTCAGGGAGAGGTTGGCAAAACTTGTTGACCTGGTAATCGATGGAGGTGCCTGCAGTCTGGTACCGACCACCGTGATCGATATGACTGGCGATGCCCCCGAACTGGTTCGACAGGGGCGCGGTGATGCGGCTTTGTTTGGATTGTAATGACTGGTTTTTGCTGCTGTTGCCTCAATGATTTACTTAAATAGAAATTCCCAATGGAACAAATAATTCAAACGATTGCCATTTTTGCCTTGCCTGTCATCTTCGCGATCACTTTACATGAAGCAGCTCATGCCTATGTGGCCAAATATTTTGGCGACCTGACTGCGTATAGCCAGGGGCGGGTGAGTTTAAACCCCATGGTGCATATTGATCCGGTTGGTACTATCCTGATACCGACAGTGCTGGCTATTATTTACGTTTCTACAGGTAGTGGTTTTTTGTTTGGCTATGCAAAACCTGTTCCTATCAATTACTCCAATTTGAAAAAGCCCAAACGTGATATGGCATGGGTTGCATTGGCCGGCCCAGGAGCAAACTTCATCATGGCATTTGCCTGGCTTTTACTTGCCACTTTGTTGCAGGTGCTGCATGTTCAGGAAGAATTTTTCATGAAAATGGCAAGCGCGGGAGTGACCACCAATCTGGTTATGTTTGCCTTTAATCTTTTCCCCATTCCGCCGCTGGATGGCGGCCGCATACTCTTTAGTCTTTTACCACATAAGCTGGCTTATCAATTCGCACAGATTGAACCCTATGGTTTTTTTATTGTCATGGGTCTGGTGATGATGCATGTGCTGCAATTTTGGATGGAGCCAGTGATGTTGATTGCCAATATCTTGCTATCACTGTGCATGTATCCGTTTAATCTGCTATTGGGTGCATTTTGAGTACGAGAAATGATCTTTTGGGGATTCATTTTTGATTGCGCAACAAAGTGCTCCCTCAGCCTGGCTCCGGCGCTTTCATCATTTGCTTAACGCAAATGCCGGACAAGTACTTGATCTTGCCTGTGGAGCAGGTAGAAATAGTTTCTACCTGCATTCCCTTGGTTTGCCTTTGCTGGCTTTAGACAGGGATACTGACAGCCTGCTTGGTTTGCAGGCCGAAGGTATAGAAACTAAAACGCACGATCTGGAAGCGGGTGATGAGGGGTATGACTGGCCGTTCGGTGAAAATCATTTCGCCGCCATCATCGTCTGCAATTACCTGCACCGGCGACTATTCCCGCATTTGCTCGCCAGCCTGAAGCCAGACGGCATCCTGATTTATGAAACCTTTGCTGCTGGCAATGAAAATTTTGGTAAACCCTCTAATCCGGCTTTTTTATTGCGTCCCGGCGAACTTCTGACACAAATGCAGTCTAATCCTGAAGTTGGCATGGCCGTTATCGCTTACGAAGATGGCTATGTGGAACAGCCCAAAGCTGCCATGGTGCAGCGTATTTGTGCCAGAAAAGCTGGAAAAGTCGGCGTTTTAAACCAGCTTTGAAGCAAATGCTCACAAGTTTAGAGGCTTATTCCAGCTATTTGCGCCCCGTTTAGCAGTGTATCCGCTACAATCAGGGTTTTACTTTTTTCTTGCATTAACATGACAAAGATTCAGGGTAGTCTGGTTGCGATCGTAACCCCCATGCATGCAGATGGCAGTCTTGATTTGCCATGTTTGCGCAAATTGATTGATTGGCATATTGCCGAAGGTACAGATGGTATCGTCATCGTTGGTACGACAGGTGAGTCTCCTACTGTTTCTGTCGAAGAACATTGCGAGTTGATACGTGCCGCTGTGGAGCATGCCAATAAGCGCATTCCTATTATTGCTGGCTCTGGCGGTAATTCAACTGAAGAAGCCATCAATCTGACCAAATTCGCCAAGCAGGCTGGCGCTGATGCTTCCTTGCAAGTCGTGCCTTATTACAACCGTCCTACCCAGGAAGGCATGTACCAGCATTTCAAAAAGATTGCTGAATCTGTTGATATTCCTATCATTTTGTACAATGTGCCTGGCCGTACCGTTGCAGACATGTCGAATGAGACTATACTGCGTCTGGCACAAGTCCCTGGCATTATTGGTGTCAAGGATGCTACCGGCAATATCGCCAGAGGCACCGACCTGATACGTCTGGCACCCGCTACTTTCGCTGTGTATTCCGGTGATGATGCAACTGCTGTGGCATTGATGTTGTACGGTGGTAAAGGCAATATCTCGGTAACGGCCAATGTTGCTCCTAAAGCCATGCATGAATTGTGCGCGGCCGCCATGCGTGGTGATGTCAAGGAAGCCATTGCCATCAATAATCGCCTGATTCCTTTGCATAATAAATTGTTTATTGAACCCAATCCTTTACCGGTGAAATGGGCGATGGTGGAAATGGGCTTGATACCAACTGGTATTCGTTTGCCTTTGGTGACTATGGCTGAGCAATATCATGAAACCGTTCGCGCAGCGATGCGTGAGGCTGGTGTATTACAATGATTCCCCTGAACGGCCGGGAAACCTGGCCGTTTGCTTCACGCAGTTTTAATTGATACTAATACGTAGGGACTTTCACATGGCAAAAAGCTTTGTTGCTAAAAACGGCATCATAGGCGCATTGGCGCTGGCAGGTTTGACTGGCTGTAGTTCAATCGGCAATATTCTCGAACCTAACAAGATCGACTATAGAAGCGCCAGTAAGGCAACGACCGCATCCCTGGAGGTGCCCCCCGATTTGACGCAAATTCGACGCGACAATCGTTTTTCTATTCCTGAAGCAAATAAAAGTAGTGCTACAGCATCCAGTTACAATCTGGAAAAAGGAAATAAAGTTGCCAGCAGTGGCGGCCTGGTCGCTGCCAAGCAAGTCCAGAACATGCACATAGAACGCAATGGCAATAGCCGCTGGCTGGTCGTGAAAGATACACCTGAAGCCCTGTGGCCACAGTTGAAAGACTTTTGGCAAGAACTGGGTTTCCTGATCAATGTGGAAAATCAGGAAGCGGGCGTCATGGAAACCGATTGGGCAGAAAATCGCGCCAAAATCCCGCAAGACATTATCCGCAATACCTTGGGCAAGGTATTGGATTCACTGTACTCTACTGGCGAGCGTGATAAATTCCGTACCCGCCTGGAACGTGGTGCCAATGGCGAGGTAGAAATCTATATCAGCCATCGCGGCGCTCAAGAAGTGCTGGTTGGTTCGCAAAAAGATGGTACCGTGTGGACGCCACGTGCAGCAGATCCTGGCCTGGAAGCTGAATTCCTTGCACGTCTGATGGTACGCCTGGGTTCAGATGGCGAAAAAGCTAAAACTGCTGTGGCTGCACCAAGTGCATCTGGCAAAGCCCATTCGCAATTGTTGAAAGATGATGGCAAAACCTACGTGGAAGTGGATGAGGCATTTGATCGTTCATGGCGCAGGGTAGGCCTGGCCCTGGACCGTATCGGTTTCACAGTCGAAGATCGTGACCGTTCACAAGGCTTGTACTTTGTCCGTTATGTAGATCAGGACATTGATGCCAAGACCAAGGGTGCCAGCGAAGGCTTCTTCTCACGTCTGTTCTCGTTTGGTTCTTCCAGCGACGCGGCCAAGAATGCGCAGAAGTACCGCATCCTGGTTAAAAACGCAGCAAATGGCGAAGTCAGTCATGTATCCGTGCATGGTAGTGATGGTAAGGTCGACTCTTCAGCAGTCGCAGAGAAAATCCTGCAATTGTTGAATGATCAACTGAAGTAATTTGTAGGCTGCATAAAAAAAAGCGAGGCTGGCCCTCGCTTTTTTGTTGTGTGCTGCGTTTTTATTGCTAACTTAACTGCAGCGCCGCTTTAGCGCTTCTATATAAGCTTGCCCATCTGGTGGCAAACCCGTTCTTTGGGAATTCCATATCATCTCACCCAGGCATTCCATGATTTCATGGTGAGCTTCATGCTCAGACTGATGCTTCCTGGCTAATATCTGAAATGCCTGCTTGATGCCCGGTGGCTGATCGACCGAAATTTGTTCGGCTATCGACAGATGCATGGACAGGTGCAGGAATGGATTGGTCTGCCCCTGGTCGACGCTGTAATTGGCTTGCAAGGCTTGCTCTACATCTGCCAGGTCGTGCTCATACTCGGGATGTTGCCGGATCCAGTCAGAGGCAATGATCTCCAGTGGGGTCAAGACCAGGTTTTCATGGGTTTTCCTGAAGGTTTCGCAAAAAAAGCGGCGTACATCGTGCTGGCTAGGGGTGAACATGAACAAGTCCAAATGAAAAAGTGCGCCTATTGTAAAAGGTATTTTCTTTTGCTGCCCTGAAGCTTTTGATGACTTGGGTTATTATCCACGGATTATTTGAAAGGGACTCCCATGTTATCCAAAGAAGCGCTGGACATTCTATTTACAACTGCACGCACACATAACGCCTGGCTTGATAAGCCAGTCACAGATGCGCAATTGCAAGAAATATATGATTTGATGAAGTGGGGCTCTACTTCAGCCAATTGTTCGCCTGCCCGTATCGTATTTGTCAGGTCTGACGCTGAAAAACAAAAATTGCTGGACTGTGTTTCCCAAGGTAATTTTGAAAAGACCAAAACTGCGCCAGTCACTGCCATCGTAGGCATGGATATGGAGTTTTTTGAAAAGCTGCCACAATTATTCCCACATGCGGATGCCCGTTCCTGGTTCGCTGGCAACCAGGCCAACATTGATGCGACGGCTTTCCGTAACTCGTCGCTGCAAGGTGCATACTTCATGCTCGCCGCACGCGCCTTGGGTCTGGATTGCGGTCCTATGTCGGGTTTTGATGCAGACAAACTCAATGCGACCTTTTTTGCTGGCACTACGGTTAAAGTCAATTTCATTTGCAACCTGGGTTATGGCGATGCACAGCAACTATTCCCACGTTCACCTCGTTTGAGTTTTGATGAGGCTTGCAAGATAGTTTGAATATCCTGATGTGCCGTAAAAAACAAAGAGCCTGCATTTTTGCAGGCTCTTTGTTTTTGTATGCGTGATGCGTGCTTCTTTAAACTGAATCAGGTAAGGGCGTCTTTTGCTTGAATTCACATAAGTCAGCGATCATGCAATTCCAGCATTTGGGTTTCCTGGCGATACAGGTATAGCGACCATGCAGTATCAGCCAGTGATGCGCATCCTGCTTGAATTCTGCCGGGACAAATTTCATCAACTTCTGCTCGACGATGTCGACATTTTTTCCGGGTGCTAAGCCAGTGCGGTTGGATACCCGGAAGATATGGGTATCCACGGCGATGGTCGGCTCGCCAAAGGCTGTATTCATGACCACATTGGCGGTTTTCCTGCCTACGCCGGGCAAGGCTTCCAGTGCTTCGCGCTGACGTGGTACTTCACCACCATGCTCTGCCATCAGGATGCGGCAAGTCTCGATGACATTCTTGGCCTTGGTACGGAACAGACCTATGGTTTGTATATAAGGGATCAGGCCGTCGACACCCAGGGCATGAATTTTCTCCGGAGTATTCGCCACAGGATACAGCAGGCGGGTAGCCTTGTTCACCGACACATCAGTGGCCTGGGCCGACAACAAGACGGCAATCAGTAATTCGAAGGGGGTGGTGTATTCCAGTTCGGTGGTAGGGTGCGGGTTTTGTTGTCGCAGTCGTTCAAAAATGGCCTGGCGTTTTGCTGCATTCATTGCTTGTCACCTTGTGCTTGGTCTTCTGATTGCGCTTGCAGTTTTTTGATGCGCGCTCTTTCTATGGCTGCTGCAATAATGGCTTTCTTGCGCTCTTTGCTGGCGATTTCTTCTTCGCTCAATGCTGGTTCAGCTTCCAGTGCAACAAGCTTGGCTGCAGCTTTGGCGGCCAGACGTTCATCATTCTCCTGCTTTTCGCGGATCAGGCGCTGATTGCGCAAAGTATAAAGCTGACGTGAGTGATCTGCTTGTGCCTGGCTCCAGGCATCCCAGCCAGTTTGCCCTATCGTGACAGGCAGCATGCTGATGCAATCGACAGGGCAGGGTGCAACACAAAGGTCGCAGCCAGTGCACAGTTCACTGATGATGCTATGCATTTGCTTGGGTGCGCCTATGATGGCATCGACAGGGCAGGCTTGTATGCATAGGGTGCAGCCTATGCAGTAGGCCTCCTCTATTATTGCTACTGGCCTTTCTCTTGCTAGCCCGTGGCTGGTATCTAGCAGAATAACTGGCTTGCCCAAGATGTTGGCAAGCCGCACTACGCCTTCCTGGCCACCAGGCGGGCATTGATTATAGTTGGCTGTGCCATTGGTGATGGCTTCAGCATAGGGGCGACAGGCTGGATAGCCGCACTTGGTGCACTGGGTTTGCGGCAAGGCGTTTTCAAGCTGGTCTGCGAGAGAATCTGACACGGTGTTCACAAAAAGCAATAAAGAGTCGTGATTATCCCCCTAAACATCAGCGCCCACAAACAAAAAGCCACGACGCTTTGCGGGTCGTGGCTAAGTTTTGTCTTGGATTTATCAAGAGTGCTGCTTGATGAAGTCACCAATTTTCGGGCAAATGATATCGCGCCAGCGACGGCCAGAGAAGATGCCGTAATGACCTGCGCCTGGTGCCACATAATCCTGCTTCATATTGGCTGGGATGCCACTGCACAAGTCATGGGCAGCCTGGGTTTGACCAGGGCCGGAAATATCGTCCAGTTCACCTTCTACGGTGAACAAGGCCACGCTCTTGATATCTTGTGGCCTGACCAGCTTGCCCTCGACTTCCCAAGTGCCAGTCGGCAAGCGGAATTCCTGGAATACGGATTTAATGGTTTCCAGGTAATACTCAGCTGGCATATCCAGTACAGCATTGTATTCATTATAGAATTTACGATGTTGCTCTGCCGACTCGTCGTCACCCTGTATCAGGTGCTGGTAGAAATCCCAGTGACTTTGCGCATGGCGGTCGGGATTCATGGCGACAAAGCCGGTATGCTGCAGGAAACCCGGATACACCTTGCGACCATAACCAGGATAATTTGCTGGCACACTGTAAATGACGGTGTTTTCAAACCAGGAAAATTTCTTTTCCGTTGCCAGGTTATTGACCTGGGTTGGTGATTTGCGTGGATCTATCGGCCCACCCATAAGCGTCATGGTTTTTGGCAGCAAAGGATCTTTGGCAGTCGCCATCAGCGAAATTGCAGCCAGTACCGGCACGGTAGGCTGGCATACTGAAATCACATGCGTGCCTTCGCCCAGGAAATGGATAAAGTCTTGAACGTAATAAATATAATCATGCAGATGGAAAGGTCCTGCAGATAAGGGCACCATGCGCGCATCTGTCCAGTCAGTAATATACACATCATGCTTGGGCAGCAAACCACGCACAGTGTCGCGCAGCAGGGTTGAGTGATGGCCTGACAAAGGCGCCACCAGCAAAACTTTTGGCTGATTCAGTTTGCTCAGATCTTTGTCGCTCAGGACTTTTTTGAAATGCAGCAGTTTGCAGAAAGGCTTGATGACAGCCGTGCTTTGCGCAATTTCTACTTCTTGTTTTTCTATGGTAGTAGAGGTGATGCCGAATTCTGGTTTTTCGTAATCTTTGCCCAGGCGAAACAGCAATTCATAACCCGCAGCAATGCGTTGCGAGTAGGGAGTGTGCGCCAATGGGGATACGGGATTGGTGAACAGTTTTGAAGATGCTTCTGCCCATTGAGTCAAGGGATTCAGAAAGGCACGATTGAGCTCATGAAATTGATAAAGCATAGTGAATCTTTCAAATAGGGGGCCATGCATTCATTAGTCAGAACGGGATAGCCTGGACCAAATGACACAGGGCGAAACAAGCTTAGAAAAAACACTTAATCGAACTGTTGCAATGCATCATAAACCAGTTTTAAAAATTTGTGGCTGGGCAAAAGACTTGCTTAACTTGTTGGTGTGAATTAATGTTAAATCATTGATTTAAATACAATCATTTCTTGTGGAAATGTTGAAATTTAAGTTATTTTTCATGAATCACTTGTCTTATTCGCTTTGTGAAACTGAATAGTGTTTGCTTTGTTGATTTGTTCGGATAAAAGACACAGTTATTGGCAATCTGTATCCATAATCGAGACTCTGGCATTAATATTGTCATATTGTCAGACAGACTCATAAATGTATGCCTGAACTTAGTGCAAGTCATGTTCAGGTTTAATTTGATTTTCAATGCATCATTTCTATCTGAAGAGCTGAGCAGAATGAGTAAAGATAGTTCTCTAGCAGAAATCCATTGGCGCGAACTTTGTCTTGATGCCCTGGACCTGATGCGCGATAACCCTGCAGATGGTCGCAAAATTGCTGCCAGCATGCGTCAGCAAGAGCCTGGAAAATCCAATCCCACCGCCATGATTGCTGCGGATCTGATTGAAGCCTTTGCTGATTATTTTGACGATCACATGGAGCAGGCTGCGCCTGTGTTTGAGCGTGCCGCGACCTTGTTTGAGTCAGTGGATGAACACGAGGGTATGGCATTCGCCCTGTTTGGCACAATTGCTGTCTGGCGTCGCCGTGGCCAGGTACAAGAGGCCTATGGACTGTGCCACGCACGCATCGTGCCAGCATTGCGCATGCGGGTGAGTCGTATCTCTGTTGTGGTCTATAACACCCTGGGTATTTTGTCACAGGAACTGGGTTATACCGAAGAAGCCATACGTCACTTTTACACAGCGCTCAATGATGCGCGTGCCTTGCAGATACCAAATCGCGTAGCGCAAGTGACGGCCAACCTGGGAGAGATTTTTTACGTTAGCGGGAATGCCGAAGATGCAGAAGTTTTATTGCAAGAGGCCAGGGATATTGCTGTTAATTCCAGTGAGCGCTGGCTGGCACCTTTTGTGTCTACTATGCTGGCCTTGTGCAAGGTTTCGCTGGACAAGTATGAAGAAGCCTATCAGACCATTGCATCGTATATAGGCGGGATAAAGAGCGGCGAGAACACCGATAACTCCAGCAGGGCATTTTGTTTATCAGTAGCAGCATATACCCTGGCCATGCGTGGTCAACTGGAGGAGGCCGACAAGCTCAGTGAAACCGCGATGAGTTTGCTCGATAGCTTTGAAGACAAGCATCTGAAACCCTATAGCTGGTGGGTCAGTGGCCATTTGCATCGTTGCCACAAACGCTACCCTGACGCTATTCGTGATCTGCGCAGGGCAGTCGATGAGGTTGGCGGCAATGGTTATATCTACATGCCCCTGAGGGCTATCAAGGAATTGTCCGAGATATTTACCGAGCTGGGCGAATGGAAGGAAGCCTATGATGAGCAAAAACGCTATCTTGATCTGTTCGCCAAGGCGCAAGGACTGGCGACCCGTGTCCACGTGCAGACTTTGCACATCAGGAATGAATTAAAAGAAGCCGAGTTGGCAAGGCGCATGGCCGAGCGTGCCATGGTCGAGCGCCGTCAGTTGGAGGATGAATTAAAACGCATGCTGGCCGAGCGGGAAACCGTGTTGGAAAATTCCATTGTTGGTATGGTTTTCCTGAATAATCAGGGGCGGGTGCAGTGGGTTAACACTCCCTTGTGCCAGATATTTGGCGTGGCACGCGAACAAGTGCTGGGTTCCTCGTTGGAACCTTTTTATGAATCGCGTGATGCTTATCTGGATTCAGGCGCGGCAGTCAATCAGTCTGTCTTGAGAGGTGAGGCTTACGAAACTGAATTAAAGATGCGGCGCAGTGACGGCAGCCTGTTCTGGGTGCATTTTTCCGGGCGTGCTGTTGATAAAACCAATCTGACCCATGGCACGGTCTGGGTTGTTATGGATATTTCTGCCCGTCGCCAGCTCGAAGAAGACTTGAGTAAGTCTGAGCAGCATTATCGACAACTCATCAATAACGTCACGGAGGGCATCCTGGTCGTGCAGGATGGCCGCATCGTCTTTGCCAATCCACGTGTGCAAAGCCTGACTGGTTATCAGTCTGAAGAGTTGGCGCAAATGTCTTTTATCACCGCTATCTATCCTGACGACAGACCCATGGTGATAGACCACCACACCCGGCGTTTGCGTGGTGAAAATGTCGAGCAGTACTACCATTTTCGCATAGAAAATCATCGGACTCGTTCCATCATCTGGGTGGAATTATCTGCCGTCATGATAGATTGGGAGGGGCGCCCCGCGACCCTGTCTTTTGTGTCGGATATCACGCAGAGAAAATTACTGGAATCGCAACTCAAAGAGAGCATGGCTGAGCAAATTCGCTTGCAAACCTTGCAAATGCAAAATGAGTTGAAAGAAGCAGAAATGGCGCGCCGTCATGCAGAAGAAACGACGGAAGCGAAATCCATGTTTCTGGCCAATATGAGCCATGAAATCCGCACACCTATGAATGCCATCATAGGCATGGCACATCTGGCTTTAAGGACGGATCTCAATTCCAAGCAAAAAGACTATGTAGAGAAAATCCATAAGGCGGGTATTTCTTTGTTGGGTATCATCAACGACATTCTCGATTTCTCCAAGATAGAAGCAGGGAAATTGAATATCGAACAAGTCGATTTCAATCTCGATGACGTACTCAACAATATTTCGGCAGTGACCACCGACAAAGCCGATGAAAAGGGCCTGGAGTTCCTGTTCCGGGCGCCGCCGGATATTCCGCGTTATCTCAATGGCGACCCATTGAGATTGGGGCAGGTCTTGATCAACCTCATCAATAATGCCATTAAATTCACAGAGCAGGGTGAAATCTATGTCACTTGCCAGACCATGGAAATGGCGGGTGGCAAGGTCAAGCTCAAGTTCGAAGTGCGGGACACTGGCATAGGCATGTCAGAAGAGCAGTCAGATAAATTATTCCGCCCCTTTAGCCAGGCCGATGAATCGACGACCCGCAAATTTGGTGGTACAGGTTTGGGTTTGTCGATTTCCAAAGGGATGGTTGAATTAATGGGAGGGGAAATCGCTTTGCGTAGCGAAGCAGGGCGTGGCACCTGTGTATACTTCACGGGCTGGTTTGGTATTGCACAGCCGGTAGTCCAGCGTCAGGTCGTGCCTGGTGCGATTAATGGCATGCGTTTGTTGATCGTGGATGATAATCCCGCCGCTGCCGAAATTTTGCAGGAAATATTGTCCGAGTTGCCTGTTGATATTGATGTCGTCAATAGCGGTGCTGCTGCTTTACAGGCGGTTCGGGAATGCAGTCTTACTCATCCCTACGGCGTAATATTCACTGACCTGCGCATGCCTGAAATGGATGGCCTGGAACTGATTACCTATCTGAAGCGCGACGGTTCCTTGCAACCTGCACCTTTGATGGTATTGGTCAGTGCGCACGGGCGTGAAGAGGTCAGCTACCGCGATGATATTGCCTTGCCTGATGGATTCTTAACCAAACCCGTCAATGCCTCTACCCTGGTGGATTGTCTGGTTGAATTGTTTTCTAGCAGCAGTTACACCATTCCTGTCAGTCATGGCGTGCTGGTGCCCAAGTATACGGATTTGCGCGTCTTGCTGGTTGAAGACAATGAAATCAATCAACAAATTGCCCGTGAACTGATGGAGGCTGCGGGTGTCGCCGTTGATATTGCTCGTAACGGCAAAATTGCGGTGGATATGGTGAGCAAAACCAATCCTGAGTATTACGGCGTCGTGTTTATGGACGTACAGATGCCTGAAATGGATGGGCACGAGGCAACCCGCCTGATACGCGCGGATACACGCTTTGATGATTTGCCCATTGTCGCTATGACGGCACATGCCATGGTGGAGGAGCGCGAGCTCTGTTTTGCGTCCGGCATGAATGCACATCTCGCTAAACCCATTAATCCCAAAGAGTTGTATCACGCTATTTCACACTGGTGCCCGGATCATGTGACTGGTAGCAATTTTGATAATGTACAACTGCCGATACAAGACATCAGCAATAGCTTGCTGATTGAAGGTATTGATGTAGAAGAAGGTCTGAGTCGCACCTTGGGCAACCGCTCGTTTTATCTGGAGTTGTTATCGCGTTTTTGTGATGATCAGCGCAATGTTGTTGAACATATCCGTAATGCGCTGGAAGCAGGGGATATTTTATTGGCAGAGCGCCTGGCACATACCCTCAAAGGGGTGGCTGGTTTGATAGGGGCAAAAACCATACAACCTTATGCAGCTGAACTTGAATTGAAATTGCATGACAATGCCAATATAGTGGAGCTGATGCCGGTGTTGGATAGATGTGCGCAAGCAATGCTGACTACTATCAATGCGATAGACCAGGTATTGACGCTGGAAAAAACCGCAAATAAAGCGGAAGCCAAGCCAGTCGAATTGTTGCCGGTTGATCATGAGCTTATGCAAAACTTACTTGTAAAATGCTGTAACTTGTTGCGTGATTACGATGGCGAAGCAGTCGACTTGCTGTTAGAGTCAGGTGACATGATAGCCAATGCATTTGGTGTTGACGTGCAAAAGCAAATCATGCGTGCGGTCAGGCAGTTTGACTATGATGCAGCCTTGAATTTATTGAGCAATAGTGCGAAAAACCTCGGTTATGAAATACTTTGATTTGATGAAATCCAGTTTGATGCATGGCATACACAGGAATGTGGGGCAATTACTTCTTATCGAGGTGATCTATGAGTGAGGTATTTGATCAAAATGCCAAGCAGGTGGTGTTGATCGTGGATGATACACCCGACAATATTTCACTCTTGTCGGGCTTGTTGAAAGACCAGTACAAAATCAAGATCGCTACCAATGGTTTGAAAGCCTTGCAAATCGCTTCCAGCTTGCCAGGTCCCGACCTGATTTTGCTGGATGTCATGATGCCAGAAATGGATGGTTATGAGACTTGTCGACGTCTCAAGGCAGACCCGGCTACTTCCGATATTCCTATCATTTTCCTGACCGCCAAGAGCCAGGTGCAGGATGAAGAAATGGGCTTGCGTCTGGGGGCTGTTGATTACATCAGCAAACCTATCAGCCCGCCCATTGTATTGGCGAGAGTGGCGACGCAATTGAATCTGGTACGTGCCCGCCACTTATTGCAAGACCAGAACAAGC
Source organism: Undibacterium sp. JH2W (assembly GCF_049340425.1). Lineage (NCBI taxonomy): Bacteria > Pseudomonadati > Pseudomonadota > Betaproteobacteria > Burkholderiales > Oxalobacteraceae > Undibacterium > Undibacterium sp. JH2W. The sequence goes on along the minus strand of NZ_JBMPOT010000003.1, from coordinate 323,465 downwards.
ATCTGGAGAGTCTGGTGCAGGACAGAACCCGTAAGCTGGCCAAGATGCAGGACGCCATCATCATGGCCATGGCTTCGCTGGCTGAGACAAGAGACAATGAAACTGGTAACCACATACGCCGGACCCAGAATTATGTCGCTGCACTGGCACGCAAACTCAAAAGCCATGCGCGTTTCAGTAATGAGCTGACAGACGAAAACATCGATTTGCTCTATAAATCCGCTCCTTTGCACGATATCGGCAAAGTCGGTATTCCCGATAATATTTTGCTCAAACCTGACAAGCTGACATCAGAGGAATTTGAAGTCATGAAATTGCATACGGTGTACGGGCGGGAAACCATTATTTCGGTAGAAAAATACCTGGGCGAGAGTAATGAGTTTTTGCGCTTTGCCCGTGAAATCACGTATTCGCATCAGGAAAAATGGGATGGCTCAGGTTATCCGGAAAATCTGGTTGGTAATGCCATCCCTTTGTCAGCACGCCTGATGGCTGTGGCCGATGTGTATGATGCCCTGATCTCGCGACGCGTCTATAAACCAGCGTTTTCGCATGAGGAAGCTATCAGCATCATGCGCAAGGGGCATGGCACGCATTTTGATCCGGATATCCTGGATGCCTTTTTGCAAATTACGGATGAATTTAATCAGATTGCCAATCAATTCAAGGAATCTGACTCCCACGTCCCGGCAAATTAATAGCATGCGTTTGGATAAGAAAAAAGCGCAAAGATTTCTTTGCGCTTTTTTGTTTGAGCTGTTTCCTGATTAATCGAAAACCGGTGTTTCCACGCCCAGGATTTTGTGTAGCTTTGGTGATGTGGTGGTGTATTGCATGTGGATTTTCTTGTCAGGGAAAATATACGGTGCAGCACCAAACGCAGCCAGCGCAGCTTCATGGAAGCCGGACAGGATGAGTTTTTTCTTGCCAGGATAGGTGTTGATATCACCTACTGCAAAAATGCCAGGAACATTGGTTTCAAATTTCTCGGTATTGACGACCTTCAATTGCTTGCGCTCTATGTCCAGACCCCATTCGGCGATAGGGCCAAGCTTTGGTGACAGGCCGAAGAACACCAGCAGAGTATCGAGTGGCATGCGGCGAGTGACGCCATCTGCACCAGTGACCTTGATTTCAGAGAGCACATCGTCTTTGGTTTCTATGCCTGTGACCTGGCCTATGGTGAGTTGCATTTCATAGTTGTCGCAGAGTTCTTTCATCTTGGCCACAGAAGCGGGAGCAGCGCGGAAGTCTTCACGGCGGTGCAATACCACGACGGATTCGGCCTTGCCAACCAGATTCAATGCCCAGTCCAGCGCAGAGTCACCGCCACCGCATATCACCAGGTTTTTGCCGTGGAACTGGGTAGGGTCTTTAACGCGGTAGAACACCTGCTTGTTTTCAAAGGCTTCTATGCCTTCCACTTTCAAAGTGCGTGGCTGGAACGAGCCAACACCAGCAGCGATGAAGATAGTTTTGGTGATGAAGCGTGTGCCCGTTGATGTCTCCAGGTCAAAACGGCCATCTTCACGGCGTTCAACCAAGGTCACTTCCTGACCCAGATGGAAAGTCGGTTCGAAAGGTTCAATTTGCTTCAACAGATTGTCTGTCAATTCCTGACCTGTGCAAACAGGTACGGCAGGAATGTCATAAATCGGCTTATCGGGATACAGCTCTACGCATTGGCCACCGACGACTGCCAGAGAGTCAATAACGTGTGCTTTGATTTCGAGCAAGCCAAGTTCGAATACCTGGAACAGGCCGACTGGGCCTGCACCTATGATGACGGCATCTGCTTCAATGGCGGCGTTGGCCGCGGTAGTTTGTTTGTTTTCCATACGACGAGATGTTTCCTGATATTGCGGATTTGTTTGAGCCGATTAGCAAAAGCCCATATTGCTTTCCCGGATACTTATTTGTCCAGATATTGCAATTTGTCTTTGACGTCTTTCCAGTCGTCAGCATCTGGCAAAGGGGCAACTGTCTTGGTAATCGACGGCCATTTGCGGGTCAGGTCGGCATTGATCTTGATGAATTGCTGTTGATCTGCTGGCACATCTTCTTCAGCAAAAATGGCGTTAGCCGGGCACTCTGCAACGCACACGGCGCAATCAATGCATTCGTCTGGATCAATGATCAGGAAATTCGGGCCAGCACGGAAGCAGTCCACCGGGCACACATCCACGCAATCGGTATAGCGGCAGCGGATGCAGGATTCGGTCACAACGTGGGTCATAACAGTCCAATCTAAACTAAAAATTCGGGATTTAGGCGCAGCCAAGGCGCAAAAATAGGCTCAGGGCTGCAAAGCCTTGTATTTTAAGGCAATTTAGCAGTTCTCACAAATCAGGCTTATATAGTTTGCGCATAAGCAAATGCAGGCATATCAAGGGAGTTCGCCGTTCAGCTTGCCGCAAGTGCGTAATTTTAGTATTGGCTGCAGTCTGTCAGCTTGATTTGCATCATCTTCATGAATTTTCTTGCATGAATTATAGCCTGCGTGAAAATTGTTGAGCTGGCATATCCTCATGAGAAAAAAGGGTATTTAGACGGTATTATGCAGTATCAAGCTTGTCTGTTATTAAACAAATGGACATCTTAAGCCTTTTCTTTTTGATATTTTCACATGTAAGGTCAGATATGAAGCCCGCAATCCTGGTAACACGTGCCATTTTCCCTGAAGTGTTGACGAAGCTCGAACAGTATTTTGATGTGGAGTCGAATCAGGATGATATTGTTTTCTCGCCAACTGAGCTCGCTGCAAAACTAAAAGCTAAGGCTGGCACTCTGGCGACAGCCAGTGCCAAAATCAATACAGAGTTGTTGCAGCAGTTGCCTGATTTGAAAATGATAGCAAGCATGGCCGTTGGTTATGACAATATTGATGTGCCAGCTTGTACTGCTCATGGCGTGATGGCCAGCAATACGCCTGAGGTCCTGAATGAAACTACCGCCGATTTTGGCTGGGCCTTGCTGATGGCAACTGCCAGGCGGGTAACAGAATCCGAACATTGGCTACGTGCCGGTCACTGGACCAAATGGCGCTATGATTCTTTCCTGGGCGCAGATGTCCATGGAGCTACCCTGGGTATTATAGGTATGGGCAGGATAGGGCAAGCTATCGCGAGGCGTTCCACAGGTTTTGACATGAAGGTCATGTATCACAATCGCTCCCGCCTCAGTGCTGAGCAAGAAGCCTATGCAAATAATGCACAATATGCAAGCAAGGAAGAGCTGCTGAGGCAAGCTGATCACGTCGTGTTGGTATTGCCCTATTCAGCAGCATCACATCACACCATAGCTGTGGCAGAATTGGCAATGATGAAGCCAGGCGCGACGCTGGTGAATTTGGCGCGTGGCGGTATTGTCGATGATCAGGCCCTGATTGCAGCCCTGCGTGAAAAGCGGATTGCAGCGGCTGGCCTGGATGTATTTGAGAATGAACCCAAATTTCATCCAGATTTCTTGACCTTGAGTAATGTCGTCCTGACCCCGCATATTGCCAGTGCCTCTGAGGCAACACGTCGTGCAATGGCAAACCGGGCTGCAGATAATCTGATCGCCGGTCTGACCGAAGGAAGGCCCAGGGATTGGCTGAATCCTACGGTTTAAGGCTGGAACTCAATCCTTGAGCGAAGTGATCAGATCTACATACTGCTGCATTGCTGCATCCTGGGTTGTACCTTTCAGGCCAGCCCAGGCATCAAACTTGGCACGGCCGACAAAGTCGGTCATGCCAGGGCGGTCGCCAGTGGCATCACCTGTGCTGCCTTGTTTGAACAAGGCATAAATTTTCAGCAGAGTCATATTGTCCGGACGCTCGGACAGGCTTTTGGAATCGGCTTGTGCCTGGGCGAATTGTTCTTGCAAGCTCATGATAGTCTCCAGCATGTTATTGAGAAGCGCAAAAATAGCATGAAGACATGCTGGCCGGGCAGTTTTGCGCTAGAGGTTTCCCTCCAGCGCTTGAGGTTTGCAGCTGATTAATGCAGCGTAGGTTCTGCACCGCAGCAGACTTTGTATTTCTTTCCACTGCCACAAGGACATGGGTCATTTCTGCCTACCTTGGGTGCTTCTCGTTTGACTGTGGTGACGCCAGACTTGCGCAAAGGTGCCCAGAAACGGCGTATGGCGGGGATGGACGCTTCCAGTGTCAATGCCAGTTCATGACATTTTTCTGGCGTGTCGACGAATTTTAACTCGCTTTCTTCTATCTCTTCTGCGCCCAGCAGGTAGATAGGCTGCAGCAGGGGGCCGATTTCCTCAGATTCCCAGGCCGCTTCCCAAGCCTCTTCGCGTAATTGCATGCCTTCCCAAAAACCCCAGGCCCAGGTTTCACCGTCGATCAATTCCTTGCCATTTTGTTCCATGACACAAAACAAAGGCTCGTATTCCTGAGGTGCGACTTCAAAGGTAATCTGGATTTCATTCATGAAGCGGGCTACCAGGCTGGTCACGCGCTGCATTTCCTTGTCATTTTTAAACTTTGGTTCACCTTGTTCAGGCAAGCCCCAGATCAGGGGTAACCACTCAGCCATAGGTATCATTTCCGGGCCAAGGGCAATGGCAGTCAGGTAGCCATGCAAGGCATCCATGGTCATGCCATCGTCGCCGACCTTGTCTGACATCAGGAATTTGTCGAGTTCATTGAATTCTTTGTCGCTTAGTGGTTCGTCGAGATGCATGGCGTGACTCTTGAAAAGGTAAATATGAAAATAACGGCAGTTTAGCGCTTTGTTTGCTGGCTGTGCAGGACTTTTATGTCATCGAGCGCAGTGGGCACGTACAATAGCGCTATGACAGATTTTACTCCCCCAGATTCCTTCGCCGGGCTAACGCCCGAATTCGTCCTTGATGCCGTAGAAAGCAGTGGCTTGCGTAGCGATGGTCGCATGCTGGCCCTGAATAGCTATGAAAACCGGGTTTATCAGATAGGTATAGAGGACGCAGCTCCAGTCATTGCCAAATTTTATCGCCCTTTGCGTTGGTCCGATGCGGCAATACAAGAGGAGCATGAATTCGTGCGCGAATTGCAAGGGCATGAGATTCCCGTGTTGGCTGCATTGCAGGCTGAGGATGGTAGTAGTCTCAGGCATTATCAGGGTTACCGCTTTTCCTTATTCAAGCGCCAGAGTGGCCGTGCGCCCGAGACAGGTGATCCGGCCACCTTGGAATGGCTGGGTCGTTTCATAGGGCGCATACACGCTGTAGGTGCCACGGCCAGCTATGCGCTCAGGCCAGCCCTGGATGCGCAAAGCTTTGGTGTCTTGCCACGTGCCTGGCTGCTTGAACATGATTTCATTCCGCCTGATTTGCTGGCAGCCTATACCAGTGTCAGCCAGCAAGCCCTGGATGGTATCCAGGCTTGCTATGACAGGGCAGGGGACGTGCAGCAATTGCGCTTGCATGGAGATTGTCATTTGGGCAATGTTTTGTGGTTGGAATCCGGGCCAGAAGCAGGGCCGCATTTCGTTGACTTTGACGATAGCCGCATGGGGCCAGGCATACAGGATTTATGGATGCTGCTGTCGGGCGAGCGCAGTGATATGCAGAGCCAGTTAACGGATATCCTGGCCGGCTATGAGGATTTTTTTGAATTCGAGCAGCGACAACTTTACCTGATAGAGGCTTTGCGCACACTCAGGCTCATCCATTACTCGGCCTGGCTGGCGCAGCGCTGGAGCGATCCTGCCTTTCCTGCGGCCTTCCCATGGTTTAATAGTCAGCGTTACTGGCAAGACCGCATACTGGAATTGCGAGAACAGGTTGCCTTGATGGAGGAGCCACCTTTGTGGCCAATTTGATGGTATTTGCAGTGAGGCTGGCAAGAAGCTTGTTCGCTACTGTAAAATCCCGCCAATTTTATAAACCAGATGGATAAGCACCATGACCCAAGATGAATTGAAACTAGCAGTTGCCCAGGCTGCCATTGCCTACGTCGTTGAAGGCGAGATCGTTGGTGTGGGTACAGGCTCGACAGCCAATTTCTTTATTGATGAACTGGCCAAGATCAAGCATAAAGTCAAGGCGGCAGTGGCATCTTCAGAAGGGACGGCGGCCCGTTTGCGTTCCCATGGTATTACCGTGCTGGATTTGAATGAGGTGACATCCATGCCCGTGTATATCGACGGTGCCGATGAAATCACGCCATCCGGTGCAATGATCAAGGGCGGTGGTGCAGCATTGACACGTGAAAAAATCGTTGCTTCAGTGGCAGAAAAATTTATCTGTATCGCCGACGGTTCCAAGCTGGTGGACGTGCTGGGTAAGTTCCCTTTGCCGGTAGAGGTGATCCCCATGTCGCATGCAGTCGTCGCCCGCAAGCTTAAGACCCTGGGGGGAGAGGCGCGTTTGCGTATGAAAGATGGCCAGGCCTTGTTAACAGACAATGGCAATATGATACTGGATGTGCATGGCATGCAAATCCAGGATCCGCTGGAGCTGGAAGCACAGATTAATAATATCGTGGGTGTGGTAACGGTGGGTCTGTTCGCCCGCCAGGGTGCAAATGTGTGTTTGCTAGGCACGGCTGAAGGTGTAAAGACTTTGCAGTTTTAATACGCCCTGGTTATCAGTGAAAAAGCCCGCAATCTCATATTGCGGGCTTTTTTGTCTGATTTGAAGCTGAAATAAGACTGATTTACTCAGTAGGTGGCACGTAACCAGTTGCAGCATCAGCGCCATCGCCAAAGAAATGCTTTTCCATCTGAGTTGCCAGATACTTGCGGGCGCGGGTATCTGCCAGATTCAGGCGGTTCTCATTGACCAGCATGGTTTGATGCTTGAGCCAGGCGGCCCAGGCTTCTTTGGACACGCTTTCATAAATTCTCTTGCCCAATTCACCTGGGTAAGTGGGGACGTCCAGGCCTTCGGCTTCTTTGTCTAATTTAATGCAGTGGACCATGCGGGCCATGTTGTTGCTCCTTCATATCTTGAAAACAGCCTGAATTATACGACCACTGGCTTAGAGTTGCTTGATCAGAACCAGGGATTTGCGTTGCCAGTTATACATTTTCTGCCGGTCTTTTGGTAAATCGTCAACTGAGGCACTGACAAATCCACGTTTCAGGAACCAGTGTGCGGTACGTGTCGTCAACACAAACAGACTGTGGAAACCAGCGCGCCGTGCACGTTTTTCCATATGTTTAAGTATGCGTTCGCCATCCCCCTGGCTTTGTACATCGGGATTGACAGTCAGGCAAGCCATTTCTGCCATTTTTTCGAAAGGGAAAGGGTATAACGCGGCACAACCAAAAATCACACCATCATGCTCGATGACCGAGAAATAATTGATTTCGCGCTCTATCAATTCGCGGCCACGCTTGACCAGGGTGCCATCTGCTTCCAGAGGTTCTATCAACTTGATGATGCCACCGACATCTTCAATGGTGGCTTCACGCAGGCTTTCCAGGTTTTCTGAAGACACCATGGTGCCCACGCCATCATGGGTAAATAATTCCAGCAATGCCGAGCCATCCATCTCGTAAGGCACGATATGTATTCGCGGTACGCCGCCACGTGAAGCCTTGATCGCATGTTCCAGGTAAAAAGCAGAATCAAGTGGCAAGTAGCCAGCTTTCAATTCCTGCTCTGCCTGCATGAAAGACAATTCACGGATTTCATCCTTGTCCTGATCCATCATCATCGGTGTTTCAGTGATGAAAATCAGTTTGTCTGCACGCAGGGCAGTTGCAGTCGAGACGGCGACGTCTTCCATGGTCAGATTGAAGGCTTCGCCAGTAGGCGAGAAACCCAACGGCCCCAGCAAAATCAGATTACCTGCGTCGAGAATGCGGTGGATAGTGTCGTAAGCGACTTTGCGGGCAATACCCGTCAATTGAAAATCCACACCGCCGACTATGCCTATGGGTTTTGCTGTAACAAAATTGCCAGAAATAATACGTATGGCAGAATGTGCCATAGGTGTGTTAGGTAAGCCCTGGCTAAATGCGGCCTCGATATCCAGACGTAATTCGCCTGCAGCTTCTTTTGAGCATTCCAGCGCGGCAGTGTCGGTAATGCGTATGCCATTATGAAAGCGGCCTTCTACGTTTCGCAGGGCCAGTTGCTCGGCTACCTGGGGTCGTGAGCCATGAACAATGACAATTTTGATGCCAAGAGCATGTAAAAGTGATAAATCTTGTGCCAAAACTGGCAGGGCACCTGCCATGACCAGTTCCCCGGGAAAGGCAACCACAAAGGTTTTTCCACGGAAGGCATGAATATAAGGGGCGACTGAACGCAACCAATGAACGAATTGAACGGGATTTTCCATTCTCCAATTATAATCTGAGTCGGGAAAATGGATGATCAATCAAGGTGATCGAATTTCCACATATTCATACATCCCGAAAAATGCAGATTGATGAGTTTTGGCGTTTTCACTGCTTTCAATGGGTATACGTTGCTTTAATACGCTCCAGTTTATTCGCATATAAATCATGAGCTTTACGTGTGGTGCTATTGGCCTTGGCAAGAATCAGTTCATCAGTAGCGTCTGATATTTCGCCAAGTTTTAAATGCGCCAATGCCAGCCATAAGTGAAACTCATCATAGTTGGCATCACGTTTTATTTCGCGTTTGAATAAGGCTTTTGCTTCCTTGAAATCGCCACGCTGCATGGCTGACAGGCCGCGCTGGAAAAAAAAGAAAGGTGGATAAGGCTGTAATCTTTCGAGAGTGCTGAGATAAGACTGGGCTTCATCATAATGGGCAGACTTACGCAAAACCTCGACCAGGTTACTCAATGCGAGGGTGTTTTCTGGTTCTTTTTGCAGTATTTGTTTGAATACATTTTCTGCTAATTGCAAATCATCGTGCTGGCGGTAAATCACACCCAGAGTATTGTAGGCAATCATGAAATCAGGGTCTATGCGCAGGGCTTCACGTGCAAACCAATATGCGTCATTGACATTATGTTTAGCCAGTAACTCGGCGGCCCGATTGTTCATATACATGGCGAGGACCGTCGCTTCCCCTATCGCCATAGACTTTTGACCGCGAATTTCACCGGGTGGCAAAAAATCTATTACCATGGATTGTTGATATTCTTCTGTATTGCGTAAAAACCCAGGACGCCTGCCAAGTACGATGTTGACGTGGCCAGCTGCAAAATACAAATCATCGATGCGGCTCCAGGACTCGTCTATGAGGATGTTTTGATATTGCACATCCAAGCCCAGTTGCTTGGCAAACGCAGACGTCATGAGCACCAGCGACAGGCAATTGCCGGAGCGTGCAGCAAAAGCTTCGGTAGCATTGCGTGTCATTTCTGCATCATATTCCAGCTTGATTTGCTGCTTGCTGGATAAGGCTTCAAACAGGGCTTTCTGTGGTCCGCGCCTGTGCGCAAGTGGCATGATCACATCTCGCAGATATGCATGCATTTCTTTGCTGACAGTAAGCACATTCTCAGCGTTGACGGGAGTTGAACTTGGACTAAATCCCTGATCGTGAAAATGTATATTGCCGAGTTTTTGCGCAGTAGGAGTTGCGCAGGCAGTAATCATGCAAGTGAAAAGCAATAGCATCCAGGTTTTCATCTTAAACTCCATTTATGTCTCAATAAATGATGACCGGTTTGGACCGATTTTGATCTATTCAGTATAGATTAATTTTTGGAGAAATTAGTTCATACTATTTTCTAGTTTCTAGTGCCAACAAAATTTGAGCGCGCCAAAATCTGTTTCGATTGATAGCCATAGATAAAAAACAACATTGCGCACCCCGCCTGAAAATCTGGGATAATGCGCAGCGCTATGTCTTCAAATCAAACACCAAAAAACTCCCCCAAAAAAGCAATTCCCGGTGCAATAGATGGTTTATCGGGTTTGCGTGAACTTCGACAACAATTGCGCGTCACTGCTGCAAAGTCTGAGGAAACTGGAACTACACCGTCCGCTGCGAGCGGTATGGCATCGACACGCCCGTCAAAAGCGCAGAATGGGCAGGTACGGCAAGCCACAAGGCAAGCTGGTCGCAATAAGCCATCGACATCGTCAACAGAGCGTTCAAGTGGGAAGGCAAAAGCCCCGGTTTCGCCTGCTCCGGCGACAGATGCACCAACTTCACCTTTCCGCAATGTTTTGCCGCCTATTACTTTCCCTGAAGAGTTGCCGGTATCTGGCAAGCGGTCGGAGATTGCCGAGGCTTTGCAAAAGCACCAGGTCATTATTGTTTGCGGTGAAACTGGCTCAGGCAAGACCACGCAATTACCAAAAATCTGCCTGGAACTGGGACGTGGGCAAAAAGGCCTGATAGGCCACACCCAGCCACGCCGTATTGCTGCTTCGTCTACCGCCAAGCGTATTGCGCAAGAATTGAATTCGCCGCTGGGCGAGCATGTAGGTTTTAAAGTCCGGTTTACCGATACCCTTAGCAAGGGCGCATCGGTCAAGCTGATGACCGACGGTATCTTGCTGGCAGAAACCCAGACCGACCCGCTGTTAAAACAATATGACACTATCATCATCGATGAGGCGCATGAACGCAGCCTGAATATTGATTTTCTGCTCGGTTATCTGAAGCAATTGCTACCCAAGCGCCGTGACTTGAAGATCATCATCACCTCAGCCACGATAGATGCACAACGCTTTGCCAATCATTTTGCTGATACCAGAGGTGCTGAGCCCAAACCTGCACCTGTGATTGAAGTGTCAGGTCGGCTGTACCCGGTAGAAGTGCGCTATCGCCCGATACAAGATACAGAAAAAGATAAAGAACGCGATTTGATGACGGCGATTACCGATGCCGTTGATGAATTGTGTCGTGTAGGTTCTGGTGACGTGCTGGTATTTTTACCCGGCGAGCGTGAAATCCGCGATGCTGCTGAAGCCTTGCGCAAACACCATCCACCGCATGTAGAGATTTTGCCCTTGTTCGCCCGCTTGTCAGCGCAAGAGCAGGAGCGGGTATTCAAAACCTCGAATGCGCGTCGCATCGTGCTGGCCACCAATGTGGCCGAAACCTCGCTGACCGTACCTGGCATACGTTATGTCGTTGATGCCGGTCTGGCGCGTGTCAAGCGCTATAGCTACCGGAATAAAGTCGAACAATTACAGATAGAGGCAGTGGCTCAGTCAGCAGCCAATCAGCGTGCTGGCCGTTGTGGCCGCGTTGCAGCTGGTGTTTGCATACGTTTGTACGATGAGCAGGATTATCTGCAAAGGCCAAAATTTACTGAGCCTGAGATTTTGCGCTCGTCACTGGCTGCTGTTATCTTGCGCATGAAGTCCCTGCGCCTGACCGATGTAGAAACTTTCCCATTCATTGAGCCACCACCAGGCCGGGCGATTGCTGATGGTTATCAGCTCTTGCAAGAACTGGGGGCGATGGATGAAGTGAATCAGTTGACGCCGGTAGGCAGACAACTCGCCAAACTGCCGCTGGACCCGCGTGTCGGTCGCATGATTTTGGCGGCGCGTGACAACCAGGCCTTGCAGGAAGTATTGATCATTGCGGCGGCCTTGTCGGTGCAAGACCCGCGTGACCGCCCCATGGAGGCGCAGGCTGCGGCTGACATGGCGCACAAGAAATTTGCTGATGAAAAGTCTGAATTCCAGTCTTATCTGAAGATATGGAAATGGTTTGAAGATGCCATCGAGCACAAAAAAACCAATCGCCAGTTGCAAGATAATTGCCGTGCCAATTTCCTGAGCCAGATGCGCTTGCGCGAATGGCGTGAAGTGCATTCGCAATTGCTGACCATTGTCAAAGAGCAGGGCTGGCGCTTGAATGAGGCACCTGCCACTTATGAGCAATTGCATTTGTCATTGCTGACGGGTTTGCTGGGCAATATAGGCTATAAGTCAGATGAAGAAGCGCATTACCTGGGCGCACGTGGTATCAAGTTTTATATCTGGCCGGGTTCTACTCTGGTCAAAAAAGCCGGGCGCTGGATCATGGCGGCTGAGCTGGTGGATACCACACGCCTGTACGGCCGCTGCATTGCCCAGATCAATCCGGAATGGCTGGAGAAGATAGGCGAGCACCTGCTGAAAAAATCCTATGGCGAACCACGCTGGGAAAAACGTGCAGGCCAGGTATCTGCCTTTGAACGCGCGACCCTGTATGGTCTTGTTGTATATAGCCAGCGTCGTACCCAGTATGGTTTGACGCACCCAGTAGAGGCGCGCGAGATGTTTATTCGTGATGCCCTGGTCGAGGGTGAATTTGACACTCGCGCCCCTTTCTTCGCGTATAACCAGAAACTGGTACGTGAGATAGAAAATCTCGAACATAAATCGCGCCGCCTCGATGTATTGGTCGATGAAGAGCTGATCGTAGCTTTTTATGATCAGCACTTGCCAGCCGATGTGTGGAATGCAGTCTTGTTTGAGCAATGGCATAAAGAAGCGACCAAGGCCAACCCCAAGCTCCTCTACCTGAACAAGGACGAGTTGATGCGCCATGAGGCAGCAGGCGTCACTACCGACTTATTCCCCAAGACCATGCAGGTCTCGGGTGTGGCTTTGCAGCTCAGTTATCACTTTGAGCCAGGCAGCCCACGCGACGGTGTGACCCTGACTGTACCTTTATTTTCTCTGAATCAGGTGTCGGCAGACCGCTGCGAATGGCTGGTGCCTGGCATGCTCAAAGAAAAAGTGCATTTGCTGATCAAGTCCTTGCCGCAAAAAATACGTCGTCATTGTGTGCCTATACCTGAATATGCAGCAGGTTTTTGCGAGCGCAATGATTTCGGTAAAGGCAATTTCCTTGACGCCGTAATTGCCGATATACGCGAGCAAAAAGGTTTGCTATGCAAGACCACGGATTTCAAATTCGAGACCGTGCCCGTGCATTTGACGATGAATTTCAAGGTCGTCGATGAACATGGCCGTCAACTGGAAATGGGCCGTAATCTGGCCAGCCTGCGCGCTGAGTTTGGTGGTCAGGCACGCGAGAGTTTTCAGCGTATTGCCAGTGCCGAGAAACTGGCGCTATTGGATACCAATCCAGTTGTGACCAAACAGGCTGTTGTCACCGAAGACAAGTCAGTTCGTAATGCTGGAAAACCTGCAACTGCGAACATTCAGACGAACGCCGCAGTACCAGCATTCAAGCAAGAAAACCTGACCGCCTGGACCTTTGACAGCCTGCCTGAATTGCTGGAAGTCCAGCAAGGCAAGCAAACTCTTATTGGTTATCCAGCGCTGGTCGACAAACTCACGCATTGCCATATCGAAGTGTTCGATGACCCGGACGAGGCAGCGCGCATACATCGCATAGGCATGCGACGCCTGTTTGCCTTGCAGTTGAAAGAGCAGATCAAGTTCCTGGAAAAAAATATTCCCGGCTTGCAGCAGATGGGCATGCAATTCATGGCGCTGGGCTCGCAAGAAGAGTTGCGGGATCAGATTATCCAGGTCGCGCTAGAAAGCGCTTTCCTGCAAAGCCCTTTACCTGCCAATTCGGGTGAATTTAATAAGCGTCGCGATGAAGGCAAAGCCAGATTGAATTTGCTGGCCAATGAAATTGCCCGCACAGCTGCGCAAATACTGGCGGAATACCATGGTCTGCCCAAGAAGCTGCAAGGCATCAAGGCGCATGCACAAGCGGCTGCAGATATGCAGACGCAATTGCAGATGTTGGTGACCAAGCGTTTTATTGCAGAAAATGATTACACCCAGTTATCGCATTTCCCTCGTTATTTGAAAGCGATCACGGTGCGTATGGACAAGCTGCGTGCTGACCCTGCGCGTGACCAGAAGTTGCTGGCTGAATGGAATAGTGTGGCGCAAGCCTGGCAACGTCATCCACGCAAGACTGGCGCTGATGCAGACCCCAAATTGCTGGAGTTCCGTTGGTTGCTGGAGGAACTCAGGGTTTCCTTGTTTGCCCAGGAACTGCGTACCCCCATGCCTGTCTCGGTCAAGCGCTTGCAAAAAGTGTGGGAGAGTTTGCAGCGTTAGTCTCTATTGGATAAGGATAAGCATGGCCGCAGGCAAAGCTTTTTTGCTTGTTGTATGCTGAGGGCAGGCTTCAGGCTAATCAAGCTGAAGCCTGCTTTTTTATCGCTCAAAAAAATCCATGAATCATAAACTGAACCCCGCTACGATATTTTTGCTTGTTATTCCACCTTTACTATGGGCTGGCAACGCTGTAGTCGGGCGCATGATACATGAGCTGGTGCCACCGATTACTCTGAATTTCATGCGCTGGGCGCTGGCTTTTTTGATACTCCTGCCCATGGCTTTCCACATTTATCACCGCGACAGCATGTTATGGCGTAACTGGCGGCGCTATGCTCTATTAGGTTTGCTGGGAGTGGGTTTGTACAATGCCTTGCAATACCTGGCCTTGCAGAGTTCCACCCCGATCAATGTCACTCTGGTTGCGGCTAGCATGCCAGTGTGGATGTTGATTGTGGGGCGTGTGTTTTTTCAAGCCAAAATCTCGCGCTGGCAATTGGCTGGCGCACTACTGTCTATCACTGGAGTGCTGATCGTCCTGAGTCGCGGTGAGGTGAAGCAATTGCTAGCTTTGCATCTTGTGCCAGGTGACATTTTCATGATTGTCGCCACTATCACATGGTCAATTTATAGTTGGTTGCTAACACGCGGCAATGACGGAGAGTTGCGCAATCACTGGGCTGATTTCTTGCTGGCGCAAGTCAGTTTTGGTGTGTTGTGGTCGGGCGTATTTTCCGCAGCTGAATGGTGCATCACCAAGCCAGTCATGCACTGGACTCCAGTCTTATTTGCTGCGCTGGCTTTTGTCGCGATTGGCCCAGCAGTGATTGCATTTCGTTGCTGGGGCTTGGGCGTGCAAAGAGTGGGGCCGAATATCGCTGCTTTTTTCAGCAATCTGACACCTTTGTTTGCTGCAATGATGTCATCTGCTTTTCTAGGGGAAACGCCTCATGTTTTTCATGCCGCGGCTTTTTCTTGCATAGTTGGTGGCATAGTCCTGTCTTCACGTCGTTAATGCTATTCAGAGTGGATCTGCCAGTCCTATAGGTGCGGGCGTGATGTTGACGATAAGTGAGAATAACTGCTCATATTTATAGCGTTGGCCAGCGTCATCAAGCATCTTGCGGTTTTCCAGAAAGGCAGCATCCACTTCTTTCCAATCGTGATCATTCAGAACTTGCCTGGCGACAGGGATAATGCGCTCTTCTTCTGTCCGCATATGGGCAAAATAGAAGTGTGCATACTGTTCCACCAGTTCACGAAACTGTTCGAACGCTGGCGGCCCACTAAATTCATAATCCAACAAGGCATGAGATAATCTGTGCACCATTAATTCGCCTTTGCTATGTTGCTCGCTCAAGGCATCAAGCTCGCTGTCAAGTTGATGTGTTCTTTCCTTGATTTTGGCAAACAGGTACAGATCTTCTTTTGGGTGATGTACTTTTTCAGGATATTCCATGATGTAATAAAGCATGGCCCGGAATACCTTCAGATCAGGGGCTATGCCACCCCCTTCGATTTGCCGGATGAAATACAGCATGCCTTGTATAACAGACGACAAATGCTCGTGTTCGTCCTGTATGACACTGAGTGATGCAGGGTAAATATTTCTGACAGACATGCTAGGCCTCCTTGCTTTTTTCCTTACTTTACTTTGGCAAGAGGCGGGGGCTGTTGATCAGGATCAAAAACTGGAGTCTGCGATCTGTTTACTTGGCTAAAAAGCCATGTCAAATTTATCCGACATGGCTTTTCGAAGTTCTGGAGGTAGTAAGTATTACTTGCTACTTAACTCCTTCAATAATTCCTGGGCATTATAAATTTTATCCATGGCTTCCAGGATGGCAGCGCTATGAACGGCAATAGTACGGTTGCTACGCCCATCAAACCAAAAGGCACCACCTAAAGAATGGATATTGCCATCGAAAGCGAGGCCGACGATTTCACCATTCTTATTAATAAGCGGACTGCCTGAATTGCCACCTATGATGTCGTTATTGGTGACAAAATTATATGGCTGTTGCAAGTTCAGTTTGTTTTTTGCTGCAAGCCAGGAGGCTGGCAGAGCAAAGGGGGCGGTGCCTGTATCATGTTCAAATGCGCCTGCAAAAGTGGTGAAAGGCTTGATGCTTCGCTCACCAAGCTGCCAGCCTTTCACTTCGCCATAAGACAGGCGCAGGGTCGCGGTGGCATCTGGATAAACGCTGGTGCCTGATTGCAGGAAGCGTGCCTGTGCTATCAGTTCAGAATTTTTCTGTACAACAGATTGCACTTCCTGTTGCATGCGTTTGCTTGCGTTGCGTGACTCGGTATCAATGGCCAGCGCCAATTTGATGAAGGGGTCATCGGATTGTACAATGGCTTCCTTGCCGCCATTCCACAGGGTTTTCCGGTATTCAACATCTGCCAGGCGAGTCTTGCTGATCAGTTTTTCAGTCAATTGCTCTGGTGATAGTTTGCCTAAAACCTGTTTGACGAAAACATGATCGGTTCCCAGGTCTTCGCGCATCTTGGTCAGGGAATGAGTCAGTTTGATTTTTTCAAATTCCGGGTAAATTGGCGCTTTGGAGAATAGCATTTGTTGTACACCAGCCAGGCGATTGTCCGTAAATTCTGGCAAGCGGTCTGCACTTGCCTTCACTTTTTCATCTGCAGCACGCACCAGAGTGCGGGCGATACGGAAATAATTACTTGAAAAAGCGGCCGCTCCTTCCGTCATACTGGTTATTCTATGTAGTTGACGGTAGCGCTCCTGCGCTTTGTTAATGGCATCCCAGGCACCACCGATTTTTCCTTTTAACTCTGGCCTGGCATCAACGAACTGGCGCAAAGCCAGTTCTTCAGCCTCCTTGCGGGCGATGAATTCCGGGTCCAGCAGGGTTTTCAGCCTGCCTACACCAGCTTTATAACTGTTCTCTATGCCGAACAACATTTGATCTGCTGTACGTGCCGCTTCAGGGCTGGTTTTGCGATATTGCGTCAGCACACCGCGCAATTCGGCCATATGTTGCAAACCATCGATCAGGCCAATATCACGTAAGCTATTGAGTTGAGAGACGGTTAATTGACGCTGGGTAGATCCAGGGTGACCGGTAACAAAAGTTAATTCACCTTCTTGTGGGCCAATTTTGCTGAAAGGGAAAAAGTATTTGATGTCAGCCGGTTTGCCGTCTTCATAGACGCGCAACATGGTGATATCAAGGTCGTAGCGTGGGAAATTGAAATTATCCGGGTCGCCACCAAAAAAAGCGATGGCTTTTTCGGGAGCCCACACCAGGCGGGTATCCGCATAACGATGGTATTTGTAGAGGTGATAGCGGCCACCATGATACAAGTCTACGATATCGCAACGGGTTTTTTCTTTGTCTTCTCCGACGCAGGCAGAAGTCAGTCTGTTACTGATGGCATTTTGTGCTTGTTTAAATTTGCCATCTTCCAGGCCTGCGGTGGCTTTTTTGATTTCTTCAGTAACGTCGGTAATTTCTTCAAGACGATTTAATTCCAAAGCTGGACAGGTCAGCTCTTCTTCACGCTTCTTTGCCAGAAAACCGTGTTCTATATAGTTTTGCTTCGCCGTTGACAATTGCTCTATACAGCTTGATGCGCAATGATGGTTGGTCATAACCAGGCCATCCCTGGAAACAAAAGAGCCAGAACAACCCGGCAGCTTGACTGAACTTAACATGGTATTTTTTACCCATTCTGCGTTGGGTTTGTAAGCATATTCAGCTTGCAGTTTGTTATTGGGCAAATTGTCCATGGTCCACATGCCCTCGGCTGCCAAGGATAAGGTGGGCAATACCAGGCTCAGCAATAAGAATTTCTTTTGCATCGTTTTTCCATTACTTCAAAAATAAATTGCCACTCACCATAGCTGGTGAATGGCAAAGGCTATTCATATAAATAAAGCATAGGCTGCAGAGGCGTTGCGCGAGTGCTTAGCGTTTTGCCTGTATAGCTTCTATTTGGTCCATGATTTTATTCATGCGCGCAAATACTGCCTGGTAGGGAGCTGGCGAAGCCAGATCGACGCCAGCACTCTTGACTAGTTCATAGGGATAAGCAGAACCACCGGCTTTCAGGATATTGAGGTATTTATCCTTGGCACCAGCTTGTCCTTTCAAGACTTCTTCCGCAAACATCGAGCCTGCCGCGATCGAGGTTGCATACTGGAAGACATAGAAACGGTTATAGAAGTGCGGGATGTAAGCCCATTCTATCGCGTAGGTATCATCAATTTTCATGATGCCTTCTTTGTCGCCGTGATAGCTTTTCAGTATGTCGCCATAAATCTTGGAGAGTGCCTCTCCAGTCAGTGATTCACCTTTATCGACCTTGGCGTGGACTTCACGCTCAAAGTCGGCAAACATGGCCTGGCGGAAGAAAGTGCCGCGCAGGTTTTCCAACGCTGAGCCCAGGTAGAGCAGGCGCTCATCATCGCTCTTGGCGATTTTCAGCATATGGTCCAGCAAGAAGACTTCATTGGTTGTCGACGCTATTTCTGCCGTGAAGGTAGGGTAGTCAGCGCTGATAAAAGGTTGATGTTTGTTGGCCAGATAAGAATGCATGGCATGACCCCATTCATGTCCCAGGGTCGATACTGATTCATAGTCATCGTTGTAGTTCAATAGCAGGTAAGGATGGACATCATAGGCAGCACCATTCATATAGGCACCAGAGCGCTTGCGCGGACGTGGATAGACATCCATCCAGCGCTCGGTCGTCGCTTTGGCCATGGCCTTGGCATAGTCATCACCCAATGGTTTGACGGATTCCAGCATCAGCTTGACGCCATCCTTGATAGGATATTTGAAGTCTCCAGATACCAGTGGTGGATAGATGTCGAAATAGCGCAGATCTTTTACCCCTAGCAATTTCGCACGCAGTTTGAAATAGCGGTGCAGGGTAGGCAGGTTGGCCCGGGTTTGCGTTACCAGCGTATCGTAAACTTCACGTGGTAACTTATTATTGTCGAGGGCCTGTGTCAATGAGTCAGGATAATTGCGTATCTTGGCATAGGCTGCGTCGCGTTTCAATTGCTCGTAAAAGGTCACGCCATAGCTGCGCTCGAACTCTTTCCATTTGCCCCAGAATGCATCAAACACCAGTTGGCGGTCGGCCCGGTTGGGCGCGGCGCGATATTTGGTGTAGGCAGCCTGATCGATGCGTACTTCTTCACCTGTCGATAATTTGACTTTTGGCCATGGCATTTCGGCATTCGAGAACGTCGAGTAAACGGCGCTGGCGGTATTGGTGGCCATACCGAAGGTGGCGATCAGCTCTTCACCTTTTTTGTCCAGAGTATGTGCGCCAGAACGCAAGATATCATCGAGCTGGTGTGCATAAATCTTCAAGCCTTTGTCCTTGGCCTGGAAAGCTTGTATCTTTTTCACGCCCATACTGAGAATTTCTGGCCGCAAGAAAGAAGTTGCTTCTTCCACTTTGCTGCCGAGTATATCCGAGCGTTGCCCCAGGTCCATGCCTGCATTGTCACCAGTATCCTGATCACGGAACTGAGATGCATAGCTGGACAGGCGTGAGTAGCGCTTCCACAAATCAGAATTCAAATCCAGACAAGTCTTGAAACGTGCCAGACTGTCACCCAGGTGACCGCTACAGGTCTGGAATTGCTTTAACTGTACTTCCAGGGTCATGGCATCCTTGTCCCAATCAGCCTTGGTCTGGTACATATCATTCAAATTCCAGCGGTCAGCTTCCGTCTCACTTGGATGAGCAGCAAAGGTTAAGCCGGGTAGTATCAATGCAACAGCGAACAAGTTGCGAACAAGATGTTTATGCATGGTTTATGGTCCAGTTTGGATTAATGGATGTGGAGTAAATGCAGGGGAGACAGTTTTGTTTATTTAATATAGATGTTTCTTGTCATCGCTTGGCCCCTGTATTTGGGCATTATTTTGTTCTGAAAGTTCTTAATTGAAAAGCAAATTTGGAAATATATTTCCTGTTTTTTTGCTTTTTCGCTGCAAATTGATTGATTTCAATTGTATAGGCAGTAATATATATTAAATAGTGTCAAATTAACCATGCAGTGTAATAGGTAATTTTTTTGATAAAGTACAACAAAGGCGAACCTGGATTCGCCTTTGTTTGTGATGCAGGCTTCGTCAATTATTTGCTGTTGAATTCAAGTTTGATCAAGTTATCGTCTGGTTTTCTGTCTACATATTTGATATCCGGATCTATGCCTGCCTTGGCTGGCTGGCCTTTCACCATCATCGTGAATTCCATTTCCTTTTGATTAATGAGTTTGCGCACGCGTAACATGGGTTTGCCATCCTTATCATCGACGCCGATATCCATCCAGTCATTAAGAGGCACTTCTTTTTCCACGCCCAATTCATCTGCCTTTAATTTGTTACTGCTGACTTTGAGGCTGATTTCATATTGTCCGTCAGGCATGGCCTTGGCTATAGCAGAAATGGCGCGATTTTCATACAAGGTGATGGACTCAAATAAATCATTGATCACATATTGTTGTTCCGTAGGAGTAACTTTGCGTAGTGCCGTGAGCAGGGCTGTGCTACTAGCATAGGGGGCCCCTTTGTTAGCGTGCAGGGCAAGTATTTCGCGTAGCGACTGATTGACTTTGTCTTCACCGATCAAGTCTTGCAGCAGATACATGGCCAGACTGCCTTTTGCGTAGTGGATATAATCCTGATTTTCATTGTCCGCCAGTGGCAACTCCTTCTTTCTTTCCTGGGCACGCCCATGAAGATAGCGATCCAGTTCAAACTTGAGGAAGCGACGCATGGTCGCCTCACCATAAGTATGTTTCATCACCATCAGGGCAGAATATTGCGCCAGTGTCTCTACCAGCACAGTGCCACCTTTGCTATTCCCGGAAATGAGCTGATGTCCCCACCATTGATGTGCGACTTCATGTGCCGTGACATAGAAGGGGTAATCCACATCCTTGGGATTGTTGTCATCTACATGGGCAATGAAACCTATACTTTCCGAAAACGGTATGGTGTTTGGAAAAGCTTGGGCATACCTGGCATAGCGAGGAAATTCAACGATACGGACCAATTTGTGCTGATATGGGCCAAAATTTGTGGTGTAGTAATCCAGTGATTTTTGTACGCCTTTGACCATGCGCTCCAGATTATATTCATGTCCTTTGTGATAATCGATTTCTATAGGTATGTTTTGCCACTGTGCTTGCTTGACTTGGTAGCGGCCAGACTGGAATGCATAAAAATTCAAAATGGCTTGCTCAGGCACATAGTGATAATAGTTGCGGCCATGCTCTTGCCATTGACGTTTTAAAGTACCAGGGGCAATGGCCATTTGATCTGCTGAAGTTGATATGACAGCGTCAAAATTGATCCAGTCTGCGTCATTGGCAAGGTAGCTGTTCTGCAGCGCCTTGGGGTCATCGCGAGATGCCATTCGCTCTTTTTCTGGTAATCCATGCTCACGCCTGCTTTTATCTTCTTTGAGTTCCACCTCAGGCTGATAACCTATATGCGGCATTGATATGCTATTGAAAAAGCTGCCATTATGATAAATATCATGGCCCTGACTCATACCCAGGAAATCCCTGGGGGCGAGCTCCAGTTCAAATTGCAAATCCAGTTTTTCACCTGGAGGCAGCGGATTTTTTAGTTTATAGCTATAAAATCCCAATGCTTTGTCAGCTATATTTTGTGCAAAAAGGGAACCCAATTCCATTTTGATGATGCGGGCATTTTCTGACTGGGTAATAAATATCTCTTCTATAAGCTGCTGGCTCTGGTTGACGAGTTGGTAGCTGCCTTTGATATGGGCGCTACGCGTTTCGGGAAAAATGTCCACGTCCAGTTTGACATCACTGATGCGTGGCTGTATTTGCCTGGAATATTGTTTATATCGTTTTTCATACTCGGCATTTTCATTTTCTTTTGCAAATTGATTGCGATAGGGATTGAGGATGTTCGTAAAATAAAAGATGGCTGAGCCTGTCAATAAAAACCCGCAAACACTGATCAGAACCAGGGCTAGATGAGCACCGGCACATGCCTGTTTTGCTAATTGCAGACGCAGACGGAATTCCGTGTTCGTGCCACGCACCCATAGCATTAAAGACCAGGCGATCAACAGCAAAGCAGCGCTAGCCCAATAGCTCAAATACCATCGCGCCAAAGGCAGTGCATGACCGTAGGCATTCATGTCTGAATAAATCATGGAGGGCGTTACTGCATAGCGGAACATAGGATGCTCCACACCCATGGCTGGCAGGGCTATCATGGCGACGTAATAGATCGCCATCAAAAAGTAAGCCAGATATTTATGATTGACGATAACTTGCAGGGACATTGCCAGTGCTGCGATGAGCGCATATTCTGGCCATTGCATAAGAAAAAGCTGGTGTACATACAGACCAATTTCATAATTGGTATAACCGTAGATAGTCTGTATCAACATGCCACATAACATCAGCACCAGGAGCATGATGCCTTGCAAAGTTATCAGTGCGATCAACTTTGCTGTAAATGCCAGGTAGTTGGGGGAGGGCAATGCGTCTAGCAATTGTGAGATACGTGCATCTCTTTCACGCCAGATCAATTCGCCAGCGTAAAAACTGGTGATGACCAACATGAAAAGACTGAAGCCACCCCCGAGTATTTCCAATACGGCATAGGTGACTGGATAGGTCGAAGTGCCAAACAGTTTGGTGGTAGAGCTGGAGATGGCAAACATGAAGAGTATGCCCGCCAGCAGTAAGACGATGAAATAGACATTTTTGACTGATTCACGCAGATTTAGCATGCTTTCGGCAAATAATAATTTCCAGATTCCGCTCCTTGCAAAATCAGGCTTCAGTTTTGCTAAGGCGATATTGGGTGATGTGGCTGGCGGTGCGACTGCAAGAGTTGCTTTCTTTTGCTTGCCGGTGTTGATGACGGTACTGAATTTGAAGCGCCAGTAACAAAACGCCAGGCAGCCACTTGCCAAGCCCAACCATAACAAGCGATTAAGGAAGAACAATCCTTCAAGGCTTATTTGCCGGGTATTTTTATCGCTGATGCTCCAATATTCTGTCACGTTACTGACCGCTGTGGAGCCAAATGGGTCCAGTAATGCGGCGACCACCTTGTTGTCGAGATCCGATTTCAAGGAAGTTGCGATCAAATAGCCTATGATCAGGACGACACTAGAGACATACACCGGCATCATGCGCCGCGTGAGTGCGCCCATGCTAAAGAAAATACCACCAAGGATGATGAAGTTTGGCAGAATTGCGTATAGATAGGGTGGCAAGTAAGATAATGCCTGTGCCGGCCCCAGTCTCATTGCTTCCAGTCCGGGCAGGTAACAACCCAACCAGGTTCCCAAACCCAAACCTGAAAAAATGAGCATGCAGGTCAACAGTGCACCCAAAAAGCGACCAGTCAAATATTGAAATTTCGTGATGGGTGCACTATAAAAAAAATGCCAGGTATGATGTTCTATATCCTGGTGGGTAGCTTGACCCATCAATGCGGCTACTGTAGCTAATCCCAGGTAACCAAGTATGGTGATGCTTTGGAAAATTGCCAACGGTGAGTTGATGTGTACTTTGCCACCAAAGCCTATGGACGCATTGGGAATCGCACCGCCAGCCACAGCCATCCAGAGCAGGGCCAGACAAAAGAACACCAGAAAATACACATAGCTGGACAGGCTACGAGATTTTTGACGCAGCTCAAACAAGAGTATCGCTAACATGACGACTCCCTAAGCTGCACGTTGAATTGGCATGGCACTGGGCAGCAAACCCGCCATTGCTGAAAAATACACATCTTCCAGATTGCCTTGTGCAGGGTTGAAACTATTGTCTGGCCTTTCATCTGCATAGACATGTATCAGGGTACGGCCCGATGTCAGGCGACTGGAGATCAATGGATATTTTTGCTGATAAGCGGCGAGTTCAATTTTTTCTATGAAACGCTTCCAGATTTTTCCCTGTATTTGCTCTATCAGCCTAAGTGGTTGTCCGCTCAGTATCACGCTTCCCTTGTCGATGACAGCCATGTTGTTGCACAAATCAGCGACGTCTTCAACGATATGGGTGGACAGGATGACGATTTTTTCTGTGCCTATATCTGCTAACAAATTGTGGAAGCGTACCCGTTCTTCCGGATCCAGACCTGCCGTGGGTTCATCCACAATGATCAGTTTGGGGTCGCCGAGCAGGGCTTGCGCGATCCCGAAGCGCTGCCGCATACCACCGGAAAACCCACCAAGATGCTTGTTTTTGACGCTATAAAGATTGGTCTGGTGCAGTAGTGCATCGACGGCCTCTTTGCGTTGCTTACGATTGAGCAGTCCCTTCAATAATGCGAAGTGATCCAGCAGGTCATAGGCGCTGACTTTGGGGTAGAGGCCAAAGTCTTGTGGCAAATAACCTAGCAAGCGGCGAATCTGATCTTTTTGTTCGCTGATTTTGATATTGTCCAGCGTTGCAGTACCTGCATCTGCGTCTTGCAAAGTCGCCAGAGTGCGCATCAAGGTCGATTTTCCCGCACCATTCGGTCCCAATAAGCCAAACATGCCCGAGGGTATGGTCAGGTTGATGTCTTTAAGGGCTTGTACACCATTGCTGTATTGTTTTGAGAGGTGCTGTATGCGTAGTTCCATGCTTTGTCCTTTATGATTGAACTTCTCCTTGCGCAATCCGGCGCGGGCAGGGCTATCTTATGCAATTGAAATGTGGAAAAGGGAAAGATGCGATGAAACGGGGATAGCCGGGGATGGAAATAGAAAATTGTGGATTGAATTCAGCGCTCAGCAGAGTGCTGCTATACACGCAGGCTAATTATGGCCAAAGTGCTGCAAGTTTGCGTTTGATGCGATATAATATTGCTTGGCGGGCCCCTGCGCATTGCGGCATGGCCAATCTGGTCAGGTCGGGAACGAAGCAGCCACAGTCATTTCCCGCAAGTGCCGCAGACCAGGCTCGCCAACTTCTTCTTTCGGTCTCTCCTGTTTTTCCTCCCAGTTTATGTTCTCTTGAGCAGATGCCGTGATTCTTTGTTATCAACAATGAGACCCTAGGCAGCAAACTTGTCAGTTTGCTTTACTGGCGCAATAAGCGGCAAGATCAAGCTTATCGTTGTACCTTTACCAAGCTCACTCCCCAATTCAATTTTCCCACCCAGAACATCGGTGACCAGGTTATAGACGATATGCATGCCCAGACCAGAGCCGCCCTTACCAAGCTTGGTGGTAAAGAAGGGATCAAACACGCGGGCCAGATGCTCAGCTGATATGCCTGCACCATCATCGCTGAAGATAATTTTCACCAGATGCTGGCCAGAAAGCCGGGTTTTCAGATGCATATTTCCATGTTCCATGCCTTCAAAACCATGAGTGAGGGAATTGTTGACGGAATTCGTCAAAATTTGCGCCAAGGCACCTGGGTAGCTCTCCATCGCGACATTGGGTTCCAGATCGATATGCAGGCTATGTGTAGACCTGCTGTACATGGGCTCCAGAGTGACCAGGATTTCATTCAAGGTGGTGCTCAGATCAAAGTTGCGTCTATGATTGCTGGACTGGTCTACTGCAACTTGTTTAAAACTGAGGATAAGTTGTGCGGCTCTGTCCAGGCTGCGTACAAGTATATTCGCGCCTTTACTGGTTTCCCTAGTAAGTTGAGCCAGGACGGAGCGGCGCGGTTGCGTAGTGGATAATTCATTCTCCATATTTACCGCGTGGTCTTGCAAGGTCGAGGCGACGGTAACACTATTACCTATCGGCGTGTTGAGTTCATGTGCAATACCGGCAACCAGTGAGCCTAATGCCGCCATTTTTTCTGAGCGTATCAATTCGCCCTGCATGGCCGTCAAGCTGTCTAGCGCATTCCCCAGTTCTCTATTGGTTTCTTCCAGGCTCTGGGTGCGCTGCCTTACCCGCTCTTCGAGGTCGGTATTCAACTGGCGAATTTCATTTTCTATTGCACGTATCTGACTGATGTCTATGGGGGTAAAAATGACCATCTTGTTGCCATTGGACTCGAACAGCCTGGCAGATAGCAAGCAGGTGGCAACGGTGCCATCCTTGTAACGGAAACGCATTTCAAATTTGTCTACAAATCCTTGCTCTTTTAATAGATTCAAGTAATTAGCTCTTAAGGAAATGTCTTCCCAAAGCTGCAACCCTTGCGGTGTTTTCCCCAGTATTTCATGGGCTTGAAAACCGGTTTGCCTTAACAGGCTATCGTTGATTTCAACCAGGTGATCATCTGCCAGACTGATCAATGCCAAGGGGACGGGGGAAAATTTAAACAGATTGACGAATTTGCTTTCACTGATACGTAATGACATTTCTGATTTTCGTAGTGAATCCTCTGAGTGGTGCAGGCGTCGTATATGTAGCCATAATGAAAATGTCAATATGCATAAAAGCAGTATCGTAATTCCCGAAAACACCAGACGGTCGCGAGTGCGTTCACGCCATGGGATAAGAATGGCGTCATTATCACGGGCAAATACGGAAACTATGGGGAAAGCAGCGATTTTGCGATAAGTGTAAAGCCGTTCTATCTGATTGTTTTCGTCAAGAAATTGTTTGTCTGTGAAATTGCCCTCTATCGGTTTATGGGCTAACTCTTTGATGACTGGGGACTGTTTGATGTCCTTACCCACATATTGTTTTTCAAGAGGAAAACGCACTATCACTGTGCCATCTTCTGTGAGCAAGGAGACGATAGCCTTACTGTCTTTGGCAACCCGTGCATAAACGGAACTGAAATAAGACACACTGATATCCGTGCTGATAATACCCAAATGTGTTCCATTGTCTGAAAACAGGTTACGGGCAAGTGGAACAACCAGTTCAGTGTCGTAAAAGCGCTGGAAAGGGTGGCCGATAATTGCTTGTTTGATTTCAGGATGCTTCAGTAAATAGGGAATGTAGGTCCTCTCATCGGCGTCAACCTGGTAAGCTGGATAGTCGACGGTACTGACAAAGGCTTTGCCTGAGGTATTTACATATTGGAGTGCTTTGAGTACTTTATTAAATGGCTGAGCTTTGGTGATGAGTTCGCGGATGATATCGTCATTGAGTTCCTTCTCCCTGCTGATGGATTGGATGGCGTTGATGACGGTGCTTAAATTGCTATCTGCTTCGCTCAATGTTTGTGTGGCATGTTCTTCCAGTAAACGAACGGCAACGAGACCATTTTCGTATTCTGACTTGAAGGTGATGCCACGGTCTTGCGAAATGGCCCACCAGGTTTGCAAAATAATGGCGGCAATTGCCACACCTGCGAGTAACAGGAAAATAACGCCAGCAATTTGGGGCCGAGCAGCCGATACTGCCATGCAAATTCCTTCTTACAGCTACTTTCCAATTGCTGCTTGTAAAAACAGTAGACCGGAAAGCATCCTTGAGAAATGAGTCAGGTAAATTAGAAAAATGGTAAGGGAAAGTGCGGGCACTTTCCCTTACCAGGACTGAACAGGCGATGAATTAATAATATATACCGGTTCCGAGACAGAAATCCTGACCAGGTACTCTTTCAACATAGCCTTTTTTCTTTTCCAGATCCTTGGTGACAGGGTTGGGCCAGCGATAGGCAACCCATCCTTTGCCTGCAGAAAAGCATTTTTCTGCCATTTCCTTGATCAAATAAACGCCATCCTGATCACGCATATCTATCATGGTCTTGCCAACAATTTTTGGGTTTTTCCCATGAACTGCCTGAAATCCCTTTTGATCCAGCGTGTATATGTAAAGATCACCTTTCTTGTTGATGTCGCTGGTACTGTTGAATGGACTATCGAGTTTATTGAATTCCACGATGGATTTTTCTACGCCATTCTTTTTAATGTATTCCTGCGCTTTTTGTATCAATGCAACAGCTTCGGCTTCTGTGCTTCTTTCGGCAGCTGCGGCGTTCCAAGACAAAGTGACAATGAATAATCCCAAAGCGTATGCGAGGTAATTTTTTTCCATGGGTGTCTCCCTGATTAGTTGCTGATGAAGGAACTAAAACTAAATGCCTTGAAACAAAAGAGGAAAAATCCTGGATTTATCAAAGACCAATTGAATCCTGATTGTGGTTTTCCAGGCAACAGCCTAATCTAGCATTCTCATGATAGGCAGAAATGTAAATATCAGGGCGTATTTTTAGATGTAATTGCTACTATCCAATTTAATTATCCAGTAGTTCCATCATAGGACTAAAGATAGTGAAGTTAAGTTGAATGGAAATAATTTGCTATTCAAATTAACCCGATTTAACATTGAAATTGTTGTTTTTCGAAAACTGGAAACAGATTTGATGCAGCACTTGGATAATGCGACATTTGAATTGAGCGTTGCCTGCCGCCAGGTGAGTGGCCAGTAAGACAATGCCTGTGCCACAGTGCCAGTTTTTTCAGGTTTTATACCAACTTACGCGGCAATCAATCTTGGTGCCTGAAAACTGCCAATTTGCATTATGGATGGCCCCATGGTTTCTGCCAGGCAGAAAAACAGGATATCTTCTTGATCTCGACATTGCTTTTTACATTGAAAACTTATCCCGGTTGTGATGCATGAAGTCCAGGGTAAATGTCATTTTGACCTTGTCCTGGACTTGAATGATATTAGGCTCAGCTTTCTCGGGCTTTATTGCGGGAGATAGTGCGAACTCGAGCTGATAAGGTGTTTTTTTTCAGACGGAGGCACGCTTGTCTGTAACGCTTATCATGGGGCTAAATTGTGTAGCCATAATAACGATCAATATCAGCAAACTGCCGCTACCCATGAAAAGTTGAGGGATGTTGATGCTGCGCAGCAACCAGCCCGTGAATGCGGCTGAGATTGGGCCTATGCCCATGAAGATGAACATGAACATACTCATGGCACGGCCTATCATATGCGGCGGCACCTGTTTTTGCACCCAGGTGAAAACTGCCACATGCAAGAAGCCACCCAGGATACCGACGCTTAGCAGTATGCCTGCACCTTGCCAGCTTGCGTTGATGAGGCCCATGGGTATAAACAATATGCCAACAATAAAATCCACTAGCAAAATGGTGCGCCCCAGATTGCCAAAGCGCAGATTCGGTTTCATCCCTGCCAAAGCCATGCCCAATAAAGTGCCAGCCCCATGAGAACCCGCCAGCAAGCCAAGTGCACTGGCACTATTGCTGAGTTGATTCGCCATGACGGGCAAGGCAATCTGTATCGGCCCCATGATGAAGAAAGCGATAGCCGACCAGTAGAGAAAGCAGCTGCGCAAATGTTTCTCATTCCAGCAATAACGCAAGCCTTCTGCCAGTGAATGCAGCAGCGCTGGTTTTGGTATCGCAGGAGCGCCGCCAGTTGGCGCGGGCATGCCACTGTTCATCCTGACTTTACTCAGCGTCCACGAGGAAAAAGCGTAAGTGAAGCAATCAAAAAAGAAGGCCGCTGACAATCCTTGTGCATCATTGAGCATGCCTTGCTCATGCGTGCCATTGTGTGAACCAAACAATGCGATCAGCAAGCCTGCCAGTACGGGACCTATGAACATGGTCAACTGGCGTATGCCCAGCATGATGCCATTTGCAGACTGTAACTGTGCAGGTGCGACTACCCTGGGTAACATGGACGTGCCTGAAGGTATGCTGAAGGCAGTTGATATTCCCAGACCCAAGGCCAGGGCATACACCATCCATAATTCCAGCTTACTGTAAAAAATCAGTGCACTCAAAATACCTAACAGCAGCGTATTGATGTACTTGGTTTGCATCATCACTGTCTTGGGGGAATAACGATCCACCACAGCGCCACCCAGCAAAATAAGCAATGCACGCGGCACGCTGATCAGTGCCAGGACGATACCCAGTATAAGAGTATCACCTGTCATTTTCAGCACCAGCCAGGGCAGAGCGATTAAAGTGAATTGGTCGCCCAGCATGGAGATCGCACCACCGCCTATCATCCAAAGGAAATTACTATCCTTGAATATGCCCTTGGGGTGGCCGCCGGCTGTATTTTTGTTCATTTCATTCATGCTGTTTTCCTTAAAGTCTATTTCAAGGGGTAATTCTTTTCAAGAATTGCCATGCCTTGACGAGCGTAGGCAATGATAGACGGCGTCAATCCGCCACCTATGCTTAGCTCTGGTTCTTTTTCGTGGATGCTCCTGACCTTGAGCATGGTTGGCAGATGGTTGCCCCAGGCGTCCATGAACAGGGTGCGCCATTTGATTAAAATGACTTGCACGTCTGGGTGTTCAGGTGACAGGTTCAGGGCCATTTTTTGCCTTACCTCAGAAAAGATCCGTGTCCAGGATTCGGCATTTTTAAAAAAGGAGTGACGAAAATACTGTAACTCATCTTCACTCAGGTGCTTCCTGTAAATGTCGTATCTGACCTCTACTGATGCCTGGGTGATAAAGTCCATCATTTCATCATCGACACCGCTTAATGACTGCAGGGAAGGTTCTTTTCTGTGCATCAGGGTGAATTTGCTGAGTAATCTGGGATCGGGCATGATCTGACTCATGGCCAGCACCCATTCCCTGGCCAATTGCTTGGCCGCAGGATCTAGCGGTGAAGTTTTTTGATCCAGCAAGCTCCTGGCTGCCTGAATAAGGGGCGACATATGCGTTTCAAGCTTGCTTTTCGCCTGTAGCTCCAGTTCACGCATATGCAAAATCTCCTCGCGGCTGAAATACTTGCCTATCAAACTCATCATTTCCAGCGTCGAAAGCCAGTATTCCAGATTGGGTTCGCTTTTGGCTTTCAATAAGCCAGACAATTGTTGCAGCCTGTCGCGTAACTCCATGCTCTGGGCTATCTGTTGATCCAGTCCGGAAATCTGCTCGTCTATGACGTAGTGCAAATCATTGCCAGCACCGTTGATGACATCGCCCACTTCTGCCAGCGATAAATCCAGGCGGCGCAGGGCTTGAATGTGATGCAGGCGTTTAATATCTGACCTGTTATAGAGACGATAGCCCGCCTCTGAACGTACAGATGGTTTCAATAAGCCAATTTTGTCGTAATGATGTAGCGTACGTATAGTCAAGCCAGTACGGCTGGCTAATTCACCGATTTTCAATAACATGCCTGGTCTCCTCAATGAGACAGACTATAAAGCCTCACCCTGTGTCAGGGTCAAAGGGTTTTTGAAAATATTTTTCTTGGAAGATGTGAAGGAAGGCGGAACGGGGAGGTTTGGCCATCCCGGCAACAGTCGAAACTGTTTGCCGGGCTATACAGTCGCTTGTATGAAATGGCGATTAGCGAGTTTTTTGCGGCCAATATGCCCACATGACGCCTAGCAAGCTGGTCATCAGAATAAAACCCCATTCCATACCACCTGAGCCAGGGCCGACGACATACCAACCGTATTGTGCATGCACATGGATTTGACCAAAACAAATGACGATGAGATGGCCTATGCAGGCAGGCACGACAAAGCGATTAGCCAGCAATGCCAGGCTGCTGGCAGTTTGTACTAGCAAGACCAGCCACGCCAGAGCAGTACCAAAGGGATAACCGAGCTCCGTCAGGAATTCGCCAAAGCGTGGGATGTTCGCTATGTGAGAATAGCCATGTAGCGGGTGCATCAAAATAATCAAGGCCACGCCTATACGCACGATGTCCATGCCGCGATGCAAATTGACTGGATCGGTTTTATACCATTGTTGAATCATGGGTTTCTCCTGAATAATAAGCTTTCAACAATGGCATGAAAATAAGTGAAAGAATCAGGTAGTGTGACCAAACTGAGGTATGGAGTGATAAGCGCAATGCAATTTTGATTTGCTGGATCTGGCGAGGAATGTGCGCCAGACCAGCACAAATCAGTGCTTTATTTCTGGTGCTGTCAAAGTGCCTTCGGTCAGCGTTGTAGCGACAAATAGTTGTGCACAGTCAACTTTATCGAAGCCATAGTGTTTGCCGCAGAAATCACAATTGATATCCAGCGTACCCAGATCAGCGATAGCGGACTGTATTTCTTCCTCACCCAGCAATTTGAGCATGTCACCGACTTTTTCACGGGTGCAGTTGCATTGGAATTGCGGATGCAAGGGGTCGAATACGCGTATGGTTTCTTCCCAGAACAGGCGGTGCAAGAGTATGTCTATGCCTGTGCTCAGTAATTCGGGGCGTTTCAGGGTATCTCCCAGCATAACGGCATGATTCCAGGCTTCGGTTTCATCTTCCACCTGGGCCTCAGCACCGCCGGTTTTGGGTAGTTTTTGCAGTAGCATGCCGCGTGCTACCTGGTCATCAGCTGCCAGCCATAGTTTGGTATCGAGCTGTTCTGAACGTTGCATATAGTTTTCTATGACAGTCGCAATGCTATCGCCATCCAGTGGCACTATGCCCTGGTAAGCTTGCTGACCTGGCAATTTATTGTTTGGGTCCAGGGTAATGACGAAGCGACCTTTACCATGGGAATGGACGAGGTCCGACAAACTGGCGTCGTCAGCAATAGAGGCATGCTCACTAAGCTTGGCGGTTGCACGCATTTTCAGTTCGGCGTCACATTCCACCACCAATAACTTGACCGGGCCATCACCATGGATTTGCATGATCATGGTGCCATCAAATTTCAGGTTGGCTGACAGCAGGGCAGATGCTGCCATCAATTCACCCAGTATGGTTTGTACGGCAGCCGGATAAGTCTTGCGTGTCAGGGTCTGTTGCCAGGTGTGGGTCAGTTCTACCATTTCGCCGCGTACACCGGCATGTTCGAACATGAATTTTTGTAGAGTATCAGTCATTGTTATCGCTAAATCAGTCTATGCGTTTGAGTTGAGTTTTAAAAGCTTGTCCGCGCTTGACATAAGTGTCGGCATTGCGCTGCAGGCCGGCAATATCTGCTTCGCCCAGTGTTCTTACCACTTTGGCGGGCGAACCTATGATGAGGGAATTGTCCGGGAATTCCTTGCCTTCCGTGACCAGTGCACCAGCACCAACCAGGCAATTCTTGCCTATCTTTGCGCCATTTAGTATTACCGCCTGTATACCTATCAATGAGCCATCGCCAACGGTGCAGCCATGCAGCATGGCCTGATGGCCGACAGTCACATTTTTACCTATCACCATGGGGTAACCAGGATCAGTGTGTAAAATACTGCCTTCCTGCACATTGCTGTTTTCACTAATGGTAATCAATTCATTGTCACCACGTATGGTGACATCAAACCAGATGCTGGCATTGGCTTCTATCTTGACTTTGCCTATGATGTTGGCACTGTCGGCAATATAGGCAGATGCATCAATTTCAGGGGCTAGGTCACCGAATTGGTAAATGGGCATGATTATTCCGTAAAATGGCGCATTTTGAGCTAAAACACTATTGTAAACCCCTGCGCGCTTACTTGCCTGGCTTCACATGTATATGAAAGATAAAGTTATTAATGAGTTAAGAGCATGCGCATTGGCTGCGGTACTGGAACCAGATCCTCATCGTAAATGTGAGGCTATCCATGCAATTCTCAAGGAATCCTTGCTGGATGTCGTGACAGTTTTTGCTGAGCCTGAAGGCATACCGGGGCGTTTGAGCAAGCCTGAGCTGGTACCGCCGGGTAAGGTGGGACGGCGCGCCATGAACACGGTTGAGGGCAGGGCTGTGCTGATTCATGCACTGGCACATATAGAATTGAATGCAGTCAATCTGGCAGCAGACATCATCTGGCGTTTTGCCGGCATGCCTGCGCAGTTTTACCTGGATTGGCTGAAAGTGGTCAAGGAAGAAGCTTATCACTTCCAATTGCTGATTGGACATTTACATACTCAGGGTTTTGCTTATGGAGACTTTCCCGCGCATAACAGCATGTGGGAAATGGCAGAAAAAACCAAAGGTGATCTATTGGCCCGCCTCGCCCTGGTGCCACGCACGCTGGAGGCGCGCGGCCTGGATGCCACACCAGCCGTGATGGCCAAGCTGGCGCAGGCAGGTGACCAGGCTGCTACCGATATTTTGGCGATTATATTGCATGATGAAATTGGTCATGTTGCCATCGGCAATTTTTGGTACAAGAAGCTGTGTGTAGAGCAGGGGCTGGATATCATCTCGACATATGCCGAGATGACCCGCAAATACAAGGCCCCGCCAGTGCGAGGACCTTTTAACCTGGAGGGCAGAAGAGCAGCAGGGTTTGATGAGGACGAATTGCGTGCCTTGCAAGAAGCAGCAGGCTGATCACGGCAGGGTTTTTCTGCTCATCTTCGATTAGTCACCTGCCCGTACTGAGCCTATACCCTCTACAGTTTTACTGATGTTGCGTGGATGGCCATAATAAGTCAGGCTTCCTATACCCTGGACCGAGGCATAGAGATTGTCGCGGGCATTGACGGATACAGAACCTACGCCTTCCAAACGGGCATCCACTTGTTCGGCAATCAAGTCCTTGGTTTCTACCAGGCCTACACCTTGGGCCCGCAAAGTAAATGATTTAACCTGGCCACTTGCGACCAGCATGCCCGCACCTTCATAAGAAAGGGCAAAGTGAGGACCGGAAAGATTATTCAGTATGGTTTTACCCGCGCCTTCCATCTTGAACCTGCTGAGTTCTGGAATGCTGATGATGACCTGAGTATTGTCGTTGATTTTGATAGTATTCTTTTCTTTATATGAAATCACCAACTCATCACCAATGACTTCGGTCACGATATTGTTGATAAACCGCTCATTGCCCTTGATTTGCACAGACTGAGGTTTGCCGACTTCTACTACAAGGCCAAAGGCGCTGCGGGTTTTAATGGATTTGAAGGTGGGCAGGTTACGGGTTTGCTCTTCGGCGAATGCGGTAGAACTAAGCAGCAAGGCAGATATCAACAATAAACGGCGCATGAATTTCTCCAGAGATGAGTAGGTTACGACGCCTTAGTATTACCAATCTTATCTACACTCGCGCTAGCTTTGCGATGAACTGCACAATTCTGGGGATGAGCAGTAATTCAGGCCGGACGCACGGTGTTGAGCTTTTCATAGTGCAGCATGTCCATCCATAAGCCATTTCTGAATACGGACGCGTGAGAATGACCATATTCTGTGAAACCGCATTTGCGCATGATGGCCTGGGATGGCAGGTTGTCGATAATCACTACAGCTTCTATACGATTGAGCATGAATTCATTAAATGCCTGGCTTACCACGGCATTGACTGCAGCCGTCGCATAGCCGTGGCCACCGTGGCGCTGACTGAAACGATAGCCCAAAAATGCCTTGTGGTATTGCTCTTGCTCAACGCCACGTAAGGTGATGCGGCCTACCACTTCATTTTCTACCCAGGCCAGGTAATGATATTCGCGCTTGGCATTGGCCAGGTATTGCGCTTGCTCCAGACTGGAACGTACTTCTTGCAAGCAATAAAAATCATTACCACGGCTGGCTATCCATTCTTCAAAATGCCGGCGATTTTCCTGTTCAAATGCCAATACAGCGGCTGCATCATCGGCTGTGACCAGCGCAATTTTCAGAGTTGGGTTGATCATTCTGTTTAGGCTAAGAGGTTGATGATTCATAGATTGTAATGGATGCTTAAAGTTGTCGCCAATGCTGTCGTAATCAAAGCAATCAATCCTGAAAAGAACAAAATGACAGGCTTAAGCTCAATGGTAAACCGGTTCGCGTTAATTTTACTCGGCGTATTCTTTTCTACGCACTCCATCGCACAAATGACCGATTCTGGTTTGCCACCCAATAAAGCATTACTATTGACTGGCTTTGCCGTCAATAAACCGGTGCAGGTAGTCGATATTGATGACGCCGCCCAGGGCTTTCCCAAAGCCATTGCCCGCAGGCTTATGCGTGAGCGGCAAGTGCAGGTGCGCACCTGCACTGATTTATTGTCATTTGATTGGCAACAGGATCAACCACCGGTGAATCTTCTGCAGCAACTGGGCCAGGCTTATGCCAGCCGCTATATCGTCTCTGGCGAGATTCGCAACGCTGGTGCCAAGATAGATGACGTTCTTTTTGGCTTGCTGCAAAAACGAACACGAGCCATAGAACTGGATGTGCGCATCTATGATGCGCGCACTGGTCAGATGCTGGTACAGCAAGAATTTTCAAGCACGGTTGGGGGAAATATCAGCATAGGACGGGAACATGTCTTTGATGGGGTAGCTTTCAATAGCACTTTGTATGGCAAGGCCATTAGCGATATGCTCGACCAGGTTGCCAGTCTGGTCAGTGCCACGGTATTAGCGCAGCACTGAGTTGGCCAGAACTATTTTGCTGCGCGCTCCTCTTCACGTAGCCGTAAGATACGGCGTTGCACTTTGCCGGTGGTTGTCATCGGCAAGGCATCGATAAATTCTATTTCCTTGGGATATTCATACGGTGCCAGTTTGCCACGCACATGGTCTTGCAATTCCTTGATAAGATTATCGTCGCCTTGATAACCTTGGCTTAAAACTACATAAGCTTTCACCAGGTTGCCACGTTCTTTGTCTGGTTTCGGCACGACAGCAACATTTGCCACTGCCGCATGTTTGACCAGGCAATTCTCGATTTCTGAAGGACCTATGCGGTAACCGGCAGCCTTGAACATATCGTCGGCCCGACCCTGATACCACAGGTAGCCATCAGCATCGCGGGTAGCCAGGTCGCCCGTCCTGCACCAGTCTCCAGAGAATTTATTACGGGTTGCAGTATCATTTTTCCAGTAACCCAGGAAGAATACAGGGTCAAGATGGCCGTAGGTATCATAGCGGCTCATGGCAACTTCGCCAATTTCACCATCTCTCACTTCATTGCCATCATCGTCGATGACTGCCACCTTATGACCGGGATAAGGCCGCCCCATGCTACCAGGTTTGGCTGGCCATAATTGATGGCTGTTGCCGACGATGTAGTTCATTTCAGTCTGACCAAACATTTCATTCGGTGTGATATGCAAAGCTTGTTCACACCAGTTGAAGACGGCATCACCAACTGCTTCACCTGCCGTCATGATGGCGCGCAGGGCAAGCTTGTATTTTTTTCTGGGCTTGGGCTCCGCCTTCATCATCATTTTCAAGGCGGTGGGGAACAAAAAGGTATTTGTGACCTGGTATTTTTCTAGCAAATAATAGGCAGTCTCGGCAGTGAACCGACCTTGGTAGCCAACGATGGGTTTGCCAAAATACAGGGTAGGCAATAAGGCATCCATCAAGCCACCAGTCCAGGCCCAGTCAGCTGGTGACCAGAATACATCTTCGTCTTGCGGGAACCAGTTTTGCGAAGCCACGAAGCCAGTCAGGTTGCCGATGATGGCCGAATGCGGGATCAGTGCACCCTTGGGTGCGCCAGTCGTGCCGCTGGTGTAGATCAGGATGGCCGGATCGCTGGAACGGGTGTCGGCTATACGGGCGGTGACAGGCATATTGGGCACATGTGTTGCCCAGTCTATACAGGGTGGTAAGTCATCGCTGGTAGTGCAATCCAGGCTGATCACTGTTTTCAGATCGGGACAACGGCTGCGGATTTCTTCAAATGCCTTGATGCCACTACCATCCAGCACGATGGCGATGGACTGGCTATGCTGCAGCCTATATTCCAGCGCCTCTGGTCCGAACAAAAAGGACAAGGGCATGACGATGGCGCCAATCTGCAGGCAAGCCATGATGGTGATGGCGGTTTCTGGCCTTTGTGGCAAGATGCAGGCGATCACGTCACCACGCTGTATACCTTCTTGCAAGAACAAATTGGCAAGCTGGTTGGCTTGCTCATGTAACTGCTGATAAGTCAGGCGGCGGCTATTGCCTTCGCTGTCTTCATACAAAATGGCCGTCTTTTTTGCATGCTTGTGCTTTGTAGCCCAGCGGTGACAGCAGGCTTCTGCGATATTGAAATTGCTAGGCACATCCCATCTGAATTCGTGGTAAAGCTGCTCGTAATGATTAACTTCGTCAACTTTTGTAACGTTTGCTGTCTGGTCTTTGAGTTTGTTCAACTGCTTCATCCTGTCTCCGTTATAATAATCGAACGGTCGTGCTATTGCATGGTTTTGCTGCAAGTGCCCTGAGGCATTAGTATCATGCTACTTGATAATATGCTTTGCAGGCTGGCGTTTCCCTGTATTTCCAGATGAAAAATATTAAATTCTTATGAATACTCCATTCAAGCCTTCACGCACGTCTTTTCTTGATATCCGTGGCCTGCAATACCATGTGCGCAGTTGGGGGCGGGAAGATGCACCCAAGATTATCATGCTGCATGGCTGGATGGATGTGTCTGCGTCTTTCCAGTTTGTCGTCGATTGTCTCAAGCAAGACTGGCAAGTGTTAGCACCTGACTGGCGTGGCTTTGGATTAACTGAGCCGCAAAAGGTAGACACTTACTGGTTCCCCGATTATTTGGGTGACCTTGATGCGCTGCTAAGACATATCTCACCGGATGAACCTGTGAATCTGCTGGGACACAGCATGGGTGCGAATGTCGCTGGCTTGTATGCAGGCGTGCGTCCAGAGCGCGTGCGCAAGTTCATCAATCTGGAAGGTTTTGGTATGCCAGTGACCCATCCCAAACAGGCTCCTGGCCGCTACAGGAAATGGCTGGATGAGTTGAAAAATCAGGCGGGCCTGCGTACGTATGCCACGCAAGCAGAGGTGGCTGCCCGTTTGCAAAAAACCAATCCACGTCTTTCTGATGAAAGAGCGGCATTTTTATCTGCCCATTGGGCTAAGGAAACCAGCCCCGGTTACTGGGAGATTTTGGGTGACCCTGCCCATAAACAAACCAGTCCACTCTTGTACAGAGTGGAAGAAGTCATGGCTTGCTGGCAAAAAATTACCGCACCAGTATTGTGGATGGAGGCAGATGACACCAATGTCTGGCAATGGATGGGCCCAAAAGAAGAGGCGCGCGTAGAAATAGACAGGCGCCTGGAGCATATACTGCAACTGCAAAAAGAGATGATCATGAATGCCGGACATATGCTGCACCATGACCAGCCTGAGAAGTTGGCTGAATTGATAGAGGCTTTCTTGCTGAAGGACTGATTTAGCCAGCTTTACGGTATCGGTACAAGAATGAAAAAGCGAGTTCTGGGTTAAACTCCAAGAACTCGCTTTTTATTTTCTATTCATATCCCGGCACTATGAGCACAACATCTCAACCACCGAAATACGGTTTTACCACCACCATCCTGCATAGCGACAGACAAAAAAACATAGAGCATGGCTCTGTCCATAAGCCTATTCATACCTCGGTCATGTATGGTTATCGCGATGCCCGTGATCTGGCTGCAGTGTTCCAGAATAAACAATCTGGCTACCGTTATGGCCGCCAGGGTAATCCTACTGTTTCTGCGTTGGAAGAAAAAATCAGCAAGATGGAAGGCGGTCTGGCTACCATTGCATTTGCAACCGGCATGGCTGCCATAGGTGCAGTGTTCCAGGCCTTGTTGCGCCAGGGTGACCATGTGGTGTCATCCTCATTCTTATTTGGCAATACCAATAGCCTGTGGCAAACCGTGAGCGCCCAAGGTGTTGATGTATCCCTGGTAGATGCAATCGATGTAAGCCACGTTGCATCTGCACTGACACCAGCAACGCGCATGGTATTTGTCGAAACCATCGCCAATCCACGCACACAAATTGCTGATTTGAAAAAGATAGGCGAGTTGTGTCGTGAAAAAGGCATTTTGTTTGTAGTTGATAACACCATGACTTCGCCTTATTTGTTCCAGCCCAAGACTGTACATGCAGGCCTGGTGATCAATTCCCTCACTAAATTCATTGCCGGCCATGGCAATGTACTCGGTGGTGCCTTGACAGATACGGGTCTGTTTGACTGGAGCACATTTCCAAATATTGCCGCCAATTTCCGCAAACAGCCTGCACAAATGCAAGGCCTGGCACAAATCAGGACCAAGGCTTTGCGCGACTTTGGTGCCTCGCTTTCACCAGATGCAGCACATCAGGTGGCCGTAGGTGCAGAAACCATCGCCTTACGCATGGACAGGGAGTGCGCCAACGCTCTGGCACTGGCAAAAATGCTTGCTGCCGACTCACGTGTGGCGGCGGTGCATTACCCTGGCTTGCCAGACCATCCCCAGCATGCGCTTGCCACTGAGTTATTTGCTGCCTATGGTGCCTTGTTCAGCTTTGAGTTAAAACCCGAGATTGATTGCTTTGATTACCTGAATCGCCTGAAGCTGGCGATTAATGCAACCCATCTTGGTGATACCCGCACCCTTGTTATTCCGGTTGCGCACACCATTTTCTTTGAGATGGGGGCAGAACGTCGTGCCGATATGGGGATAGCCGACTCTCTGATACGTGTTTCTGTCGGCATAGAAGATACCCAGGATTTGCTGGATGATTTTGCGAAAGCGCTGGCATCTGAGTAAAAAAACAAGGCAATCTTTGAACTAAAACCTGTTTTGCGGCACTACTGGCAGTAGTGCCGGATGGTGCTGCGTTGTATTTGATTTTAATTTCTGTATTGGCAAAGTGACTATGTTCAAACTCTCTCTCAGTATGACGATGCGTGACTGGCGTGCTGGGGAGCTGCGCTTTTTACTGATTGCCTTGATGATTGCCGTGGCCTCCCTGGCCTCGGTCGGTTTTTTTACCGACAGGATGCGCAGCGGCCTCAACCGTGATGCGCATCAGTTGCTTGGTGCTGATTTGCTGGTCGCTGCTGACCAGCCTATCAAGCCAGAATGGCGACAAGAAGCAGAAAAACGCGGCTTCAAGACGGCAGAAACGGTAGTTTTTCCAAGTATGGCGCTGGCGGGCGAGGGCGATGAAGCCATATCCCGTCTGGTTTCTTTAAAAGCGGTGAGCGCCGATTATCCCTTGCGTGGCAAGTTAAAACTCAACAAGGGCGAAACAGAAGTCGCTACCGATGTCGTCCCGCAGCCTGGCACAGTGTGGGTAGACCCAGTCTTGCTGTCAGCCCTGAATTTGAATGTAGGCCAAAAAATCAAGCTGGGTGAGCTGCAATTGACCGTGACCCAGACCATAGGCACGGAACCTGACCGGGGCGCAGGCTTCATGAATTTTGCGCCACGTGCCATGATATCGCTGTTGGATATACCGGCCAGCAAACTGATACAAAATGGGTCGCGTGTGACTTATCGTTTGCTCATGGCGGGCGATGCCAAATTGATTGCTGTCTATCAAAAAGAGTTGCAGGGCAAAATAGAGGCTGGAAAACTCAAAGGTATACGCCTGGAGTCACTTGAATCAGGTCGCCCGGAAATGCGCGCCACCCTGGACAGGGCAGATCAATTTCTGTCGCTGGTGAGCCTGTTGTCAGCCATGCTGGCCGCAGTTGCCATTGCCATGGCGGCACGCCGTTTCATGCTGCGCCATCTGGATGCCTGTGCCATGTTGCGTTGCCTGGGTTTGACACAAAACCAGGTCATGTCCATGTATCTGATTGAATTCCTGATTCTGGGTTTGCTGGGTAGTATCGCTGGTGTGTTGCTGGGTTATGCAGGTCATTATGTCTTGCTGGAATGGCTGGGCAAGCTGGTCGCCAAGGATTTGCCGGATGCGAAC
Source organism: Undibacterium sp. JH2W (assembly GCF_049340425.1). Lineage (NCBI taxonomy): Bacteria > Pseudomonadati > Pseudomonadota > Betaproteobacteria > Burkholderiales > Oxalobacteraceae > Undibacterium > Undibacterium sp. JH2W. The sequence continues at coordinate 282,133 of NZ_JBMPOT010000003.1, read as the reverse complement.
TTCTTGCCTGCCGTGCAGGGCATAGCCACAGGTTTATTGCTGCTGATAGGTTTTGCCTTGCCACCGATTTTGCAATTGCGTAATGTGCCGCATAACCGCGTCATACGACGTGAACAGGATGCGCCCAAAGCCATGACGCTGCTGACTTATGCCTTTGGCCTCGGCATGTTCGTGGCTTTGTTGCTGTGGCAAACGGCGGATATCAAACTGGGCTTGATGACAGCTGCTGGTTTTCTGGTGGGTTTGCTGGTATTCGCGCTGGTCGCCTGGCTGGGCATGTTTTCACTCAAGCGCATGCGTACATTATTTGCACATTCTGCCTGGCGTTTCGCTATTACAGCGCTGCAAAGACGACCTGGTGCAACAGTCATACAAGTTGTCTCCCTGGCCCTGGGTTTGATGGCATTGCTGTTGTTGACTGTGGTGCGCGGTGACCTCATCACTGCATGGAAAAAAGCCACACCAGCGGATGCACCAAATCAGTTTGTCATCAACATACAACCAGATCAAAAAGCAGATATTGCCAGGCAAGTGCAGGCTTTTGGCAAGCCTGAGCTTTACCCCATGATACGTGGTCGCCTGATCGCCTTGAATGATAAACCTATCACTGGGGACACTTATGCAGAAGACCAGGCCAAGCGCATGGTGGACCGCGAATTCAATTTATCAACCATGGCTGATATGCCTGCTCTGAACAAGATCACTGCCGGTCGCTGGTATGACGATAGCAAGGCAACCGAGGCTGAGGCGTCGGTGGAAGAGGGCATAGCCAAAACCCTGAAGCTCAAGCTGGGTGACAAGATGACTTTTGATGTCGCAGGTCAGCAGGTGACTTCGACTATCACCAGTCTGCGCAAGCTGGACTGGGGTTCCATGCGTGTGAACTTCTTTGTCATCATCAACCCCAAGGCCATGGTTGATATGCCGCAAACCTGGATTACTGCTTTCCGTTTGCCTGAAACAGATAAAACTTTCGTCAATCGCTTCATGCGTGATTTTCCTAACCTGACCGTGGTGGATGTTGGTGCCATGATCAAGCAAATGCAGGATGTGCTGGACCAGGTGATTACGGCAGTAGAATTTTTGTTCCTGTTCACACTGGCATCTGGTGTGCTGGTATTGTATGCGGCACTGGCTGGCTCGCAAGATGTACGCATGCGTGAGGCTGCGCTCTTGCGTGCTTTGGGAGCAACCCGCAAGCAACTCTCGCAGGCACAGTGGATAGAATTCTTGTTGATAGGTGGCTTGTCTGGTGTATTGGCAGCTTCTGGTGCATCAGCCATAGGCTGGGCACTGGCACGCTTCAGTTTTAATTTTGAATGGACTTTCTCGCCCCTGGTCTGGCTGGCAGGCTTGTTTGTTGGCGCGACTTGCGCCGTGGTGGGTGGCTGGCTGGGTTTGCGCAATGTCTTGAATCAGCCACCTTTGCAAAGCCTGCGTGAGGCTTGATGGCAGCGCGCTACTCAATTAATTTAAAAGGATATATCTTGCAAAAACAAGACATCAAGCTTTATGTAGACTCACAATTTACCAGCCCTTATGCGATGTCGGTGTTTGTCACCCTGCATGAAAAAGGCCTGGACTTTGATTTGCTGACAGTAGACCTGGACGCTGATGCACAGCATGCACCAGATTATGCTGCTACATCCTTGACGCAGCGCGTGCCTACCCTGGTGCACAATGGTTTTGCCTTGTCTGAATCTTCAGCGATTACCGAGTATCTGGAAGAAGTATTCCCACAACAGGCTGTTTATCCCAAAGACACGCATGCCCGCGCCACGACAAGACAAGTACAAGCCTGGATACGCAGCGCCCTGATGCCTATACGGGTTGAGCGCAATACCCAGGTCATCTTCTATGGCAAAAAGCTGGAACCCTTGTCTGATGCTGCGAGGGCAGCAGCGGCGCAATTGTTCTTGGTTGGCGAATCATTGATACCAGACAGTGCTGAAAACCTCTTCGGTGACTGGTCTGTCGCTGATCTCGATCTCGCCTTAATGATCAACCGTCTGGCACTGCATGGTGATCATGTACCTGAAAAATTAGCCAGATTCGCAGCCCAGCAATGGCAAAGACCTGCGGTGCAATTATGGGTGAATCAGACAAGGCCAGCACTTTAAGTAATAAATGATATGAATACTGAAGTTGAAAATAATGAAGAAGCCCAGGTCAATTTATATGAATTGTTGGGTGGTGCAGAAAAACTGCGCGAGATGGTTGACCGTTTTTATGACTTGATGGAACTGGAGCCAGAATTTGCTGGTATACGTGCATTGCATCCCACTCCCATGGATGGATCACGCGACAAGCTGTACTGGTTCTTGTCTGGCTGGATGGGCGGCCCCAATCTGTATATAGAACAGTTTGGTCATCCGCGCCTGCGTGCTCGCCATCTGCCTTATGCCATTGCCAGCAGTGAACGCGATCAGTGGTTGCGCTGTATGGCCTGGGCCATGCAGGATGTCGGCGTCAGTGAAGATTTGCAGCAGCATTTGATGCAATCGTTTTATCAGACCGCTGACTGGATGCGTAACCGCCCTGGTTAAGTTTCCAGGCTTCACAATTTGAAATCCCTTTTTTTCACCTGAATATTTTTCTATGAGCCTGTTTGAGGTACTGATACTTTTGCTGGCTGCGCTGGCCGTGGTCCTGAATATTGTGCTTCTGCTGCGCAAGACAGGTAGTCAAGACATGGGTGGGATCCTCGCCATACAGGAACAATTGCGCCAAACCCAGCAGCAATCCCAGATGTCGCAGGAACGCAGTGAACGCGCATTAAGAGAGCAGGTGCAATTGACAGCCCAGACTGGTCGCCAGGAACTGGCTGGTAGCTTTGGCCAATTGCAACAAAACCTGGCAGCTCAGTTGACCAGTGTGGCGACGCTGCAAAATAACCAGATCGATGCATTCTCCCAGCAATTGGTAAAGCTCAATGAAACCAATGCCCAGCAACTGGAACAGTTCAGGCAGGCTTTCATTTTGCAAGGACAGGTTGCCCGTGATGAACAAGGCCAAAGCCTGAAACGTTTTGGTGACAGCCTGAATCAAACTCTACTTGCACTGACAGAATCAAATGCCCAGCGCATGAATGAAATACGCGCAACGCTGGAACAAAAAATTCAGCAACTGCAGGCTGACAATGCAGGCAAACTCGAAGAAATGCGCAAGACCGTCGATGAAAAACTGCATGCCACGCTCGAGCAGCGTCTGGGTGAGTCATTCAAGCTGGTCTCTGACCGTCTCGAAAAAGTCCATCAGGGCCTGGGTGAGATGCAGCAGCTTGCGATAGGTGTTGGTGACCTCAAGCGCGTGTTGACCAATGTGAAAACCCGTGGCACCTGGGGTGAAGTGCAACTGGAAATGGTGCTGGAACAAATGCTGACGCCAGACCAGTATGCCAAGAATGTGGAAACCATACCCGGTTCAGGTGAGCGGGTGGAATTCGCCATCAAGCTTCCAGGCAAGGTAGAGAACAGAGCGCCGGTATGGATGCCCATCGATGCAAAATTCCCCAAGGAACAATATGAGCGCCTGATTGATGCCGCAGAGCGTGCCGATGCAGAAGGGGTGGCGCAGGCGGGCAAGGAACTGGAGAGGGCGATACGCCTTGAAGCTAAAACTATTTCAGAGAAATACCTGTCACCACCGTTGACGACGGATTTCGCCATTTTGTTCCTTCCAACGGAAGGCTTATATGCTGAAGTCATGCGCAGACCAGGTCTGGCCGACGAATTGCAACGTACCTGCCGTGTCTCCATCTCAGGTCCTTCGACTTTATCAGCCTTGCTGAACAGCTTGCAAATGGGCTTCCGCAGCCTGGTGCTGGAGCAGCGTTCATCAGAAGTCTGGCAAGTGCTGGGCGCCGTCAAAACAGAGTTTGGCAAATTTGCGGATGTGCTGACTGCTACAAAAGTAGCACTGGAAAAAGCAGCAAAAAATATCGATCAGGCAGAAGTCAGAACCCGACAAATGACACGTAAGTTAAAGAGTGTAGAAGCCCTGCCTGCGGATACTGCGCAAAGCCTGCTGGGCACCAGTATTGATGCTGGCGATGCTGATACAGAATAAATATACTTCGACTTGATTAAACCAGGTCGGAAGATTTATCACCCATTAAATAACGCGGCCCAGTACCTCGGGTATTGGCAATATCTTGTGGGTTATATAGTGCGCAGGATTTGAGCGACAGACAGCCGCAACCTATGCAGGAGCTGAGCTGGTCACGCAAGGCTGTCAATGCCCTGATGCGCTCTTCTATCAGAGAATGCCATGATCTTGACAGCTTTTCCCAATCCTGTTTCGTTGGTGTCCGCTGGCCGGGTAGGGTGGCTAAACTGTTTTCTATTTCTTCCAGAGTCAGTCCTGCCGTTTGCGCCGCCTTGATAAAGGCAACGCGGCGCAATACTTCTCGCGGGAACTGGCGACGTTGTGCAGGGCTGCGTATACTCTTTATCAAACCCCGGCTTTCATAAAAGCGCAAAGCGCTGGCAGCGATGCCGGAGCGCTTGGCAAGTTCGCCTATACTGATTAAATTTGCATTGTTTGCATCAGTCATCATTTCTCTCCCGTATGAAAAAGTGTTTGACTTCAAGTTAACTTGAACTTGCATACTACAGCAAGTTCAATCATTCATGGAGTGTGGAAATGACAGCTTCGATGGCAGGTATCAGTCGCAATGCGGTTTTACAAGGTTTGCTGGACAAGAACAGGGAGTTTGCCTTGAATGGCAAGGGCACGACCAATCACTGCCCCATGGCCTTGGGTGCACTGGCTGGCATGGGGGCGAGCGACAATCGTTTGCAGGAATTCTTTGCGCATTGGCATGATACATATGCTTTGCCAGTCTTGCCTCTTAATCAGATAATCAGGTATGAAGATTTTCAGAACTATCTTGGTAAGAGGGAATACTTTGCAGATTTGCAGTCCTGTTTTGCCAGCCGTATCGCTGAACGTGGAGAAAACGAAGTCATCCGAGATGTTTTTGGCCTTGTTCCATTTGCTCCTGCGACAACAGCATTCCATGCCCTGATAAGGCTAGCCTATGCATTGCAAGCAAACCACGCAGGGGAAATCGCTGCCAGCCTGGCTGCTCTGGTAGCCGCAAATTTTGATATCAATATCGATATGACAGGACGGCAAGCAGCAAGTTCGGTTGCGGCAGGCTTTAAAGAACTCTCAAATCATATGAGCGGTCAAACTTATCCAGACAGGATGATTGTCGAAAAAATGCGGGCGGTCGTGAATGATGAACAATTTCTCCAATGTTTGCCTGGCGTACCTGTCACGGATAATTTGCTGGAGGAATTGGCGTTATGGGCTATTTCAGCATATGGACAGACCGGAGATTTTACGATTTTGCATATCGTTACCGGTATCAACGCTACCCGGCAGTTGTTGCCGTATCTGGATAAGAATGTGCTGACCAGCAGGCTGCAGGATTTATGGCTTGCGCTATGTGCAGCATATGTATCTGTCGGCGCACCGGCCTTGGTCGATGCAGCTGTGTATGAGAACCACATGCGAGCAAAACATGGGCAAGTTCGTAGCTGGGCTGTGTTATTTGCAATGGCAATCAATAGCAATGACGATCATGTCATCAAATTTACCTATACCTGTGCCCTGGAAATAAGTTTGCGACCGAATATCCTGTATCAATTAGTCGTCATGGAAATGCAGGATGCTCACACTGTGTCTGCTTCCTGATGATTTTCATAGCCAGCCAGATGGACGACGCGATAGGCATTTCTGCCACTGCGCTTGACTTCATACATGGCGGCATCAGCCTGCCTTAACAAATCTTCTGCATTGAATTCTGTCGGGCCGGTATAGCTGATACCTATACTGGCACCGATTTGCACTGACAGGTTTTCGTCGAATATGATGGGTTGACTGACTTGTGTAATAATTTTTTGTGCTATCTCTTCTGCTTTGACCAGATACGTCAAATCTTTTAGCAGGATGATAAATTCATCGCCACCCAACCTGGCGACGAAATCGGATTTTCTGACAGTATTACTGACAAGTCTGGAAAAATGTATTAATACCTGGTCGCCGACTGTATGGCCATGACTGTCGTTGACTTGCTTGAATTTATCCAGGTCTATCATCAACAGAAAAAAGCCATGGGCATTGCCATGAGCATGCTCTTTGGATAGACGGCTAATCTCTTTTTCAAAGCCCAGGCGATTATTGAGGCTGGTTAAATGGTCAGTGATGGCTAGTTGATTGGCACTTTCTTCCTGCGATTTACGTTCAGTAATGTCGTTAGCCAAACCTTGTAAAATACCGTCTTCAGCAGGGCTGATAACAAGATTGACCCATTTTTTGTGAGTGGAAGCTGTGAGTTGGATATAAAAATCGTCAGACATGACCCGGGCTTCATTGATGGCTGTATCTATCATTAAATGCAGGCGCAATTCCTGGCCTTCAAGCAGGGAGGTGAGGGCATTGGAAATGCTGGCATCCCCTTCATGATGGTCCAGGCAGAACATACGCAGGAAGGCGGGATTGTAAGACAGTAATTCGCCTGCAAAATTGAGTTGGAAAATGCCGGTTTCCGCATTTTCAAAGATGGTTTGGAATTTTTTTTCCCCAATCGCATGCTTGATGCGCAAAGTCCGTTCTTCATTCAAGGTTTTCAATAAGCTGGTAACCAGGGTATTGACGTCACGCACGAGCTGGCCTATTTCATCTTTTTCATTGCCATCTGGCAGACCCAGTCTGTCGCCTGATTCTGGTGCCAGGGTATGCAATCTGTCAGAAATATTCTTGATGGGTTTGGTGATCATGTTCAGCACAACATAGACCACCGCTGAGGCCATGGCAATGGCTTGCAACAATAGCAGGTAGACGATAAAGCGCGCCTTGGAAGTGCTTTGCTCGCGAATAAAGTCAAGATTGGGATCGAGGTGGATTTCACATACTTTTTCTTTGGGATTAAATGGGGAAAACACTTCATGCACAAGCTGATTGGAAGCATTGATACCTGGCAGTATGGCAAGTGCAGAAGCTTCGGTTTTATTCGTGCTTTGCTTATTTGCCTCGGCCAGGACTTTTCCATCCGAGATGATCTGTACCCGGCTGATATCACCATTCTTCAAGAGACCACGGGTGAGTTCTGCTGCCAGGTTTTGATCAAGTACAAAACACGCAATGCTGGCGGTGTTCTCAACTGTACTCAGCGAGGCTTGCATGCGTTGGCGAGCTTGTTCTTGCTCAGATTTTGCCGAGAAATGGTAGCTGAGCAAGGCAAAGAAGATGCCAACGAACAGGGCGATGCCAAGCACAATAAATGCGCTGCGATAGACGATACTGGTACGTAACAGTCTCAACATGCAAAAATCACTTACTGTGTAGGGTCATAGATCAGTTTTACCCGCTTATCGAGCTTCTTGCGCTCTATATAACCAATTGCTGCCTTGTTACTGCCTACTATATCCAAAACTTCATCTGCTGTCTCTACTTGCAAAGGAGGAGAGCCCTGGCCTGAGAACATGAGCCTTGCCCAATAGGAGTTGATTTCAGGCAAATTCTTATTGACCAGCATGGCATAAAACTTGGCCTTTTCTACATTGACGGCTGCCAGGTCCAGCGGCATGGCGTTCACACCGGTGGCCAATTTGCGGTTTCTACCCATGTACAAGTTGATGACTTCATCCTTGCTTAATTTTTCTATCCCACTTTGCGAATTGGCGATTACCACCAAGTCTGCTTGTGCAGCCTGGCAACAACCCCAGAAGCTGATATATAAGAGAAGATGACATGCGGCTTTCATCATGCTCTCCTAAAATATGAAATTGTAGGCAATGCTGATCAAATTGGCCTTTCCGTTCCATCCCGGTTGATTATTACGCACCAGAAAATAATCACTGCTATTGATCCTGTCATACTGTAATTTAATATTTGACTTCTCTGTCAGGTCGTAGCGCAATCCCAGGGATATCGTGGTTTGGTGATTAAACTGGTTGTCAATGGCTTCGTTAATGCCTGCCCCCAGCATATCAATCTCAGGGCTGATGCCAACTGGCAGGCGATGTGGTATTTTGCGGTCGACAGGACGGGATGCTGAATAGGTAAAGTAAGGAGTCCATTGCTCGATTCTGTAACCGACAGTCAAGTAGGCGGCTTTGTTGGTGGGGAAAAGCAGGGACTCTGAACTGAGTTGATTGAGCATTAACTGCGCTTGCAGAGGCCCCTGGTCATAGGCAATACCTGCAGACAGATATTTGAATTTTTTGCCTTCCAGGGAGACATCCCTTGCCAGACCTGCAGCACTTGGGATGAAGGTATTCAAAAAGGGGGAGCGCAGATTATCCAGCAGGCTTTGCAAGGGGGGAAATTCATTCCTGAACTTAAGTTCAGCATAACCTATGCGGTATATCCAGCTCTGGGTCTGATACTCCAGGTGTCCACCCAGCAGTCTTGAGCGATTCAGCGAGAGAAATTCACCGGGGTTGCCAGTCGAGGTCTTCTCTCTAGCCACTCCGGCAAATACCTTGCTGCGTAATATGCCATCTCCAAGTTGTTTGGAGACAACCATATCCATACCATCAAAGTAAGAAATAATCAGGCTGCCAAAAAAATCTATGGGAGGCCTTACCCATTGATAAGAATAACCAACATTGCGCGAGTCAGCCAGTAGATATACATCGAACCCTAGGCGACCCGCACGCAATTGCAGATTGTCGTTGGGAAGGTAGCGAGCGTAAGCCCAGGTCACATCTGGTTGAAAGTTGTTGGTTGAACGACGGCTGACAATTTGCACTGCTGTATCGAGATTGTCGTTAACCCGCTTATTGACCTGGATGCCAAAGTTGGAGTCCATGCCAAAATCAGTCTGTCTGCTAAACCCAACGCCATTGTTTTGTGTCAGATCGCGGACTATGTCGACGTTTCTGGTGTCATTATGGACCAGGCCAAGAGTACCAAAGCCACTCACAGTGAATGCTGTGCTGTCGTCGGCAGCCAATACCTGGGTCGACAGTCCCAGTAAGCTGAAGCTCAGAAGGAGACGTGAAAACCTGCTTGACATAGAACCTCACTGCGGCGGCAAAGTGCTACACAATCAAAGGCATCTATTTTTTTCAGTATCTGTAAAATCAATTTTACAGATACTGCACCTGACTACATATTTATTTTTTTTCTACAGGCTTTTGCTTGGCAATGACCAAGTCTTTAATGCCGTTATAAACATCTTCAGGCAGTATTTTTTTGCTAAGCAATTCATCTTTGCCTTTGTAGGGCCGTCCTTTGATGATGGCATCAGAACGCACATCACCAATTTTAGGTAGGGTAGCCAATTCTTTTTTGGTTGCGTTATTCAAATCTATGAGTTCTGCTTTGGCGGAAGCGGATACTGAAGTTGATGCGCTAGCGGAAGCAGATGAAGAAACCTTTTTTGCAGTATCTGCCGCAGATGTTGTGCCTATAGTCAGTGCAGTCAGAGCTGCCACCAACAAGATTGCTTGCCATTGTTTTTTCATCTTTACCCCAATCCCAAAAAGTAAAACAGGAGCACGACGGCTCCTGTTTTAAGACAAATTCCATGAGAGCTGCTAGGTGCAGCATAACATGTTATTGTGTTTGTACCATTGAATTAATGAATACCGGTGTTACAGGAACATCAGTCATACCTGCAGCTGTTGTCGTTGGCACGACATTGATCTTGTCCATGATGTCCAGACCAGTAACAATCTTGCCAAAGACAGCATAGCCAGTGCCTGCAGTCAGGCCATCAAAACCAAGATTGTCAGCAGCATTCAGGTAAAACTGTGCTGTGGCAGAATTGATGTCGCTGGTGCGTGCCATTGCAATGGTGCCACGCAAATTGCTCAGGCCATTCGGTGTTTCCAATTTGATGGGGGAAAGTGTCGTAGGTTGCTGCAAGTCTGCAGTAAATCCACCACCCTGAACGATAGTGTTTTTGATGACGCGGTGGAAAATCTTGTTTACATAAAAACCACTTTCCACATAGTTCAGGAAATTATCGACACTGATAGGTGCTCTTGCTGGATTTAGTTCCAGTACGATAGTACCCATGCTGGTTATCATCGTCACTTGGGGCTGTGCTTTTAAAGTCAGATCCAATATACCTGAATACAGGGTAGTGCCATTTCCTGCTGTGATCGTATAGTTAGAGGAAGCACCAACACCTACCAGTTTGCAGGACAAGACTCTTTGTGTGGCTGTGCCGCCAGCCAATTCAGTAATCGTCAGACAGGCAGGAATGGTAGCGTTGTAGCCTTTATCCAGATTTTGCCCTGTAATCGTGAAATTGGTGATCTTGCGATAAACCACTTGATCTGTTGTGACTTTGGTCACAGATGGTATTACTGTGGTATCCGATTTCGAACCGCCGCAGCCACTAAGTAATACGATAGATGCACAGGCACCCAAGAGCCATGTTGTCGCTTTCAAACTGTTCTCCAAAATTATTTAAACGCTAGTATTTTACTTTGCCTGGCCGGTTTTTTATCGCCCTGTTAGACGCTGTTACGATTTCTATACAAATACCTGCCTATTTCTTTAAATTAATCCCTCAAACAAGAGAATGCGGACTTTGTCATCAGGGGCGACGCTGCCTTGATCATGAGGCAAGACTATCATGCAATTTGCCTCGGACATGGAGCGTAAAATTCCTGAGCCCTGTGAGCCAGTAGTGCTGACGCCAAGCTCGCCGTCATCACGCATTGCCAAAATACCGCGCTGAATTTCAGTACGGCCAGGGCGTTTGCGTATGGCTGTGTCCGATTTGACACTGATTAGTGGCAAGGGCTTGGTGTCTGCCCCCATTAATTGCTGCAAAGCCTGGCGGGCAAAGAAGTAAAACGATACCATGACCGCCACTGGGTTGCCTGGCAAGCCAAACAAATAAGCACTCTTGCCTGAGGAGTTGATTTTACCGAAAGCCATAGGTCTGCCAGGACGCATGGCGATGCTCCAGAAGCTTATATCGCCCAGTCGCTCCATCATTCTCCGGGTATGGTCAGCATCACCGACAGAGACGCCACCTGAAGTGATAATGGCATCGGCATTTTCGCAGGCGCTACGCATGATGGCCTCCAATGCTTCCGGACTGTCCTGAACTACGCCCATATCCAGTACTTCGCAGCCCAGACGTGTCAACATGCCGTACAGAGTATAGCGATTGCTGTCATAGACACTGCCTGCTTCCAGTACTTCGCCCAGGGAGCGTAATTCGTTTCCGGTAGAAAAAATGGCGACACGCAGGCGTCGCTGCACGCTAACTTCCGGGATGCCCAGAGAGGCTAATAAACCCAGGTCTGCTGGGGTCAGTATTTTGCCTTTGCGCACGGCGATTTTGCCCATTGCCAGGTCTTCGCCTTTCAGGCGACGGTTGTCACCTGCTCGCAAATTGCCCACACTGAACCTGATTTCACTATCACTGACTTTGCTAGTAAATTCTTGTGGTATTACTGTGTCACATCCTGCTGGCAGGACAGCTCCCGTCATGATGCGCACACATTGATGGGGTTCTATGGTTCCGGTAAACGCTATACCTGCCAGAGCAGCACCGATAACTTTCAGGCTCAGCTCTTGGCCGCCTGATAGGTTTTCGCCACTTAAGGCATAACCATCCATTGCAGAATTGTCGTGCGCAGGCACATTAATGGGTGACGTGATGTCAACTGCCAGTACACGCCCAAGGGCCTGGCGTATAGTGAGTTTTTCTGTGCCGCAAACAGGCTGGATGTATTCACGTATGATGTCTTGCGCCTGCTCTACTGTAAGCGCTTCTGGATCGCAATCAGACATGCATCCGGTAATGTCTTGCAAGTTCATGACAGATGCTGATGGGGTATTCATATCAGTTCTCAAGTTCCCGTAATTCTTCCAGTGTATTGATATTGCGAAAAGCCGTATTGTCTTCGAACAAGACCTCGCACATCTGTAGACTGGCATGCCATACCTGCATTTTACGTCCGCCATTTTCCAGATAAGCTGTCAGGCCCGTCAGTACAGTGGTTTTCATTAGCGCAAATACAGGATGACTTTGTTTTTGCTGCATGCCATTCCGGCTTTCCTGCGTTACCGCCACGGCAAGGTCGGCATTGTTCTGTAGTAGCGCAGATGATAATCGGTTACCCAGGTCAGTTGGCAAAAATGGCGAATCGCAGGGCGCGCAGAGCAGATAAGGTGTCGTGCAATGCAGCAGGCCGGTTTGTATGCCTGCCAGGGGGCCAGCAAAACCTTGCATGTGATCAGGCCAGACTGGAAAGCCAAATTCCTGATAAGTGTCTATGTTCTGGTTGGCGCTGATCATGATGCTGACAGATTGTGCTGCCAGGCTTTGCAGGACATGTAAAACCATGGCTTTGCCATGAAGGCTTTGCAAGCCTTTGTCTAATTCTCCCATGCGTGTGCCACGACCGCCTGCCAATACCAGGCCGGTGATAAGGTCTTTATTTAAGGATGCATTGGAAATTGACACTGAAATCGACTTGCTGAAATCATAAAGTACTTATGATACTGTTATCAGCCACCTATGTAAGACATTTCTATTTTCTTTTGCTGCTGGCCTGGAGTGTTTTGGCTGCGCATTTCTGAGTAGCGGTCTGTGCGTTGTTGCCAGATTTGGGCAATGATATTGGCGATTGCCAAGTCTGAATGCTGGTCTGTATCACGTAGCAAGGCGCGCAAATCGTGGCCGTGACTGGCGAACAGACAGGTATAGAGCTTTCCTTCCGTTGATAGTCTGGCTCTGCTGCAGTCATGGCAAAAAGTTTGTGTGACGCTGGATATAAAACCCAGTTCACCACTGCCATCGGCATGACGCCAGCGCGCTGCAGTTTCGCCGGTGTAATTGGCATCCATAGCAATCAACGGCATGCCAGCGTCCTGTATGCGTTGTACCACTTGTGACGAGGGGATGACTTCATCGAGTTTCCAGCCATTCGAAGCGCCGACATCCATGTATTCTATAAACCTGAGTATATGGGGTTTCCCCTTGAAGTAGCGAGTCATGGGAATGATTTCACGATCATTCAAGCCCGCTTTGACAACCATATTTACTTTTACTGGCCCTAGTCCGGCCATTTCCGCGGCAGCAATGCCTTCCAACACTTCATTGACGGAAAAATCGACATCATTCATACGTTTGAAAATGGCATCATCCAAGGCATCCAGTGAAACTGTGACACGGGTCAGGCCAGCGTCCTTCAAGCTTTGCGCCTTGCGCGCCAGTAGTGAACCATTCGTTGTCAGCGTCAGGTCCAGCGGTTTACCATCAATGGTCCTGAGCTTGGCCAGCATTTCTATGAGACGTTCCAGGTGCTTGCGCAATAAAGGTTCGCCGCCGGTCAGGCGTATTTTCCTGACGCCATGTGCTACAAATATCTTGGCGACACGGGCGATCTCTTCAAAGTTCAACAGAGACTTGTGTGGCAGGTATTGATAGTCTTTATCAAAAACTTCTTTTGGCATGCAATACACACAGCGGAAGTTGCAGCGATCCGTTACGGATATGCGCAAGTCATGTAGTGGGCGTGACAAAGCATCCTGCAATTGACCATCGGGTGTTTTTAATACTTCTGGAACAGACAGTGCAGGACGAAATCGTTTTAATTCTGATAGCGGAATAAATTTTTCCGTCATAGCTGGAACAAGTAATTTTTAAGCTTAATGAAGAACAATAGCACGACTTGAAAGCTCATGTAGTTGCAATGATTTTTGTTAAAATTAAGATAATAAGGATAAAAGGTATCCCGCACTGGCGCTGGCTGCCAGTAGCCTGACGGTAGAAAGCTTGAATTTGAAAACGGCCACACTGGCCAGGGCGGTGAGTACTATGGCTTGAATATTCAGGCTCGCCACATCCTTAAAGAAAACATGGCAGGCAAACAACCAGACCAGGCTGATTATGACGCCGACTACCGCTGCTGAAATGGCATTCAGGGGTGCATTCAAATGTAAATTATTTCTGCCGGATTCAACCAGTGGGCCACCTGCCAGGATGAAAATAAAAGAAGGAAGAAAGGTGAAGAAGCAGGCAACACTAGCCCCCAGGCTCGCTGCCAGTAGTAGATGACCGCCGCCTAAAAATGCTTGGTTCCAGCCGCCAATAAAACCGACGAAAGCAACGATCATGATTAATGGCCCAGGTGTGGTTTCACCCAGAGCCAGGCCATCCATCATTTGCGCTGTACTCAGCCAATGGTATTGCTCAACTGCTGCCTGTACCATGTATGGCAGTACTGCATAAGCACCACCAAAACTGAGTATGGCGGCCTTGGAAAAAAAACTGGCCATATCAGCTAATGGATGATGCAGGCTAAAACTGCATGCAAGTAACAGCCATACTGAAACGGCAAACATGGCACCCATGCTTAATGTGAAGATTAGTTTTAACCAGGAAAAGCGCGCATGTTCTGGTGTGGGGGTGTCGTCATCGATGATGGCTGGCAGATGTTGATGTGTGGTTTGGTGATGGACTGATTCTTTTGTGTTGCAGTATTTGCGAAAAACCAGGCCTGTGCATGCGGCGGCAATGATAACCAGGGGGAAGGGCAGATGTAGCCAGGCGATGGCAACAAAGGCAGCTAGCGCGACGACAACCAGGACCCGCGTTTTTAAAGTGCGCTGCGCTATGCGCCAGGCAGCAGCCAAAACTATGGCTACTACTGCCGGTTTGATGCCGCTCATCATTGCTTTGAGCACAGTGTTATCGCCAAAAACCATATATATCCACGATAGCAGCATCAATATCAGGAGGCCAGGTAGCACAAATAACAGGCCCGCCATGATGCCACCCCTGTTTTTATGCATGAGCCAACCTATATAAATGGCGAGTTGGGTCGCCTCAGGTCCGGGTAAAAGCATGCAGTAATTCAGGGCGTGTAAAAAGCGAGCCTCGGATATCCAGCGGCGCTTTTCTACCAGCTCTGTATGCATCAGCGCAATTTGCCCTGCCGGACCACCAAAGCTGATGAATCCAAGTTTGAGCCAGTAAAGAAACGCGGCTTTAAGGGTTATCTCATGCGTGTGCAAGGACAGGCTTTCTATATTTTATTTGCAGATATTTTTCTACCATATTGCTGATTATTTGGTAAAGCGCATAAAAAAACCGGCTTTTCATAAGGAAAGCCGGTTTTTTCTTAAGCCTGTATTTAAGACTGTCTACAGACTGTTCATCAACATCATGAGCGACGTGTTTCTACCATAACCAATGGCTCATCAGCAGTGGCTGGCGCCGGTTTGCGTTCGCGGGGAACACGTACTGGCGTTACCAATTTTTCTGCTTCTGCTTTGGCAGCCTGCAACTTGACAGGGTCAGTGCTGGCCAATTCCAGCCCAGCTTCTTTCAGCATACTATGCAGTGTTTCCAAAGGCATGGCAGCATCCTGAGTTTTTGCTGCTGGAGCGCTGGCTAATGGAGCCGGAGTTGCGGCGATTGGTGTCACTTCAACGGCAGCAGCTTGAGTTGCCACTTCTGCTGGAGCAGTAACGATTACTTCCGGTGCTGGCGTTGCAGCAGTTTCAACTGCTGCAGCAGATGTAGGCGCAGCAGCAGGCGTGGCTACTTCAACAGGCATTGGTGCTGCTTCTGCCGCTGCAGGTACTTCAATAGCGACTGGCGCGCTGATGACTTCCTGTGGGGCAGCAATAATCACGACTGGTGCTGTAACTGCCTCAGGCTCAGTGGTAGCAGGATGTGCGACCATGGGTGTCGCCTCAGGTGCTACAACGGCGACTGTTTCTACAAAAGCCACAGGCTGGATGATCTCTGCTATCGGGCTTGCCGAGGTAGTCACTTCTGGTGCTGCAACTGCTGGAGTGCTTACTTGTGGGTTCACTGCAGTGTTCACCAGTGCTTCATTGCCAGTTGCATCAACTGCATCACTGCCATCTATCTGCAATTCACCTTGCTCATTGACTTGCTCGTTACCATCACGGTCGCGGCGATTGCGGTTACGGCCACCACGACGGCGACGGCGGCGACGCTCTTCACCTTGTTCGCTGTTGTCATTTTCGGTGCCAGATTCCAGTGCTTCCAGTTGTGGTGCAGCAGGCATGACATCAACAGGCACGGGATCTACATGCTTGTGGATAGGTTCTTCCTTGCTTTCCTGAGCCTGGTTTTCCTTGCGCTCATCGCGTTGACGCTGTTGGCGTTCGCGGCGGGTTTCCTGGGATTCACGCTCTTCACGCGGTGGCTTAGGTGCTTTTGGTGGACGTGGATTTTCCGTTGCTACCGGTTTGGCTGTTTCCTGCTCTGGTTTTTCAGCCTTTTCTGCCTTTGCCGGGCGGTCTTCGCGTTCATCGCGATCACGGTTGCGGCGGTTGCGGTTGCGCTGGCTGTTGCTATTGCCATTGCGGGGGCCACGTGCAGTGCGGTCGCGTTCAGCAGTTTTTTCTTCTGCTGGTTTTGGCGTTTCTGCCTTGGCTGCTGGTTCAGACTTGCCAAACAGGAAGCCAAACAGTTTGCCGAAGAAACCGGGTTCTGCCGGGGTCGCAACTGGTGCAACGACCGTTGGGGCGACTTCCTTGCGTTCCACGATAGGCGCAGTCTCAGGCGTGATGCTCTTGACCATGGCTTCCTGGCGTGGTTTGACGTCTTCTTTCTGACGTTTGCTGTAGCCAATGTCGGTATCAGCCTGCTCAGCCATGGCATAGCTGGCGTGATGGTCTTCGAGGCGAGGATCATCTGTTTTCAGACGGTCCAGCTTGTAATGTGGGGTTTCCAGATGCTTGTTAGGGATCAGGATGACAGTTACGCGATGGCGCGTTTCTATTTTCAGGATCTCGCCACGCTTTTCATTCAACAGGAAAGCGGCAACGTCGACAGGTACCTGGACGTGGATTGCTGCTGAGTTTTCCTTCATGGCCTCTTCCTGGATAATGCGCAGGACTTGCAAGGCAGAAGACTCGGTGTCACGGATGTGGCCAGTGCCGTTGCAACGTGGGCAAGTTACATGGCTGCCTTCGGACAGGGAAGGGCGCAGGCGCTGACGTGATAATTCCATCAGGCCAAAGCGGGAAATCTTGCCCATTTGTACACGTGCGCGGTCGTAGCGCAGTGCATCTTTGAGGCGGGTTTCAACTTCGCGCTGGTTCTTGGCGTTTTCCATGTCGATAAAATCGATCACGATCAAACCACCCAAGTCACGCAGGCGCAATTGACGGGCTACTTCTTCAGCCGCTTCCAGATTGGTATTGAAAGCGGTTGTCTCGATATCGCCACCGCGAGTGGAGCGGGCCGAGTTGACGTCGACAGATACCAGGGCTTCCGTATGATCGATAACGATCGCGCCACCGGATGGCAGAGGTACGGTACGGGAATAGGCAGTTTCGATCTGGTGTTCAATCTGGAAACGCGAGAACAGCGGCACATCATCGCTATAGCGTTTGACACGGTGCACCATATCGGGCATCACGTGGCTCATGAATTGCTGGGCTTGTTCGTAGATTTCGTCGGTGTCGATGAGGATTTCGCCAATGTCAGGCTGGAAATAGTCGCGTATAGCGCGGATCACCAGGGAAGACTCTTGATAAATCAGGAAAGCACCAGGAGAAGATTTTCCAGCGCCTTCAATCGCGCGCCAGAGTTGCATCAGGTAATTCAAATCCCATTGCAATTCGTCAACATTGCGGCCTATGCCGGCAGTGCGGGCAATCACAGACATGCCACCTGGCAAGTCCAGTTTGTCCATGGTTTCGCGCAATTCCTGGCGATCTTCACCTTCAACGCGGCGGGAAACACCACCACCACGCGGGTTGTTAGGCATCAAAACCAGATAGCGGCCTGCCAGAGAAATGAACGAGGTCAGGGCAGCGCCCTTGTTGCCACGTTCTTCTTTTTCTACCTGGACCATGATTTCCTGGCCTTCGCGCAGTGCTTCTTTAATGGAAGCATTGCGTACGTCCACGCCTTCTTTGAAATAGGTGCGGGCAACTTCTTTGAAGGGGAGGAAGCCGTGACGTTCTTCGCCGTAGTTGACGAAACAGGCTTCAAGGGAAGGCTCGATACGAGTGATCACGCCTTTGTAGATATTGGACTTGCGCAGTTCGCGACCGGCAGTCTCGATATCTATGTCAATCAGCTTTTGCCCATTGACAATGGCAACGCGCAACTCTTCTTGCTGCGTCGCGTTGAACAGCATACGTTTCATGTTTTACTCCGTGACCTGGTGGTCATCTTGTGTTGCCTTCTATTAAAGAGGCAACTGTACTGATACGGGATGTACGCGGGAGCGGAGTGTTTGAGGGGGAGGGAAATGCCTGAGGCAAAACAGGGCGAAGTCTATGTGGCCATGAAAAGCCAAGTAGAACTGATGATATGGCAATACGGCCATCTGTTTTGCGTTGGGCGCGGACGGTCAAGGTAAGAAAGTTCGAGTGCACATGTCCCCCGCGTTGTCTGACTCGCTTATTGATTGAACAAGCAAGTACAACGCCAGGCGATGAGCAACTTTGGTGCCAGACCATCTTATTGTGTTGTGTCTGGCGAAATCGACCCTATTACTTCAACCATCAACCGGCAAGCTCGCTGGCTCATATTTAAACCTGCGCCTCTTGCCAGACTAATATCCTTACAATTCAAACTCTCTGATCCAACTTCATTTATCTATGCCCGACAACAACAATTGGCTGTTACCTTGACATGCAAATGACGTTGCATACACATCTTTTCCATCAAATTTGCAAACAGGCGAGGCCGATGGACATGCCCCTGTGTAAAATAGGCGTTTATTCCTCTTACACTGCTAAAGCATAAATGCTGAAGCGAAAATGATTATATATTCAAAATGAAGGACTTAGCGACAATTAATAGGGGAGCACATCAAATTCAGATGGAAAAGACTCCCCCTCAGCAGCCTTCGGCCTCACAACCCAAAGTTCAAATGCTCACGATCTCTGAAGAAGAGGCGGGGCAGCGTATCGATAATTTCTTGCTGCGCATCTGTAAAGGCGTGCCAAAAAGCCATGTTTACCGGGTGTTACGCTCTGGTGAAGTGCGTGTCAACAAAGGCCGCATAGACCAGTTGTACCGCCTGGTGGAGGGAGACGTTGTCCGTATCCCGCCAATCCGCATGGCAGAACCAAGCGAACAGGTCGCACCCAAGCATGAATTTCCTATTCTGTTTGAAGATGCTCATTTATTGATTATTAACAAACCGGCCGGTGTGGCAGTGCATGGTGGTTCCGGTATCAGTTATGGTGTCATCGAGCAATTGCGTGCCTCCAGGCCAGATGCCAAGTTTCTTGAACTGGTGCACAGGCTGGACAGGGAAACTTCCGGCATACTTTTATTGGCAAAGAAACGCAGCGCCTTGACAAATCTGCATGAGCAAATGCGTGATGGCGTTACTGACAAGCGTTATCTGACTCTGGTGCACGGCGACTGGAAAAATGCTCGTCAGCATGTCAAGCTGGCTTTGCATAAATACACAACGGCAGAAGGTGAGCGCCGGGTGCGAGTGCAGGCTGATGGCATGGCCTCACATACAGTGTTTACTTTGCAGAAAAAATATCGGGATTTCGCCTTGCTGGAAGCTGAACTGAAAACCGGCCGCACCCATCAAATTCGTGTGCATCTGTCGGCCAGTGGCTTTGCAATTGCGGGTGATGATAAATATGGCGACTTTTCCCTGAACCGCGCTTTGCTGAAGGCGGGCGAAGGGCGTGGTGCACTGAAGCGCATGTTCCTACATGCACATCAGATCAGCTTTGTTCATCCAGAGACAGGTAAAACACTTACTGTGAACGCAGGTTTGCCCAAAGAATGTGAAGATTTTCTGAAAAGCCTGGCTTAGTCCAGGAAAGTCTTAATGGTTTAGTAATGGTATGATGCCGTTATTGATGAGAAACATGTCGCGCATGCTGATGTATGCGCGTTTAATGAATATATGGCAAAAAAGCAATTCGATTTAATTGTATTTGATTGGGACGGAACCTTGATGGATAGCACGGCTGCTATCGTCACCTGCATACAGTCTGCAGCGAAAGACCTTGGTTTGCCTGTTCCCAAAGAAGATATCGCTTCCTATGTCATTGGCCTCGCTTTGCCTGAGGCAATACAGGTGGCCATGCCGGGCATAGACCCTAAACTGTATCCCAGAGTGGTTGAACGTTTTCGTCACCACTTTTTGACCCGGGACCATGAGCTCCCTCTATTCAAGGGGGTCAGGGAAATGTTGGCCGAATTGGCGCAAGAGGGTTATTTTTTGGCAGTGGCAACAGGCGCGAGTCGTGTTGGTCTGAGTCGTGCTTTGCATACAGCCAAGCTGACTTCTGTCTTTGATGCGACGCGTTGTTCTGACGAGACGTTTTCCAAGCCGCACCCTGCCATGTTGCAGGAGTTAACACGTGAACTGGGTCAGGATATGCGTCGCACTGTCATGATAGGCGACACCACGCATGATTTGCAGATGGCCAATAATGCTGGTGCGGCGGCGATCGCAGTTGAATATGGCGCGCATGATGTGTCGGCCCTGCAAAGCATGCAGCCCTTGTTTTCTGCGAAAGATGTGGCGCAACTGCATGAATGGCTGCGTGAAAACGCCTGAACTTTAGAGGTAGAAATGACGGCAATTTCCGTATGTAAGTCTGATGAATTGATAGAAGGCGGTAAGGGCGTGCGTTTTCCCGTTACTGCCGGCAGTGATGATGCTGTTGGCTTTGTGATCCGTTATGACGGTGCAGTGCATGGGTATTTAAACCGCTGTGCCCATGTGCCTGTGGAACTGGACTGGAACCCGGGCGAATTCCTCGAGTCCAGCGGTCTTTACATCATGTGTGCCACTCATGGTGCGATTTATCAGCCGGATACCGGTTATTGCACAGGTGGCCCTTGTCGTGGTGGTCGCCTGCGAAAAATTAATGTCAGTGAAGAAGATGGGCAGATTTACTGGCATCCCGATGATTATATACAAGCTGTCATTGCCTGATTTCTGGAAAAATTATGGATGAGCAATTATCGAATTTGCCAACGGGCGAAAGCGACAAAAAAGAAGCTGGCTGGGAACGTCAGTTGTTAGAAAAACTGGCGACAGATTCCTTGCGCGAGCAGCGCCTGCGCAGGCGCTGGAGTATCTTTTTCAGGTTCGCATTTCTGTCGGTCATTATTTTCGCGTTTTACTATTTCAGCGATTATGCAACTGATGAAATGGAGAATCTGGGGCATCATACTGCCCTGATAGAAATTGACGGCACCATAGAGTCTGAGGGGGCAGGCAGTGCGCACACGGTAATCCCGGCATTGAACAGGGCCTTTTCTGATCCAGGCTCAGTTGCTGTCGTCGTTCGTATCAACAGTCCTGGTGGTAGCCCAGTGCAGGCAGGCATGATCAATGATGAAATGGGCAGGCTGCGTAAAGAATACCCTGAGAAAAAGCTGTATGTCGTGGTTGATGAGATTTGCGCGTCTGGTGGTTATTACATTGCTGTTGCCGCAGATAAAATTTTTGTCAATAAAGCGAGTGTGGTTGGTTCTATTGGCGTGCTCATGGATGGCTTTGGTTTTACCGGCTTGATGGATAAACTGGGGGTGGAACGTCGTCTCATGACTGCAGGTGAAAACAAGGGTTTCATGGACCCTTTCTCACCGCAAACAGAAAAACAGAAAGCATTTTCCCAAACTATGCTTAATGAAATTCACCAGCAATTTATAGATACCGTGCGTGCTGGCCGTGGCCAGCGCTTGAAAGAAACGCCAGACATGTTTTCTGGTCTTTTCTGGATAGGTAGTAAGGCAGTGCAGATGGGGTTGGCAGATGATTTTGGTTCTGTAGATTCCGTGGCGAGAGATATCATCAAGGTAGAAAACATCGTTGATTACACCCAAAAAGAAGGTTTGCCAGAGCGCGTCCTGAAAAAATTTGGCGCTTCCATAGGTGCTAGCGCCGCAACTACAATGCTGAAGGGAAATATTCCCAGCATGCATTAAATTGGTTATTTTGTTTGGTTGATTTTCTTAATCTGGTTGGCTGCTTGCATAGTTATTTTTTTCTTTCACTCGTTAGTGAGTTGGCATATATTAGGGGCGTAACTGGTTCAAAAGAAGGAGGTCGATATACAAAATAAATTTTTGTATCCTAGGCGGATTGAATTTGAGCTCCGGTAATGTCTTGTGTGCCGGTTATTAATGAAGTGGATAGTCCTACAATTTGTGCAGTCCCCATCCGTGTAGTTTGCGGACCTGAGGTTTCTCGGATTCCTCGCTATGTATAGCATCGTGGTAGCAATTTAGTCGTAGTATTAACGTATTTACGCAGCATCTATGTAGTATCCATGAAGTAAAAAAAACGGTAGTGCAACGCTACCGTTTTTTTTCGCCTGTCGATTTCTTATTTTACTTGACGTGTATCAAGTACCATCCAATTTTTTCCTGTAATATAAAACACTGCGTCCCATAGGGATTGTCCATTTTTGGAAATATGGCATTTACATTTTCATCGCTTTTTGAGGTAGTACTTCTTTCTTTTTCCGCAGTGGAAAAGATAGACTGTTTTCATTGCGGCGAAAAAATGCGTAAACACAATGCTTTGACTACCTGCTTTAATCATCGTATGCAACCGGTATGTTGTCATGGTTGTCTGGCCATCTTGCACGCAGTCGAGCAAAACAATCTGGTCTCCGAATATATGCAAAACAAAGCCAGTCAGGTTGTCGTCGGGTAAATGTATGACACATTCCAATGGCAGTATATCTTTGGTGGGGGAAACAGGGCGGCAGCAAGAGCTTGTTAGCGAGAAACTTAATCTCTCGGGTATGCGGTGCGCTGCCTGTGTGCAATTGATTGAGTTTCGTGTCAGGCAATTGCCGGGAATTTCTTCATTTAAAATCAACCCTGCTATTCATCGTGCCGAGATTTCCTGGAACCCGGATTTATTGACACTCAAGCGCATACTCGCTGCCATCACTGATCTGGGTTATGGTGCTTTGCCGACCCATCAGTCGCCAGATGCGCTTGAGCAAAAGGAAAACAAGCGTGCCCTGTGGCGTTTATTTGTCGCAGGTTTTGCCATGATGCAAGTCATGATGTATGCTTTTCCTGCTTACCTGGTTCCTGTGCCGCAAATAGACGGGGATTTGACGCCAGACCTGGACAAGTTGCTCAAACTTGCCAGCATGATTATTACTGTTCCTGTTATAGGCTTTTCAGCCTCATCTTTCTTTTCTTCCGCCTGGCGCGATTTAAAAAATCGCCATATAGGGATGGATGTGCCAGTTTCCCTGGGCATATTGCTGACTTTCTTTGCCAGTGTATGGGCGACATTCCATGGCGGTGCTGTGTATTTTGACTCAGCCATCATGTTCGTTTTTCTCTTGCTCGGCGCACGTCTGATTGAGTCCAAGGTGCAAAAACGTACAACAGTTGCACTGAGCATATTGACTCAGTTATCGCCAGCAATGGCGCAGCGCTTTATTGCTTATCCCCAAGTGCAAATGGAGATGGTTGATGCAGCTGTCTTGCAAGCTGGAGATTATTTAATGGTGACTGCAGGTGATCATATTCCTGCAGACGGTGTGGTCATCTCTGGCGACAGTAGTTGTGATGAGGCCTTGATGACAGGTGAATCTTTACCTGTGAGTAAAACTGTCGGTAGTCTGGTCTTGGCTGGATCGGTGAATATTCATGGTGCGCTGGTGATGCAGGCAAAACAGGTTGGCGGTGCAACACAATTGTCAGCACTGATAGGCATGATGGAATCTGCCTCGCTGGAAAAACCACCACTGGTTTTGCTGGCTGATAAGCATGCCAGCCGTTTTCTGATCATCATACTTTTATTGGCATTGATTAGTGGCTTGGTCTGGTGGCAAATAGATCCTGACCGCGCTTTGTGGATAGCAATCAGTATTATCGTCGTGACTTGTCCATGTGCCTTATCCCTGGCCACGCCTGGTGTTATGTCCGCCGCCGTAGGCATTCTGGCTAGGAATGGGGTTTTGCTGGCAAAATCCAAGGCTATACAGGCAATGGCGTCGGCCACACATATAGTCTTTGATAAAACAGGCACTTTGACCATGGGGCGAATGCAAGTCAAGGAGGTATTGGCTGCCGATGACTTGTCTATGGGTGTAAATGCAGCTATTGCCATGGCGCTGGCTGGCAAGTCGTCACATCCGGTGTCAAAAGCAATTGCTGATTATCTGGTGCGGAGTCAGCCGGGTAAGGAGGTGACCGGCTTAAGTAAAGTCAGGGAGGTGCCTGGTGCTGGCATAGAAGCTGAATTTGAAGGCAAAATTTATCGCCTTGGCAGTGTGGAATTTGTCAGTACGTTGCATGCTCAGGAGATGAAGATTCCCTCAGGCTTTGCCGGACAGACATTGACGGTGCTGGCTAATGAATATGGTTGTCTCTTGTGGTTTGCGCTAGATGATGCATTGCGTGATGATGCTATTGAAGCGATCAGGAATTTAAAAAATAAGGGCAAGAAAATATTACTGTTATCTGGAGACAGGTTGGAAGTGGTCAATGAAGTCGCCGCGCAATGTGATATTCAGGATGCACATGCAGGACTGAGTCCGGCAGGAAAATATGAGATTGTACGAAAGCTCCAGGCTGACGGCGCCACGGTAGTTATGGTTGGCGATGGCATGAATGATGGCCCTGTACTAGCGCTGGCTGACGTATCCGTAGCGATGGGTCAGGGTGCACCCATTTCGCAATCGCGCAGCGATGTGCTACTGATGTCGAATCGCTTAACGGATCTGGATTTTGGTATGGCTGTCGCCAGCAAGGCCTACCGGCTGATACGTGAAAACCTGGCTTGGGCCGTACTTTATAATTTGCTGGCAATACCAGCTGCCATGTGTGGATGGCTGGAACCCTGGCATGCAGCCCTGGGCATGTCACTGAGCTCATTGATCGTGGTCTTGAATGCCTTGCGCCTGTATTTGTTACCGCAACCTGTTACACAGTCCATCTATCTGACGCAAGACTGATATAAAGGACATACTGGAAATCATGGATATACTTTATTTACTGATACCGCTCAGTCTGGTGCTGGTATTTGCCATTGGAGCGGTATTTTGGTGGGCACTCAATCACAAGCAATTTGACAGACTTGAGGATCAAGGTCAAAGTATCGTTGACGATGTTGATGGTTGATGCTTATTCGGGTGCCCTGGCACCCAATATTTGCAGGGCTGTACGCGTGAAGTCAGATTCTTTAATATCGTCTTGTGCTATCAATTCTGCATGCGGATATTTTAAAAAATTTCTGGCAACGGATTTACCATAGGCAGGATCGTAGTGCTGCTCCAGTAATTCACTCACCAATTGCTGTACTTGCCCATTTTCTGCCATTTGCTTCCAGCGAGATATTCTTTCTTTGCCATGCAGAGAAGTCAAAAAATGCAATTGCTCATTCAAACTTTCAGTATTGATGATGAAATGGGCGTACTCCTCCAATAATAGTTCTACCCGTTTCCCCAGTGGCAGACTGAGTTGCACGCAGCTTGACGCGCGCATGGTTTGCATCAAATTCTCCGGCACTCTCAGGTTGCCAATTTTTTTGCTTTCTGCTTCTACATAAATAGTTTTCCGTGTGTCAAATTTCTGGATTTGTTCAAAGATGCGGCTATCGAATTGCTTTTGCGAAGGCTGTGCATGCCCAGGCATGCCACCGAGCACTGAGCCGCGGTGGGCCGCCAATAATTCCAGGTCCAGGACTTGTGCGCCTAGTGCCGCGAGAGCTTGCAGGCTACGGCTTTTACCACTGCCGGTAGGGCCGCATAATACCCGCCATTGAAATTGCTGTAGTTCAGAATCCAGGCTTTGATTGACATACTGACGGTAGGCTTTATAACCACCGTTCAATTGTGTTACTGGCCAACCTATTTTTGCAAAAATATGGGCCATGGCGCCACTACGATTGCCGCCGCGCCAGCAGTAAATCAAGGGCTTCCAGTCGCGTGGCTTATCCTGAAACAGGTTTTCTATGTGCTGTCCTATATTTTTTGCTACCAGGGCAGCGCCCAGGCGCTTGGCTTCAAAAGCGCCGACCTGTTTGTACATGGTGCCAATGACGATGCGCTCTTCATTGCTCAATACCGGGCAATTGATAGCATTGGCAATATGGTCTTCGGCAAACTCAGCCGGACTGCGCACATCAATGATGCTGTCAAATTCTGCGCGCCGCTGGTATACATCAGAAAAATTCAGTAATTCAGGATATTTCATACTCTTACTTGCTCAATAACGGCATTAAGTGCGGCCAGACATTGTTGAGTATGGCTGGGTGAGCTTCAGCTATGGGGTGGATACGGTCAGCCTGAAACAGCGTGTCTTTTTCTACTATACCCTCCAAAAGAAAAGGCACTAATGCCGTCTTATTTGCTTTCGCCAGTTTTTCATAGAGGGAAAAGAAGCGTTCAGAATAATCAGGGCCATAATTGGGTGGGATGCGCATGCCAGCTAACAGTACTTTGCTGTGCTGTACCTTGGCCATTTCTATCATGGCCTTGAAATTATCTTCTGAGGCCTTAAGTGATAAACCGCGCAAGGCGTCATTGCCGCCAAGTTCAATGATGAGGATATCTGGACGATATTTTTCCAGTAAATTTCCCAAGCGTGCTTTTCCACCGCTGGTAGTGTCACCACTGATACTGGCATTGATGACAGTGGCTGTTATACTTTTTTGTTGTAGCCTTTGTTCTAGCAAGGCTACCCAGCCTTTGCCGCGTGCCAGGCCATATTCAGCCGATAAGCTATCGCCGAGCACGAGGATGGTTTTTGATGCAGAATGAGCAGGTAAAGCAGTGAATGTAAATGCAGTAAACACGACGAACATCAGGGCTTGTTTTGATAAGCTGCTGACGTGACCTGACAATTGAGAAAAAAGCATACGCAAAGACCTTATGGAATCAAACAAAGCGGCAATCGAAGTAAAGCGCCTGAGCAAGCGCGTCGCAGATGCGACGGGTGAGCTGAGCATACTGAATGGCATAGATTTTACCGCGCAAGCCGGGCAGACGCTTGCAATTGTTGGCGCTTCTGGTTCTGGTAAGTCCACTTTGCTGGGTATATTGGCTGGCTTGGATACGCCAACTGAAGGCAAAGTATTGCTCGATGGCGTTGATATTTTTGACTTGGCCGAGGATGGCAGAGCGCAATTCCGTAAAGAAAATCTGGGTTTTGTGTTCCAGTCTTTCCAGTTGCTGATGCATTTGAACGCGCTGGAAAATGTCATGCTGCCGCTGGAGTTGCGTGGTGATAAACAGGCGCGTGCCAAGGCAGAAAAAATGCTGGAACATGTGGGCTTAGGCTCAAGGCTCAGGCATTATCCCAAGTTTTTGTCGGGGGGCGAACAGCAAAGGGTAGCTTTGGCCAGGGCCTTTGTTACCGAACCACCTTTGCTGTTTGCTGATGAGCCCACTGGCAGCCTGGATGCAGCCACTGGTGAAGCGATTATCAATCTGATGTTCACCTTGAATCGCGAACGTGGCTCAACCCTGGTTCTGGTGACGCATGATTTATCGATTGCTGCCAGATGTGGCAGAGTGCTGACGATTAGTGCAGGTCATTTGCGCTCAGATACAGTGAATCAGTGATAGGAGTATCGATTATTTGAGGCTGCCATTCCAATCAAAAGTCTGCATGCTGCCATCGCTATAGGCTGCCAGCCAGCCGCCGCGCTTGTCCTGGCTGTCGCATTCCCAATCTGGCAATACGTAACGGGTTTGACCATGACTGCTATGTATTGCCGGTCTGTGCGTATGTCCATGTATCATGGTATTGGTGCTGGTTTGTAAAAATAAAGCGGCGATTGCATCAGCATTGACATCCATGATGGCGACAGATTTTTGTTTTTGCTCCATCTTGCTTTCAGTGCGCAGACCTTCTATGATTTTTTTGCGTTGTTCCAGTGGCATGGTCAGGAATGTTTTTTGCCATTCTATGTGTCGGACTTTTTGCCTGAATTCCATATAAGCCTGGTCATCCGTGCATTGCGCATCACCATGGCTGAGCACCACTTTCTTGCCTGCTAAATCAATCACGCTGGGGTCATTCAATAAGGCGGCACCGGTTGCCGCAGAAAAATCACTGCCTATCAAAAAGTCGCGATTGCCAGCGATCCAGTACAAGTGCACGCCGTGATCATGGACTTTGCGCAATGCCTGGACTATCGCTAAATTATAGGTATCGCTGATATTGTCATCACCTACCCAATACTCAAACAAATCTCCTAGTAAATAAAGTGCCTTGGTCTGCATGGCCTGCTTTTCGAGAAAACTCAAAAAAGCTTCTGTAGTAAGTGGGAGGCCGGGATTTAAATGCGTGTCAGAAACAAAAAGCGCAACCGGAATTGGTTGCGCTTTTGTCTGATTCGCGTGCTGGTCTGCGATCATGAATTGTGCTGATAAAGATTAAACGATTTCCGCTTTTTCGATGAGGACGTTTTCAACTGGAACATCCTGGAACATGCCAGTACGTGTCGTTTTGACACCCTTGATTTTATCAACAATATCCATGCCTTCAACAACTTTACCAAACACACAGTAGCCCCAACCATCCTGACCAGGGTAGTCGAGGAAGCTATTATTGGCAGTATTGATGAAGAACTGGGCAGATGCCGAGTGAGGGTCGCCAGTGCGTGCCATGGCCAATGCGTAACGTTCGTTTTTCAAGCCGTTCTTGGCTTCATTTTCGATGGGCGCATTCGTGGATTTTTGGTTCATGCCTGGCTCAAAACCACCGCCTTGTATCATGAAGCCATCGATGACACGATGGAAAATAGTGCCGTTATAGTGACCGGATTCAACATAAGCCAGGAAATTGGCGACAGTTTTTGGTGCTTTTTCTTCGTTCAGGTCAATCTTGATGTTACCGAAGTTGGTGGTCAGAATAACGGCCATGATAGTCTTTCGTTTCAAAAAGTTTAGAGATTTGTTTATTTTAACAAGGTAGCGGATTGAATGATAACTGGTTTGACAGGCACATTTTGCATCATTTTAGCGTCACCAGTTTCTACCACTTTAATTTTTTCAACCACATCCATGCCTTTGATGACTTTACCAAATGGCGTATAGCCAGCAGTCATTGCCAGTGCGCGGGCGCGTCTTTCAGTGACAGTGCTGCCACGGTACTGGAATTCAACCGGGTCACCTTCAGGCAAGACTTGATGGTTCAGGAAATCATTGTCTTTGACATTGATGTAAAACTGAGCACTTGCAGAATTAGGGTCTTGTGTACGTGCCATGGCAACCACGCCCAGATCATTCTTCAGTCCATGGTCCAATGCTTCACGGGCTTCCAGCGGCACAGGTTTATTGGTTGGCTTCTCTTTCATATCCTTGTCGAAGCCGCCGCCCTGTATCATGAAGTTGTCTATAACACGATGGAAAATCGTCCCTTTGTAATGTCCGCTTTTGACATACTTGAGGAAGTTTTCCACGGTTTTGGGGGCTGCTTCAGGGTAGAGTTCAATGACGATTTCACCCATATTGGTTTTAAATGCCACTTTTGGTTGCCCTTCAGCAAAACTGAAGGCACTCGCCATCATCAGGCAAGTCCCCAGCAATATACTGCTTACCCCGGATTTTGAAATTTTCATATTCAGCATGCGTTATTGATGGTTGAATTAAAGTTTATAGTAAATGCTTCAAATTGTTTAGACCGTGGTCTCGTAAATGATGCGCCATCTGGCAGCTTCTTTCATCCAGTACTGACGCTTGCGGACTGCTGCCTTGGTTTTTCCATTTGTGGTTTCCTGGGTAAAGGTGCTGACGATAAGCTCATCTTTGCCTGGGTAACGGAAATGGGTGACATCTTTTAATTTAATAACAGGATTATGCCAGTTATCCCAGCTTTGCTGCTGCTTGGGGAACCAGGTATTGAGGTTGTCACCCTGGGTAGTCTTAAAATTGCGCGAATAATTGGTCAAAATGCGATTGGCATTCTGGCTTTCCATGTCCAAACGCCAGTCATCCACCAGCTTTTCTGCCTGGTTTCTATCCAGCATCCACTTATTGCGGCTGACGAACTCCAGTTGTTCACTGATGATCACCGGGGTTTTACCTATGTCCACCATGGCCGAGATTTTCAGGAAATCTGGATTTGTCAGCACCACGCATCCATCTGAGGCCAGCGGCGGGCGACTGAAGCTTTCGGGCGGCATGCCATGCAACCAGATACCAGAACCATTGCGACCATTAAATTTGTCCCATTCATTAGGATAGTTCAAGGGCAGGGCGCCGGGGCCATAAAAACTAGGTAATTTGGTGCCAGCAAGGCGGCTAGTGATGTAATACACGCCGATAGGCGTTTTTTGATCGCCTTCTTTGAGTTTGTTAATACCAAATTTACCCTGGCTCACGTAGAAATCATTGACCAGACGTGGTTGGCCAGCAGCATTTTCATACACGTACAGGCGCGATTTTTTAGCATCAACGACGATGGCTTGCTTTTGGTCATCGCGCAATTGCAAGATCGCCCTGGGAATAAGGTCGGGGTCAGGGCGCTCGCGGTAAGAACGTATGCGCACCGCTGCTTCATCCCGGAGGTCTTTCAGCTTGTCAGGTTGTGTCAAGGCGCCTACACCAAAATTGCGCACTGGACGGGTATGCATTAGCAGCAGGTCTCCCTGTATCAGGTGAGCTAATTGAAAATGTGGGTAGGCTTCAACCAGGGCATCGATCTTGTATTGCGCCTTTTGCAAATTATTGGCAGCCAGGCTCTTATAGACTTCTATGAGTAAGGCATCAGGGTCGGGCGCATTCGGATTAATTTCAGCAGGGGCGACTTTGTTGGGGCGTGACTTGGCAGTGGCGATGGCAGGGGAGTAGCCAAACGCCAGGCATGACAATGCAAGAATAGCAAAAAAGCGCGATTTCCCGGCTTTGCCAGCAGCCGGAGGATCAGAGTGGACTGCGAAAAACATTAGCTACCCGCGCGCTCCTGTTTGATCTGCCATTTGCCATCCTGCTTCACCATGTGCAAGGTCTTGCGGCTATTGGCGGTCAACTGGTCTGAGGTATAAATTTGCCGGAATTTCACGGTGGCAGTGTTGCCATCAACATCAATTTTGGCAGTTTCAATTTTGACGTTAATGCGGCCCTTGCCTTCTATGCGGTTGCGGCGCTCTTCTGCCCAAGCTTTATAAGGTTCGCCCTTCGGTGTCTGGAAATCTTTTGCATAATGGGCCAGATAGGCATTGGTATCTTTGTTGCTCCATGCTTTGGCCCAGTTTTCAACTGACTTCAGCACGTCTTCTTCCGCCTTGTCTGCTGTTGCGACAACGGGGGCGGGTTTGGCCTTGGGCTCAGGTTTGGCAGTTTCTGGTTCAGGCTTTGTCATGGCGACTGCACTTGCGCTGGCTTTGGTTACAGAAGCCACAGGTGTTGCTGCCGCCACAGTAGCTTTGGGATTGGTGCCGCCAGTAGTATTGCCAACCAGATTCTTAACCAGAGTAAGCTTCAATTTGGCTGTATTATTACCAGAATCGAGCTGCAATGCCTTGTCATAGGCCTGACTAGCCAGCTTGGCATAAACATCCCCAAGGTTTTCGTGGGCTGTACCATAAGTGGGGTTGGTCCTGATGGCCATTTCCAGCGCCGCACGTGCCTTGTCATACTGACCGGAGGAAGCGTACAGGACGGCCAGATTATTATATGGCTCGGGTAACTCTGGATAATCGTCGGTCAGTTTTGAGAAAACCGTGATGGCTTCCGCCGATTTATTCTGTTCTGTCAGTATCAGTCCCTTAAGGAAGCGCATCTGGGCATCCTTGGGGCGCTGTGCCAATGCGGCATCCACTTTCTGCATGGCTTCATTCACCTGGCCAGCCCTGAGTAATTTGCCAACATCGGCAGCTTCATCTGCACGCACATAAGCAGACATCAACAGCAGGGACAAACTGGAGAGAGTAAGTACATTCTTTAAAATGTGGCGCATGGTGTTCGGTCTTGGATTTATAGGAGTTTGGCAGAACATGTAAGCAGCAATGTTATACTGGCTATTAAGCAAAGCGCCATCTTATCAAATAAGTTGCCGACTATGGGTGTTTGACAAACAAACAGCATTTTACCTTCACTATATTTTTCAGTTTTGAATGAAACTGTGGTGTTCTGTGAATGAGGGATGGCAAAAATTTGTAGGGACGGGTGACCTCAAAACTAGTATTTATATACTGATTTTCATTGTTCTGATGCAAGCTAATAGCGGGGAACACTGGACAGCGAGGATAGTTTTGATATCTAATCTGGTCCGTCAGGACAAATTGTCCCACAAAAGCATACGAATTTTGCAAAAAAATCATCTAAATGGTTTGTTTGCACGCTTAGCATAGCGACACATTATTCAATTAAACATTGCGCCCGCGCCAGAATGAAATTGGATTTTTTTATCAACTCGTGTGATGTTAAGGAGGCACGATGACTAAAACGACATTTTTAAATTTTGAACAATCAATTGCAGAGCTGGAAACAAAAATAGAAGAATTGCGTTTTGTTCAGGATGATTCCGCAGTCGATATTTCTGAAGAAATAGATAGGCTGTCGAAGAAAAGCCAGATGTTAACTAAGGATATTTACGCCAAGTTGACCCCATGGCAAGTGTCGCAGATTTCCCGCCATCCCCAACGTCCATATACCATGGACTACATTAATCAGATGTTTACTGATTTCCATGAGTTGCATGGCGATCGTAGTTTTTCTGATGATCAATCCATCGTCGGTGGTCTGGCCAGGTTTAATGGGCAGGCATGTATGGTCATGGGTCATCAAAAAGGTCGTGACACCAAAGAGCGCGCTTTGCGCAACTTTGGCATGCCCAAGCCTGAAGGCTATCGTAAGGCCATGCGCCTGATGAAGCTGGCCGAGAAATTCGATATTCCCGTATTCACCTTTGTGGATACCACAGGTGCCTGGCCTGGTATAGATGCTGAAGAGCGCGGCCAGTCTGAAGCCATTGGTCACAATTTGTATGTCATGGCAGAGCTCAAAGTGCCGCTGATTACTACCATTATTGGTGAAGGCGGTTCTGGTGGCGCATTGGCGCTGGCAGTTGGCGACGCTGTATTGATGTTGCAATACGCAACCTATTCCGTGATTTCACCAGAAGGTTGTGCCTCCATCTTGTGGAAGACTTCTGATCGA
Source organism: Undibacterium sp. JH2W (assembly GCF_049340425.1). Classification (NCBI taxonomy): domain Bacteria; kingdom Pseudomonadati; phylum Pseudomonadota; class Betaproteobacteria; order Burkholderiales; family Oxalobacteraceae; genus Undibacterium; species Undibacterium sp. JH2W. The sequence goes on along the minus strand of NZ_JBMPOT010000003.1, from coordinate 249,073 downwards.
GCATCAGATGCAGCAGAAGCGCTGGGCTTGACTGCCCACCGACTGAAGGCAATGGGTTTGATCGACAAGATCATCAATGAGCCTCTGGGTGGCGCTCATAGAGATCCCAAGCAGATGTGTGCCTTGGTCAAGCGCGCACTGGCAGATACCTTGCGTCAATTTCAGGGAGTGAAAACCAAGGACTTGCTGGCTGCCCGTCATGAAAAATTACTGAGCTACGGTAAGTTTAAGGAAACGAAACTTGCTGAATGAGGCCAGATCAACATTGCTCTAGTCTTGAGCAAACATTCTCAAAAAAACTCGATGCCATTATTGCTGATTTCTGTGAAGGAAAGCTGCAAAATGGCCTCGCTGTAGCTTTTAGCGGCGGTCTGGATTCCACAGTTTTGCTATCTCTGGCGATAAATTATTGCCGCCATAACAATATCCCTCTGTTTGCCTTTCATGTACACCACGGCTTGAGCCCTAATGCCGATGCTTGGCTGGATCACTGCCGTGCCAGCTGTGCTGCTGGTATCAACTTTCAATCTGAATGTATACAGGTTAGCCGCGACAGTGGTGATGGGGTGGAGGCGTCTGCACGCAAGGGGCGCTACCTGGCGTTGGGGCGCATGTCAAAAAATACCGGCATTCCATTAATCCTGGCTGCTCATCATCAGGATGATCAGGCCGAAACCCTGTTATTGCAGTTGTTAAGGGGGAGTGGCGTAGCTGGCATGTCGGGTATGGATGTTTGTCATCGTGCGCCCAATTTGTTCGGTCATGATGAAGTCATGCTGGGACGGCCGCTGCTGACAGAGAAACGAAGCACACTCGAAGCTTATGCGATTCAGCAAGGTTTAAGCTACATCGAAGATGAATCCAATACTGACCAGCGCTATCTGCGCAATGCCATACGCCACAGTGTGATGCCGGTGCTTGAGGGTTTGTCACCCGGCTATTCGGAGCGCATCGCACGTTCTGCTACCCATTTCCAGGCGGCACAAGACTTGCTGCTGGAAGTTGCTGAGCAGGATTTTGTCAGTTGCACGCATGATACTGGTCTGGTAATTGCGGCCATGCGCGCACTGAGTCCTGCGCGCAGGGACAATTTGTTCCGCTACTGGTTTTCCAGGACTGGTGTGCGCATGCCAACGACTTCGCGTTTGAAAGAGATGCAAAGCCAGTTGTTTGATGGACGTGAAGATGCGCGTATTACAGTGCAGCACGATACTATTGCCATACACCGCTATAAAGACACGGTCTATTTATCAGCGCAGCAAGCTGGAGTGGCAGAGGAGGGGCGTTTGCAGGAGTTTGTCTGGCAGGGGCAGGCACATATTCATTTCCCTGAGTTTGCTGGCAGCCTGCATTTTGACCAGAGTGATCATGGCCTTGAAGCGGCCTGGTTACAGTCGCAGGCGCTTTCCTTGCATTTGCGCAGGGGAGGGGAGCGATTGAAGCTGGCAGAAAACCGTTCGACCCGCGACATGAAGAGTCATTTCCAGTCCTTGCACATACCATTCTGGCAGAGGGAGCGTTTACCCTATGTTTCTATAGGCCAGGATTTACTGTTCGCTGCCGGCGTCGGCATGCAAAGCCGGTTTTGCCAGGCTATGCCGGGCGCATGTATTTCGCTGCGCTGGGTTTTTGATTAAATTAAGTATTGTCGTCTTATAGGAATATTCAATATGCGTAGGCAGCTAGTCCTCGATACCGAAACCACAGGTTTGAATGCGCGCAATGGCGACCGCATCATAGAAATTGGTTGTGTAGAATTAATTAACCGCAAACTGACTGGTAATAACTTTCATCGCTATATCAATCCCGAGCGTGATTCAGAAGAGGGCGCGCTGGCAGTCCATGGCTTAACTACTGAGTTCTTAAGTGATAAGCCCAAATTTGCTGAGGTGGCTGAGGAATTTTGCGCCTATATCAAGGGTGCGGAAATCATTATCCATAACGCACCTTTTGACGTCGGTTTTTTGAATGCAGAACTCGCGCGCCTGAATTTACCGGTGCTGACTGAATATTGTCCTGGCATTGTAGATACACTGGTTCAGGCAAAGGAATTGCATCCTGGCAAACGAAATTCTCTGGATGCACTTTGTACCCGCTATGAAATTTCAAATTCGCACCGCAAATTGCATGGCGCTTTGCTGGATGCTGAATTGCTGGCAGATGTTTTTCTGGCAATGTCGCGTGGGCAAAACAGTTTTGAGATCGATATTGAAGAAGATGACGCACCAAAAGTGCAGGAAGTCGTTGCTTTTGATGTGCCAGTTGGAGAGATCGCGGTTTTAATGGCAACAGCTGAAGAGATGGGCGAGCATGAAGCATTGTTGTCAGGCTTGGATAAGCAAATCAAAGATAAATGTATTTGGCACGCGACTGTGTAGGATGTAATGGCAAATATTGTGCTTATAGAAATGTATGAGATGCAATAAATGTAAGAATTAGTTGCTTTAATAGCCATTTGGAAAACTCAAAAAGGATCACCTGTTGCAAACGGGTGATTTTTTTTGAGTTTTTTTTGATCTCAACCCTAAAGTTTTCACAATTCGTTGCCGTTAGAAGGGTATGAAAATAAATCGAAAATATTTTTAAATTTTCCCTAAAGTTTTCTAAAGTGCTGCCGTTAATGATTATATGACGACGAAGTAAAAGACCATCTTTTGCATAAGCTGTTGTTTTCATTGATATTTTTTGAATTGGCTAATTTTGCTGATCCGAAAAAATAAAAATCTGTTTTCTACGAAATTTCATTTTGTAGATGTCTAAATGTGCCTGTAGGATATTTTCCTACGGCATGTCTTCGTTTTATTCTCGGTTTAAATACAGAATTCCGCTTATACAGTCGCCTTTCACCAGCCTGCACAATGTATCTCACTGGCAACGCAAACATGCCACCGATAACAAACTGGAGGGTGAGAAAATGACGCAGAACGATATGATGGCCGAGATTCGGGATGCCAATTTGAGTTATTTGATGTTGGCACAGCAAATGATTCGCGCTGACAAGGCGACCGCTATTTTCCGTTTGGGTATTGGTAAAGAAATTGCAGACCTGATCGAGGGTTTGAATAATGCTCAGATTTTGAAATTGGCTGGATCCAATATGATGTTGGCGCGCTTCCGGTTCGAGGATAGTTCCATTTTGTGTATGTTGACAAATTACAACAAGGAGCGCGCCCTTGCGCATTCCCATGCTGCGATTTTGATGGCTGGTCAGCCAGTTGAAGAAATCCATTAATTTGTCGAGCGTTTACATCAAGGTGGATGGAGAATAATCATGGCTAGCAAAAGCGTAGTAAACGAAGCTCACGAAATTCAATTGGCAATTGAACTGGTTAATCTGGGTGCCAGATTGCAATTGCTAGAGTCTGAGACATCCTTGTCGCGTGAGCGCCTGCTGAAAATCTACAAGGAATTGAAGGGCGTCTCGCCGCCGAAAGGTATGCTGCCTTTTTCTACGGACTGGTTTATTACCTGGCAGCCAAATATTCATTCTTCCCTGTTCATGAATATCCATAAATATCTGCGTGAGCATGCTGGTGTGGATGGTATTGATGCTGTCATCAAGTCGTATCGCCTGTATCTGGAGCAGATGCCAGTGCCAACTGGTGAGGAGCCAGTATTATCTTTGACACGGGCTTGGACTCTGGTGCGCTTCTTTGAGGGTAAAATGCTGAGTTTTGCAAAATGTTGCAAATGCAGCGGGCAATTTGTTGCGCACAGCCTGGATTTGCATGATGATTATGCTTGTGGTTTATGCCACGTCCCATCACGGGCAGGTAAAACAAAAAAAGCAAAAGATGCGGAGGCCGCGTTGGAGATGGTGGCTTAAAATTCAGGAGGAGCCTTGGAGGTAGTAGCGTCAAAAACCCGCAAAGGTAAGCTCCTCCCGACTAACGGAGTTTTTTCTTCGCCTGTATTTCTTGCTCTAAGCTTACAGTTACTCGCTTTTATCTTTTCTTATTTACTGTATGCAGCCGACAGGTGGCAATTCGGTGGCGTACTCTCCCCCTATGTTTTGCTTGCTATTCATGCGAGCGTCGCCGCAAGCCTCAGTTTCTTACTCGGTATGAGTTGGTGGTGGTGGCTAATACAATTTGCTTTCCCTTTTGCGCTTGTCGTCTCCTTGGTTTTTCAACTGCACCCAGGATTCAGTTTGTTCGTCTTTTTATTGCTGGTATTGTTGTTTTGGTCAACTTACCGCACTCAAGTCCCATATTTTCCTTCCAAATCCAGTTTGTTGCCGTGTATTCTTGAGCAACTACCTGCGCGCAGTGATTTGCGTTTTATTGACATAGGTAGTGGTTTTGGAGGAGTGTCCATCAGCCTGGCAAAAATGCGGCCTGAACAATCATTCTTTGGCGTAGAGGTGGCACCTATTCCCTGGCTGGTAAGCTGGTTCAGAGCTGCGATGTTAGGTAAAAAACTGCGGTTTTACTTATTGGATTATCAGGAGTTGGATTTTGCCGACTTTGATGTGGTTTTTGCTTATCTGTCTCCAGTGGCCATGCCAGCGCTGTGGGAAAAGATCAGGTCAGAAATGAAGCCAGATGCGATATTCATGAGTTATGAATTTAAAGTGCCTGGTGTCGAAGCGGATTTAATTATAAAAAGCAATCCGAATGACCCCGATCTCTATGTCTGGCGCATATAATGAACATAGTGAAATGTATTCCTGAAGCAATATTTAACCTTCCATTTCTGGTGAATGTTTCGGGTCTGAGGTAGTGTAGTCGATATTATAAAAAATCCTCTCTAAGGAGTAAAAGCTCGTGTTAGTTATCGTCGGCTATATCGTCGTATTGGGCTCAGTCTTTGGTGGCTTTGTCATGTCTGGTGGGCATATTGCAGTGTTGTTTCAGCCTCTGGAATTATTGATGATAGGTGGTGCGGCTGTTGGCGCTTCTCTGGTCGGTAACAATGCAAAAACCTTGAAGTCTACTATGAAGGCGCTTCCTGGCGTGCTGAAAGGTTCCAAATATACAAAGTCATTGTATATGGAACTCATGACCATGCTGTTCGATGTTCTTACCAAGGTGCGCAAAGAAGGCCTGATGTCCATAGAGGGCGATATTGAGCGCCCTGAAGAAAGTCCACTTTTTAGTAAATATCCTGCAATTGTCCACGATCATCATATGATGGAGTTTGTAGGGGATTATTTGCGTCTGATGGTTTCAGGAAATATGGATGCCTTTCAAATCGAGAATTTGATGGACAATGAGCTTGAGACGCATCACCACGAAGGTGCTGTGCCCGCCCATTTTATTGCCAAACTGGGCGATGGTCTGCCCGCCTTTGGTATCGTGGCTGCTGTAATGGGGGTAGTGCATACCATGGAGTCTGTGGGCATTCCACCCTCTGAATTAGGTATCCTGATTGCACATGCCCTGGTCGGTACTTTCCTGGGTATTTTGCTAGCCTACGGTTTCGTTGGTCCTCTGGCGGGCTTGATGGAGCAGCAACTTGATGAATCGTCCAAGACATTTCAATGCATTAAGGTGACCTTGCTGGCCAGTTTGAATGGTTATGCACCAGCTTTGGCTGTAGAGTTTGGCCGGAAAGTATTGTATTCAACCGAGAGGCCGACGTTCTCAGAGTTGGAAGAGCATATTAAGCAATCTAAATCTAAATAATAAAAACTGGATTGGTGATGGCAAGCGAAGAACTAAGACCAATTATCGTCAAACGCATCAAGAAGGTGGCTGGTGGCCATCACGGTGGTGCCTGGAAGATCGCTTATGCCGACTTTGTAACAGCGATGATGGCGTTTTTCTTGTTGATGTGGTTATTAGGTTCGACTGCCAAGGGTAACCTGAACGGGATCGCTGAGTATTTTCAAACTCCTTTGAAGGTGGCGATGGCTGGTGGTGATGGTAGTGGCGATAGCTCCAGTGTCATCAAGGGTGGTGGTAAGGACTTGAGCGCACGTGAAGGGCAAAATCGCAAGGGTGAGATAGATGCCCAGAAAAAAACCTACAATTTGCAAGCGGCTGAAGCAGCTCTGGCAAAAGTCGAAGCAGAACGCTTGAAGGGGCTGAAGACCAAGATTGAGGCAGCGATAGAGTCCAACCCAACTTTGAAACAGTACAAGAAGCAGTTGTTGCTGGATATTACAACCGATGGCTTGCGTATCCAGATGGTAGATGAACAAAACCGTCCCATGTTCGCCTCTGCCAAGGCAGATTTGCAGCCCTATACCAGAGAAATTTTGCATGAAATCGGCAAGGCTTTGAATGATGTTCCGAACCGCATCAGTTTGTCAGGTCATACTGATGCAGCACCCTATGGCAGTGGAGAGCGTGGTTATAGTAATTGGGAGTTGTCGGCTGACCGTGCCAATGCTTCTAGAAGAGAATTGATTTACGGTGGTATGGATGAAACCAAGGTCTTGCGGGTTGTTGGGCTGTCTTCTTCGGTGTTGTTTGATAAGCAGGAGCCCTTGAATCCCATCAACCGCAGAATCAGCATCATCGTCATGAATAAAAAAGCGGAGGAATCTGCGTCGCAGGATGGTGGCTCTATTGAAGTTGCAAATCAGTCTGACTCAAGCGCGGAAATTTCAGTCAAGCCTTGACGGTATCAAGACGTAGCATCATTAAGTCAAAATGCATAGATAGGATGCTTAAGATGTCCAAAAAGAAACTGTTGGGTTCTCAGGTTAAGCAACTTTTATCAGGTGTGTCTGATCATGGAAATGCACATTTGCTGGAGGTTGAGACCGACCTTGCGCAAACAACCATACTCTTGGGCGAGGCAATAGAAAAGCTGGGAGTCAGCTTTATGGCCCTGCATGCAGCCATTTCGAGTGAGCAGGAAGAAATCAATTTAATCGTTAGTTCTGGTAGTGTTTCTGATGAAAGCGTATTGCGTCTCAAGGTGATACAGGAAGATATTGCCAGGCATATCAGTTCAGCCGTGACCAGCTTGCAATTTCAGGATTTGACCAGTCAGTTGATTTCAAGAACTCTGCAGAGGTGCGAAGGTTTGCGGGAGGTCTTGGGCACTTTGGGAGTGGTAGGTAATGATATTGAACACGACGGTGAATCAGATGAATTGACGGCCTTGCTGCGTGAGACTACCGTCCGTCTGGAGAAGCAAAGTGCGGATCTGAAAAATTTGTTACGTAAAGCTGTGCATCAGAAGCATCTGGATAGTGGTGACATCGAGTTATTTTAAATCAAGTGGCGGTTTGCAGAAGCTGTCTACAATTCGTATAACGGAGTAATTATGGCCAAGACAATTTTAGCTGTGGATGATTCTGGCTCCTTGAGGCAGATGGTGGCATTCAGTTTGAAAGCCGCAGGATATCAGGTGATTGAAGCAGTTGATGGCCAGGATGGACTGGAAAAAGCACGCAATCAGGTCGTTGATCTGGTATTGACCGATCAAAACATGCCACGCATGGATGGCCTGACGTTGATCAAGTCACTACGTGGATTGCCATCGTATGCACGGGTGCCCATCTTGATGCTGACAACCGAATCCAGCGATGATATGAAGGCAAAAGGTAGGGCCGCTGGTGCCAATGGCTGGCTGGTGAAGCCTTTCGATCCCCAAAAACTGACTGAAGTAGTGAAAAAAGTGATTGGCTGAATTAATGGCCTGAAGTCTGGGCAAACAAATGTAAATCACGGAGTTTAATAATGACGATTGACATGAGTCAGTTTTTCCAGGTTTTTTTCGACGAGGCGGAAGAGCTTCTTGCCGAGAAGGAAAAATTGTTACTTGCCGTCGATATCTCTTCACCAGATCCTGAGGATCTGAATGCCATTTTTCGTGCCGCTCACTCCATCAAGGGGGGCGCCTCGACCTTTGGTTTGACAGATATGACGGAAGTGACTCATATACTGGAGTCACTGCTCGATAAAATTCGCAAGGGTGAAATGGCGCTGACTGCAGAGCATGTAGATGCTTTCCTCATCGCTAAAGATATTTTGAAGATGCAACTCGACGGGCATAAATTAGGTACGCCTGTTGACCAGGATGCAGTCGCTGACGTCAGGATGTTGTTGCAATCACTGTCGCAAGATGCGGTACCAATTGCGACTCCCATGGCCAGTTTTGCCAGTCGCAGTCCAGAACTTGACGATGCTGACGTGGTTTATAAAACTGCCTTCAAAATTGAATTGCCGGATGTCTCTGAATCAGATGCTGCTGCGATCATGTCAGAGTTGGGATTACTCGGTTCCATATCCAGATTGGATAATAATGGCAGCAATGTCGTCCTGGCATTACGAACTAGTGAAAGCAAAGATGACATTATTTCGATTTGCTCTTTCATTCTGAATCCAGACACACTCAAAATAACAGAAGAGCAGATCACCAACTTGCCGGTAAAGAAAACCCAGTCCAGCGACGATGACTTGGGCTACGGTTTTTTTGAACCTCTGGATGCCATGTTTCCTCCTGAGGAAAGCAAAGCAGATGCTGAAAAAAATGCAGACGCGGTAACTCCTGAAAAATCAGCGCCGATTACTGAGAAAAAAATGGAGAAGCCTGCGGCTTCCCAAGAGTCCTCTACGATACGGGTTGGCATAGAAAAAGTAGATCAACTGATCAATCTGATCGGCGAATTGGTCATTACCCAGGCCATGTTGGAGCAGCGTACCCAGGACTTGGATCCGATTGCCAATGAACGCTTGCTGAGCAGCGTGGCACACCTGACCAGAAATACCCGCGATTTGCAAGAAGCAGTCATGTCCATACGCATGATGCCCATGGACTATGTATTTTCGCGTTTTCCACGCATGGTCAGGGACTTGGCGACAAAATTGGGCAAGAAAGTTGAATTTGTCACTTATGGCGCCTCGACAGAGTTGGATAAGGGTTTGATTGAGCGTATTGTCGATCCACTGACACATCTGGTTAGAAATAGTATCGACCATGGCATAGAAATGCCTGCTACCAGGGCGCAGAAAGGTAAAAGTGAAACGGGTAAATTGTCCCTGTCTGCGGTACATCAGGGCGGGAATATTGTAATTGAAGTCAGTGATGACGGTGGCGGTTTGCATAGGGATAAAATCCTCGCCAAGGCAAGGCAAAATGGTTTGGCTGTTTCTGATGCCATGAGCGACAGTGAAGTCTGGCTCTTGATCTTTGCGCCTGGTTTTTCAACTGCAGAAACAGTGACCGACGTGTCCGGTCGCGGTGTTGGTATGGATGTGGTTAAGCGCAATATTGCCGCCATGGGTGGTGTCGTCGACATTCGCTCAGCCAAGGGTTATGGTACGACGATCACGATATCATTGCCTTTGACACTGGCGATTCTGGATGGCATGTCGATCAAGTTTGGTAATGAGATTTATATTTTACCTCTGGGCTTCGTCATGGAGTCTCTGCAGCCAGCCAGGGCCGATATAAAAGAAATCAGTGGCAAGGGCAGGGTGGTAAAGGTGCGTGATGAATACCTTCCATTGGTGCCTTTGTACGAGTATTTCGATATTCAGCCCAAATATACAGATCCATCTGATGGCATCGTCGTGATTGTAGAAGTGGATGGAAAAAAAGCCGCGCTATTTGTCGACGATCTGGTTGGGCAGCAGCAAGTAGTGGTTAAAAATATAGAATCAAATTACAAGAAAGTCCCTGGCATCTCAGGAGCAACTATTCTGGGTGATGGTGGTGTTGCACTTATTTTGGATGTCGCTGCCGTTTTGCGCACTGCGCGATGAAGATTGAATTAGAAATTTAAGACGAGGAAAAAGAAATGACGCAAATTTCACAGGCTGGTGATCATGGCTCCGCTGATGGAGCTAAATCAGATATTGCTGGGCATGAATTCCTTGCTTTTACCTTGGGTAATGAAGAGTACGGTATCGATATTCTCAAGGTCCAGGAAATCCGTGGCTATGAAGCGGTAACGCGGATCGCCAATGCGCCAGAGTTTTTAAAGGGCGTTATCAATTTGCGGGGCATCATTGTTCCCGTGGTGGATATGCGCATCAAATTTAACTTGGGAACACCTACTTATGACCAATTTACAGTAGTCATTATTTTGAATATTGAAGGGCGCATCGTCGGTATGGTTGTTGACAGCGTCTCCGATGTGACGACTTTGCTGCCTGAGCAAGTCAGGCCGGCTCCGGAGATGGGAACCACTTTCAGCACTGATTTCCTGATAGGTCTGGGTACGCTGGACGATCGCATGCTGATTTTGGTCGATATCGATAAATTGATGTCCAGCCCTGAAATGGGTCTGGTAGAGGCGACCGCTTGATCATGTGACTGATATTTTCTTAGTCATTGAGTTGTGAAAAAGTGCATAAAAAAAGCAGGTAAAAAAATAATCAGGAGACGCTATGAATCTGAGGAACTTTAAAATTGGTACCCGTTTGGGAGTTGGCTTCGCACTTATTTTAGCGGGTCTGATAGGCGTTATTTTGTTTGTTAATGCACTCAGTGGTAATAATCGTCAGGCCATGGTTGAGGGCTTGAATCTAGCTTCTCAAAAGCAACTTTTTGCCAATAATATGAAAAGTGCCTTGTTTGAAGGTGGCATTGCCATGCGCAATATAGGCATACAGTCCGATGTCGGTGAAATGCAAAAGGAAGAAGGCAAGGTCAAGCTGCAAAAGAAGAAATATGAAGAAGCCAAAGAAAAGATTGCTTCCCTCGGTTTGAACGAAGAAGAAAAGAAAATATTGGGTGATATCGCCAAGCTGGATAAGGATATTGATAAGCCATTGAAAGATGCGGTGGGTCAGGCCCTGGCATTTAATGGCGAAGGTGCAGCAAAAATTATCGCCACGGTGATTGATCCTCTGAGTGTTAAATCAATACAAGAGATGAATAAGCTGGTTGATTTGCAGGAAGCTGCTTCCAAGCAGGTTTTCGAGACATTTGCGGCTGCAGGAGTCAAACTGACCAGGTGGCTCTATGTCATTTTATTGTCAGCATTGGCAGTAGGCGTACTGTTTGCATGGACCATCACAAGGAGTATTACCCAACCCTTGCAAGAGGCGTTAAGTTTGGCTGAGACAGTTGCAGAGGGCGATTTGCGTAGTCAAGTCACGGTCACTGGTCGTGATGAAGTGACGTCATTGTTCCAGGCTTTGAAGAATATGAATGACAACCTGGCCGCAACCGTCGGACAGGTCAGGACAGGCACAGAAACCATCACCGTCGCCTCGCAAGAAATCGCCAGCGGCAATGCAGACTTGTCGAGCCGGACAGAATCGCAAGCCAGTTCACTGGAAGAAACTGCCAGCTCCATGGAAGAGTTGACCAGCACAGTCAGGCAAAATGCCGACAATGCAAGGCAAGCCAATCAACTGGTGGTTTCTGCTTCTGGTGTAGCGGTCAAGGGTGGGGCAGTGGTTGGCCAGGTAGTCAGTACCATGGGTTCGATCAAGGAAAGTTCACGCAAAATTGTCGACATCATAGGCGTTATCGATGGCATCGCCTTCCAGACCAATATCCTGGCCTTGAATGCGGCGGTCGAAGCAGCCAGGGCAGGTGAGCAGGGGCGTGGTTTTGCTGTCGTGGCAGCAGAAGTGCGCAACCTGGCACAGCGCAGTGCCAGTGCAGCCAAAGAAATCAAATCCCTCATCAGTGACTCGGTAGATAAGGTTGATCAGGGTAGCAAGCTCGTCGATGAAGCAGGCAAGACCATGGATGAGATTGTCACCAGCGTCCAGCATGTGGCCGATATCATGAGCGAGATCACGGCCGCCAGCCAGGAACAAAGTTCTGGCATAGAACAAGTCAACCTGGCGATTACGCAAATGGATGAAATGACGCAGCAGAATGCGGCCTTGGTAGAGCAGGCAGCCGCAGCGGCAGAAAGCATGGAAGAGCAAGCGGTCGCGTTGGCGCAGGCTGTGAGCGTGTTTAAACTAAATTCAGGTATGGCGCATGTGCCTCAGCAAGTAAAAACTGTGGTCAGTAAAGCAGTCAGTAAACCAGTCACAACAAGTAGGGCTGAAGTGAAAGCTTTGCCTAGAGCTACGCCATCAGGAACGTCTGGTGCTGGAGCCAGAGCAAGCAAGCCAGTTGCTGATAAACAGGATGATTGGGAAGAATTTTGATTTAAGCTTGAATTCGGTGCATTTGAATCAAATGCACCGGTAGTAAAGATGTACTGATTATCTGGATTTTTATTTGAAATCAGCTTTCGTCTCTGAAACAGGATGGGGAAAGTTTAAGAAAGCATTGAATGACGAAATCCATCGATAAAACCAGGTCGGATACTACAAAGGAGTTTGCTTTTAACTCCAGGGATTTTGACCGTGTCCGTGACTTGATTTATAAAAAGGCTGGCATTTCTCTGGCTGATAGCAAGCAGGAAATGGTGTATAGCCGGCTGGCACGTCGTCTGCGGGCGACCGGTATCAGCTCGTTTTCTGATTATCTGGATAGTCTTGAAAATAATCAGATTGAGTCGGAATGGGAAGCATTCACCAATGCACTGACAACGAATTTGACTTCGTTTTTCAGGGAAGAGCATCACTTCCCCATACTCGCTGAGCATATTGCCAAAAGGCAGGAAACAGTCAATATCTGGTGTTCTGCCAGTTCTACAGGAGAAGAACCCTATTCTATTGCGATGACATTGTGTGAGGCATTCGGGACTTTACGGCCACCTGCGCATATTATTGCAACAGATATAGATACCAATGTTCTGGAAACCGCGTCGCGCGGTGTGTATAACCTGGATCGCATAGAGAAACTTTCGGCAGAAAGAACCCGGAAATTTTTCCTCAAAGGTAAAGGTGCGCAAGAAGGTCTGGTCAGGGTGAGGCCGGAGCTAAGGGAATTGATCACATTTAAGCAATTGAATTTGTTGGGAGATAGCTGGCCTTTGAGTGGCGAATTTGATGCAATTTTTTGCCGGAATGTCATGATCTATTTTGACAAGCCTACGCAGGGCAAAATTTTGAAAAAGTTTGTTCCCTTGATGAAGCCGGACGGTTTGTTGTTTGCAGGTCACTCAGAGAATTTTTTGTACGTTTCTGATGACTTCAAGTTGAGAGGCAAAACGGTCTATGAACTGACCAAGTCGCATGCTCCTGGCAACAGAACGACATTGCGCCATTTGCAAAAGGGTAATCCATGAGCCAGCTAAGTGAAGAGCATTTTGCAACGAATGTTTATTATGATCGAACGTTTGATTGTGATGCTGCCAAGATTTTGCCTGGTGAATTTTATTTCACCAACAAGGATATGTTGATCGTCACGGTCCTCGGGTCCTGTGTTTCCGCATGTATACGGGATCGTGTTTCCGGCGTCGGTGGCATGAATCATTTCATGTTGCCCGATACTGGAGGGGATGCAGATAATCCTGTGTCAGCCTCCATGCGTTATGGCACTTATGCAATGGAAGTGTTAATCAATGAATTGTTGAAAGCCGGGGCCAAGCGCGAAAATATGGAGGCCAAAGTTTTTGGTGGCGGCAATGTTTTGCGTGGATTTACGGCGATCAATGTTGGTGAGCGCAATGCCAAATTCGTGCTGGATTATCTGCGCGCTGAAAGAATGCGTGTGACGGCCGAAGATTTGAATGACATTTATCCGCGCAAGGTGTATTTCTTTCCTAAGACGGGCAAGGTTTTAGTCAAGAAACTGAAAGTGGAACATAACGATACTCTTAGAAGGCGCGAGCAAGATTATGCCAGCAAGCTCAAAACGACCTCGGTGGGTGGGGAAGTGGATCTGTTCTAGTTATTTGTGCGCGATGTAATCTTCATCAATGAGTGCGGAGTATTTTGAATGAAAATAAAAGTATTAATTGTTGACGACTCTGCGTTGATACGAAGTGTCATGAGCGAGATCATAGGCAGCCAGCCAGATATGGAAGTGGTTGGCGTGGCTCCTGATCCTTTGGTCGCACGCGAGTTGATCAAGCAAACTAATCCTGATGTGCTTACTCTGGATGTGGAAATGCCCAAGATGGATGGGCTGGATTTTCTTGAGCGCTTGATGCGCTTGAGGCCTATGCCTGTCATCATGGTGTCTTCTCTGACTGAGCGAGGTTCTGAAATTACCATGCGTGCACTGGAGTTGGGGGCAGTCGACTTTGTCACCAAACCCAAGTTATCCATACAAAGTGGCATGCTCGAATACACAGAGCTGATTGCAGACAAGATCAGGATTGCCTCCAAGGCCAGAATCAGGCCAAGAAGCGTGCCTGTAGCGGATGCAGGGCATGCCAATGTTGGAGTATTGCCACAAGTACGCAATCCCCTGACCAGTAGTGAAAAGCTGATTATTATCGGTGCGTCCACAGGTGGAACAGAGGCTATCAAGAATTTCCTGGTACAGATGCCTTCAGATTGTCCTGGAATTTTGATTACTCAGCATATGCCGGAAGGATTTACACGTTCATTTGCTAAACGCCTTGATGGCTTGTGCAAAATTTCTGTATCCGAAGCTGCTGGTGGCGAGCGCGTCTTGCCTGGGCATGCATATATAGCGCCTGGCCATTCCCATCTCTTGCTGGGGCGTAGCGGTGCCAATTATGTGACGCAACTGGATCAAGGGGAGCCGGTGAATCGTCATCGTCCCTCGGTGGATGTGTTGTTCCGTTCTGCTGCCACTTATGCAGGTAAAAATGCGGTGGGAGTGATTTTGACAGGCATGGGCAAGGATGGTGCTGCCGGTATGCTGGAGATGAAAAATGCAGGTGCATACAATTTTGCCCAAGATGAAGCAAGTTGTGTAGTATTTGGTATGCCGCGTGAAGCAATTGCAATTGGCGCGACACACGAGGTTGGCCCTTTGAACGAATTGCCCACCAAGGTTCTGCATTACCTTGCCACACATGGTAGTCGAGCACTGAGGGTGTGACGATTTGTTAGAATTTGATGTCTTACTGCAATTTCAGCACCGTTTTATCTCAATTTGTCCGATAATGCTAATAACTGTCCTTAAAGAAATAGTGGAGTAATTCATGGCCGATCAAAATCTCAAATTTTTAGTAGTTGACGACTTTTCTACTATGCGTCGCATAGTGCGGAATTTGCTTAAGGAGTTGGGATATTCCAATGTCGATGAAGCAGAAGACGGCGCAATGGGACTGGCAAAGTTGAAAAATGGTGATTTCGATTTCGTCATCTCTGACTGGAATATGCCTAATATGGATGGCTTGACGATGCTGCAGCATATTCGTGCTGATCCAGCCCTGTCTAAAATGCCGGTACTCATGGTGACCGCAGAAGCCAAAAAGGAAAATATCATTGCTGCTGCGCAGGCAGGTGCCAACGGTTATGTGGTGAAACCATTTACAGCTGCCACCCTGGACGAAAAGCTGACAAAGATATTTGAAAAGCTGGGGAAATAGTCAGGCGACAGCTTGCAGTGGAGGAGAACATGAGTCAGAACATAAGTCCAAATACTCAGCATGACGATCTCCTGAACAGAGTAGGGCACATGACCAGGATATTGCACGATAGTTTGCGTGGCCTGGGTTTAGACAAGTTGCTGGAGTGTGCTGCAGAGGGCATCCCGGATGCGCGTGATCGCCTGGATTACGTCGCTAGAATGTCTGAGAAGGCGGCGCAACGTGTCCTGAATGCGACAGATATTGCGATTCCTTTACAGGAAGCATTGGATGTCGATGCCAAGAGGCTGACTGCCTATTTTTCTGAAATACAGGCGCAGGCTCCGCTGCCTGATCAGTACCAGCAATTCCTCGAGCAATTGCAAGCTTATCTGAAATTGGCCAGCACCAATAGCCTGGAAACCAGGTCCCATTTGATGGAAATCATGATGGCCCAGGATTTTCAGGATTTGACCGGCCAGGTCATCAAGAAGGTGACAGCGCTCGCTCAAAATCTTGAGCAGCAATTAGTGCAATTGCTTGTCGATTACTCGCCGAATGAACTCAGGAGGGAGGCAGTTGATGGCCTGTTGAATGGTCCGCAAATAAATCCGGAAGGGAATGCCGAAGTTGTGGCAAATCAAGAGCAAGTAGATGATTTGCTTGATAGTTTAGGCTTCTGAGTTTTTCAGTCATATTAACTAACATAAATAATAAATAAGATGATAGAAGAAAGCTTCATCGTAAGAGAACCCTTACTCGATCCTAAGCAACGAGTCATAGGTTTCCAATTCTCCTGGCAACAGCCAGATCAAAATGCAGAGGCAAGCACAGAAAGCCTGAGTGCTTTGCTGGAATTTGTGGCAGTACAATTGCAAGATGATGACAAGGGATTCTTGCTTGGCGATAGCCTATTGTTTCTTGAGGCTGTGCCGGAGTTGCTGCATGCTGAAGGTCTGAAGCTGTTACCTGCAAAGAATATTGTGCTTATCTTGCACAAGAAGTATTTTGCGGATCCCGCTACTTTGGACGCAGTGACAGAATTGCGCAAACTAGGCTATGGCATTTGTTTGCGTGGAGCAGAAGTCACTACATTGGAGCGGTCTTATTTTGCGCAAATTTCCCACCTTGAAGTCAAGTTGAATGCGGCCAATTTCGCCTCTCAAGCCAAAGTTTATGCGACTCTGAAACAATCCACTGTGCGCATGGTGGCGCGCAATGTGCTCGCGTGGCAGGATTTTGATGCTTGCTCAGCATTGGGCCTGGATAGTTTTGTAGGTAAGTTGCATTTGACACCTAGGCCGAGTACTGCGCCCAAGACTTTGAACACATCTCAAACAACTATTTTGCAATTAATGGAAATGGTCAGGAAAAATGCTGACATCCAGCAATTGGAATCAGTGGTTAAACGGGATGCTACCCTGGCTTATAAACTCTTGCGCTATATAAACTCGGCGGGTTTTGGTTTGCGCACTGAAGTGCAATCATTGAAACATGCGGTGCAAATGCTGGGATATAGTCCTTTATACAGATGGCTTACCTTGTTATTGGCGACAGCCAGTACCAGCGGCTACTCGCCGGTATTACTGGAAACAGCAATTATTCGTGGTCGCCTGGCAGAAATTCTTGGCCAAAGCAAAATATCTAAGAGCGAGGCAGAAAATTTGTTTGTTGCCGGTATGTTTTCTTTGCTTGACAGACTCTTGGGTATTCCTATGGAAGAAGTGCTTTCATCCATACAGTTGCCAGAAGTTGTCACAGAGGCGCTGATTTCGCGTGGAGGCACTTACGGGCCTTTTCTGGCTTTGGCCGAAGCCTGTGAGCTCAATAGCATGCTGGTTGGCTCACTGGCTGAATCCTTGAAGATTACACCAGCCGATTTGAACGCAGCACATATGGCAGCCCTGGTTTGGGCAAAAAATGTTGCATCCCTAGCCTGATCAAGTCGTACATCCAGGAAAAGACAAGCATTTGCTTGTCTTTTTTTTGCTTTATCCCGTAAGAATGGATACAGTTCGCTACTTGAAAAAATAATTATGACAAATTCCATTAAGACATGGTCGATAGGGCGTCATTCTTGACTACGATGAGCAACGCGCAAGCTGAAATTGAAGGGCATCAAACAAGCATTCCGGCATGGCTGGTATGGTTGCTTACCTTTTTCTTTTTGGCTTATGGACTGGGTTGTTACCCCATACTGGATAATAACGAAGGCTTGTATGCAGAGATCCCTCGGGAAATGTTGGCATCCGGAGATTGGCATCATTGGATCATTCCATATCTGAATGGTCTGGCGTATATGGAGAAACCTCCATTGCTATACTGGCTGACGGCCATTTCTTTTGCTATTTTTGGTGAAAACGAATGGGCTGCCAGGTTGGTGCCTGCCATGTCAGCATTGTCATGTGTGGCGATGATACTGTGGTTCGGTCGCCAGATAGCTCGGGTGACAGCAGCCAGGCTGGCTGCATTAATGTTCATCAGTGGCTTGGGAGTCATGGCAATGTCGCGCACCCTGATGTTCGACATGCTATTGACGGTGTTTTTGACTGGTGCCCTGATGGCAGGCTATTTGTTCAGTGTGTCAGGCGATAAGAAAAAACTCTATTGGTCACTGGGATTACTTGCTTTCGCCTTGCTGGCTAAAGGTTTTGTGGCAATCATCCTGTTTGTTGCCGTAACATTCACGTATACGATACTGCTTTCCAGTTCGCCAGCAAATTTTTTAGCAAGAATACTGACATGGTTCAATCTCAGGGCTATCGGCATTTTTTTGTTGATAGCCTTGCCCTGGCATATCGCTGCCATCGTGGCTGAACCCATATTTGCCTGGTTCTATTTTATCAATGAGCACGTGCTGCGCTTTTTGGGTAAGCGTGAGCCGCATGATTATTACGCTGGGGCGTGGTGGTATTACTTGCCCAGGATGATCATTTATCTCTTTCCCTGGTCTTTTTTCTTGCCTGTGCTTTTGTTTGTCAAAGCTAAAAAAACAAGCCCCAGAGTGCTGCATTTTTTTCTGGCTTGTGCCTGGATCATGCCCGTGCTGTTTTTCTCAGTCTCCAGTGCCAAGGCGAATTATTACCTTGTCGTGGTCATGCCACTTGCAGCCTTGCAACTAGCCATTGCTTTGGAAGACCGGCAGTTTGGACGGACATGGGGTAGGGGGCTAGTGGGTCTGGTCTTGTCGGTTTTGTTTGGCATACTTGCCTGGCAAGCAAGCAAGCAAGGGGTGCCTCAATTGTCTTCTTTGCGCATCTATGGGATGAATGGCATGCAATTTTTGCAGGCATTCATGATTGCGGCCTCTATCCTGAGTCTATGTGTTGCCCTCATTGTGTGGCGTTTGCCACGCTTTAATATTTTCCCTTTTGCCGCAATATCTGCGTTGATCTTGGTGGCACTCATTGCTGTCTTGCAGGCAGCGGCGCAATGGACTTCTACCCAGCCCCTGGTGGCGGAATTGTCTGCGACAGAAACTAAGCGTGAGGTGTTTTTATTTAAAGTATTTGAACACCAGTCTTCTTTGCCATTTTATTTGAAGAAATCTGTGCGAGTAGTTGAAAGTCGCAGCAGCGATTTGTTCTGGGGTAATAAGCTGCATAAAAACAATATTGTTGTTTCTGATTTGAATTTTGATAAAATTGTAGAACAGCAACTAGTTTGCCTGATTGTCCTGGATGAGGACATGTCCAGTTTTATGGATAAAAAATATGCATTGAAATTCAAAAACAGTAAAAAAGTCGGTCGTAGCACCCTGTTTATGAATTGAGTTTGGCAGTTAGGACAATTTCTTCCTGCTGGCGTCTGGAGTCGGGTTGGGCATCAAGGTATAATCACGCTTTCTGATCCAACCAGCATATGTGCACGGCAGGTTTTGTGTACATTGCCTCAACTACCTCGCTCACCATGTTGATATTGCCAGGCTCCAACGCCCTGTCTGCTTTTCGTACCTCCGGTCTTCTCTCTCGTTTGCAAGCTGTTGATGCCAATATAGTTGGTGTCAGCGGTCGCTATGTTCATTTTGTCGATACGGCATCTGAACTGGTCAAGGAAGACGCTGATCGCCTGAATGCTTTGCTGGTGTATGGCGATGCCTTTGCTGCCAGCAGTGAAGGAGATGTGTTTGTCGTGATCCCGCGCTTTGGCACGATCTCGCCATGGGCCAGCAAGGCGACAGACATCGTCCACAATTGCGGCATGACGCATATCCACCGTCTGGAACGCGGCATTTTCTACTATGTGCAGGTAAAAACTGGTTTGCTGGGCGGTGCCAAAAAGCTTGCTGATGGCAGTCGTGAGCAGGTAGCCGCACTCTTGCATGACCGCATGACAGAAATGGTGCTGGCCGATGCGCAGCAAGCCCAGGCACTGTTCTCTGAACTGCTTGCCAAAGAGCTGGAACATGTTGATGTACTGCAAGGTGGCAAGGCTGCACTGCTGCAGGCGAATAGCGAACTCGGCCTGGCTTTGTCAGATGACGAGATCGATTACCTGGTCGATGCATTCACCGCAGCCAAGCGTAATCCTACAGATGTAGAACTGATGATGTTTGCCCAGGCGAACAGCGAACATTGCCGCCACAAGATTTTCAATGCAGACTGGACTATTGATGGTCAGAAACAGGATAAGTCCCTGTTCCAGATGATCAAGAATACCCATGAGTTGCAACCCAAGGGCACTATCGTTGCCTATAGCGATAATTCTTCCATCATGGAAGGAGTAGTCGTCAAACGCTTCTTCCCATCTGGTAAAGACCAGGTATATCAGGTCACAGAAGAGCTGACACACACCTTGATGAAGGTGGAAACGCATAATCACCCGACTGCCATTTCCCCATTCCCGGGCGCTTCTACCGGCGCTGGTGGCGAAATCCGTGATGAAGGTGCGACTGGTCGTGGTGCCCGTCCAAAAGCGGGCCTGACCGGTTTTACCGTCTCCAATCTGATGTTGCCAGGCGTGCGCCAGGCATGGGAAAACGCAGGTGATAGTCTGACTGCAAAAGTCACTGCGGATGCTTACGGCAAACCAGACCGTATTGCTTCACCATTGCAGATCATGATAGAAGGCCCTTTGGGTGGCGCGGCTTTCAATAACGAATTTGGACGTCCTGTTCTGGGTGGGTATTTCCGTACCTTCGAACAAAACGTCGGTGGCACTGTGTATGGTTATCATAAGCCCATCATGATTGCTGGTGGTATCGGCAATATCTCGGACAGGCACACCAAAAAGAATGATCTGCCAGTAGGTACGCTGTTGATACAACTCGGTGGCCCGGGCATGCGCATAGGTATGGGTGGCAGTGCGGCTTCTTCGATGGCAACTGGTACCAATACGGCGGACTTGGATTTTGATTCGGTGCAGCGTGGTAACCCTGAAATGGAGCGCCGTGCGCAAGAGGTCATCAATTCCTGCTGGCAATTGGGTGAGAATAACCCCATCCTGTCCATTCATGACGTAGGTGCCGGTGGTTTATCGAATGCCTTCCCTGAAATCACCAATGATGCCAAACGCGGTGCGCTGTTTGATTTGCGTAAAGTGCCACTGGTGGAAAGCGGCATGGCACCGAAAGAAATCTGGAGCAATGAATCGCAGGAACGTTATGTTTTGGGTATTGCTCCAGAAAGTCTGGAGCTGTTCCGCCATTTCTGTGAACGTGAGCGTTGCCCGTTTGCCGTGGTTGGTACTGCGACTGAAGAACGTCAATTGCGCGTGATCGATCCGCTGAACGACACTTCACCAGTCGATATGCCCATGAATGTCTTGCTGGGTAAACCACCAAAAATGCACAGGGATGTTACCCACGTCAGCAATGACTTTCCTAAAATTGATCTGACGGGCATCGATCTGCAAGTTGCCGCTGAGCGTGTGCTGAGTCTGCCTACAGTTGCTGATAAATCCTTCCTGATCACGATTGGTGACCGCACGGTTGGTGCTACTTCTGTGCGTGACCAGATGGTCGGGCCATGGCAAGTGCCGGTAGCAGATTGTGCCGTGACCACCATGAGCCTGGAAGGCTATCTCGGTGAAGCCATGTCCATGGGCGAGCGTACACCGCTGGCTGTGATTGATGCTGCCGCATCTGGCCGTATGGCCGTCGGTGAAGCCATCACCAATATTGCTGCTGCACCGATCAAGGATATTTCGGATATCAAATTGTCGGCTAACTGGATGGCTGCCTGTGGTCAGCCTGGCCAGGATGCGGCTTTGTTTGATACGGTAAAGGCAGTCGGCATGGAATTGTGCCCGGCGCTGGGTATCAGTATCCCGGTGGGTAAAGATTCTTTGTCCATGCGTACAACCTGGAAGGATGAAGGCCAAAGCAAGGCCGTGACTTCGCCGGTATCGCTGATTATTTCTGCCTTCTCGCCTGTCTATGACGTACGCAAGTCACTGACACCACAAATACGTCTGGATCAGGGCGATACCAGCCTGATCCTGATCGACCTTGGTCGTGGCAAGAATCGCCTGGGTGCGTCCTGTTTTGCGCAAGTCATGCAGCAGTTGGGTAATGATGCGCCGGATGTTGATAGCGCAGAAGACTTGAAGGCTTTCTTTACTGCCGTTCAGCAATTGAATCGCGAAGACAAATTGCTGGCTTACCATGACCGTTCTGACGGTGGTCTGTATGCCAGTCTGTGTGAAATGGCGTTTGCCGGTCGTGCTGGCTTGTCCGTCAATCTCGATATCCTGACCATGGATAGTGAGCATGCGGCAGACCAAGGTGATGCCAAGAACTGGGTCAGTCAGGTGTCTGAGCGTCGCAACGACATGACCTTGCGCGCCTTGTTCAATGAGGAGTTGGGTGCTGTGATACAAGTGCGCACTGAACAACGTTCAGAAGTCATGGATGTCTTGCGCAGCTTTAACCTGGGTGCCTGCAGCCATATCATCGGCAAGCCAAACAATAGCGGCATCATAGAATTTACCCGCGATGCCAAGCAAATTTATAATCAACCAAGAACTGTATTGCACCAGTTGTGGAGCAAAACCAGCTGGCAAATCGCCCGCCTGCGCGACAACCCTGCCGGTGCCGATGCTGAATACGCGCGTATCGTCGATGCTAACGATCTAGGCATGCAGCCTAAACTGAGTTTCGATCCGCAGCAAGATGTGGCAGCACCATTCATTGCGACTGGCGTGCGTCCCAAGGTTGCCATCTTGCGTGAGCAAGGCGTGAACTCGCATATAGAAACCGCTTATGTCATGCATAAGTCTGGTTTTGAAGCGGTAGACGTGCATATGAGTGACCTGATTGCTGGTCGCGCAAAGCTGGCTGACTTCAAGGGCCTGATCGCCGTTGGTGGTTTCTCTTATGGCGACGTGCTGGGAGCAGGTGAGGGCTGGGCAAAAACCATTTTGTTCAATGCCATGATGTCTGACCAGTTCTCGCAATTCTTCCATCGCGATGACACTTTTGGTCTGGGTATCTGTAATGGTTGCCAGATGATGAGTAATTTGAAATCCATCATCCCTGGCGCGCAGGCATGGCCTAAATTCACTAAGAATAAGTCTGAGCAATTTGAAGGCCGTTTTGCCATGGTAGAAGTGGTTGAGTCTGCCTCCATCTTCTTCCAGGGCATGGCGGGTACGCAAACGCCTATCGCTATCGCGCATGGTGAAGGTTTTGCTGACTTCTCAACAACCGGTGATATTGCCAAAGCTCAGGTGGCTATGCGCTTTATCAATAATGCTGGTTTGGCGACAGAGGCTTATCCTTATAACCCGAATGGTTCACCTCAGGGTATTACCTCGGTTACCAATGAAGATGGCCGCTTTACTGTGCTGATGCCACATGCTGAGCGTGTATTCCGCTCGGTCTTGCATTCATGGCACCCAGATGGCTGGGGTGAAGACTCACCGTGGATGCGCATGTTCCGCAATGCACGGGTCTTTGTCGGCTGATCTTCCCTGGTAATACAGGCTAAGGGGCGGAATCATGAAAATGATTTCGCCCTTTTTACTTATTCCAGTCTGATAAAAATGATTTACATTTGAATCCAGAATAATGCCGCCCAGAGGCGTGTCTTTCCTTATAATGAATCGCCAGGGAAACTTTCTCTAGATAAATGCGATACCTGTTATTCATTGCCTTGTTGTTTGCCTTGCATACTGCTGGTGCAGCAGAGCGCTTGCGTGCTTGTGGCGGGGATAGTAACTGGCCACCCATGTCCTATGTCAAGGCTGCTGGTGGCCCAGTGGAAGGGCTATCGGCAGATATTTTGAGAAATATCTTCAGCGACCCCAGTATAGAACTCAGACCTTGGGCGCGTTGTCTGTTGGAGGTGCAGGCGCGTGAAGGTTTTGATATTGTGATGTCGGTATTTAAAAACCCTGAGCGCGAAAAAATATACCTGTTTTCCCGCAGTTACCATAGCCTCACTCCTTCTTATTTATATTCTGCGGCACGTTTTCCGCAAGCACCTTTGCAGGTCTTGGGTGATCTTGAGAAATACAAGGTATGCTCTTTGCACGGCTCATCGATTTCCTATACCAAATTGCCTGCATCGGCGATCGAGAGTGGTGCCACCAGTTATACCAGCCTGATGCGCAAGATTGAAAGGGGGCATTGTGATATCGTGGTTGATATGCAGGAGGTGTTGTGGGGATTTGCGCGTTTAAGTCTTTTGCCGCTGGATATGAGTACTTACAAAATACTCAGCCTGCCACAAACAGAAAAATATCCTCTGCATTTTGGGGTAAGCAAAGAACACCCCCAGGCGGCACAAATCATTGAGCAATTGGATAAGGGGCTTGCCGAGTTGCGGCGTAGTGGCAAGTTAAACAGCATCATCAATAAATATCAATAAGCTGTCATGAAAAACAAAAAAGAGGTGCATTTGCACCTCTTTTTTTATCAAGTACAGCGAGATAAGATTACTGTATCTTGGCTTTTTTGATCAGCGCTTGCTGATAGGCTTGTACACGTTGCTGTTGCAAGCCTTCTACAAAGTTAGGTTTGACTTCTTCCACGGATGGGAATTTTGCTGTGCGTGTATCATCGAGTTTGATGATATGAAAGCCAGCTTGTGACTTCACAGGTGTTTCTGTAAATTGGCCTTTTTGCAGGGCTTTGACAGCTGTTGCAAAAGTTGGGTCCCAGTTAACAGGCGTAGACCAGTCAAGATCGCCACCTTTGGATGCTGAACCAGCATCTTTAGATTGCTTGGCCAGTTCTTCGAACTTGGCACCGGCTTTCAGTTTGGAGATGACAGCTTTGGCATCATCTTCTTTTTCCAGCAATATGTGGTACAGATGATATTCCTTGTCGCCAGCTTGCGCTTTCAACTTGTCATATTCGGCTTGCACTTCTGCGTCCGTGACAGGATTCTTTTTAAGTTGCTCTATCATCAGGGCGCGTACCAGGATGGATTGGCGACTTGCTTCGATTGCTTGTTTTACTTCAGCATTGCTAGCTAATCCAGATTTTTCCGCTTCTTGTATCAATACTTCGCGGTTAATCAGTTCCTGCTTCAGCATGACGCGCAATTGTGGGCTGTCTTGCTGTTGTCCCTGAGCAGTCACTTGTTTGACTAATGTTTCAAGACGACTGGTAGGGATTGCCTTGCCATTAACCGTAGCCAGATTTTGAGCCATTGCAGGGAGGGCAGTTGCAAGAAGTACTACCAGCAAATGAGCAGGTTTAAAAGTCATTGTCTGTTCCTAAATAACAAAATAAAAAAAACGGATTATAAATAAACTGCTTAGGTCGCTATCTCTGACGGACTCAATGCCACGATATTGAGGGCATGAATTTCCGTTTGCATCATATCGCCAACGGCATCATACACTAGTCGATGGCGAGAAATGCGGTTTAGTCCCTCAAATTGCTGACAAACTATTCTTACACTGTAATGACCTGCGCCGCCTGCTGCACCAGCATGGCCACGATGGGCTTCAGAGTCATCTGTTAACTGACACTGAAGAGGCTGCAAGGTTTCCGTCAGAAGGGCTAATATTTTCTCCGTGCGCGTCATTGAGCAGGTTCTTCCATATATTTGGCCAAAAACAGGCTTTGGATGATGATAAATACAGGCATGATGGCAACAACAGCAAGGAGCTTAAAGTTTGCCCATGTATCTGTAGAGAAATTAAATGCTACATAAAGATTGATGAATCCCATGAGCAAAAAATACACCATCCAAGCATAACTGAGTCGGGTCCAGATTGATGCGGGCAACTTGATTTGCTCGCCCATCGCCAACTGGATCAGGTTGCTCTTGAATGCAAACTGTGCCAAAGCAAATGCACCGCAATAACACCAATAGAGTACGGTTGGCTTCCACTTGATAAAGACTTCGTTTTGAAAATACAAAGTGGCACTACCAAACACCATGATAATGATGAAGGAAATCCATAGCATGGCATCCACTTTTTTGCGGCGTATGAGCAGGTAGCCTATCTGAAATATGGATGCCACCAAGGTAATTGCTGTGGCCAATAAAATGGGTGCCAGTTCGGCAGTGGTTGCACCTCCAGACACTATGCCGGAAAAGTAGTCGGATACGATGGATTGTGCAGTAGATGCATTTTTTTCACCCCATTTAAGAGTGAGAAAAAACAAAACTACTGGAAACATATCAAAAAGAAATTTCATTTACAGACAGCTTAAGTTGCAGGGTCAAATTTCAAGGACGCGGAATTAATGCAATAACGCAACCTTGTAGGGGGTGGGCCGTCTGGGAATACATGTCCCAGATGGGCGTCGCAGATATTACACAATATCTCGGTGCGCGTCATGCCGTGAGATGTATCAACTTTTTCTCGGACATAGGCTGGATTTAATGCCTTGAAGTAGCTTGGCCAGCCGCAACCCGAATCAAATTTGGCATCGGAGGCAAACAAAGGCGTGTTGCAGCAGACGCAGGTATAAATGCCTGCCTCATGGTGATCCCAAAATTTGCCTGTAAAAGCGCGCTCGGTGGCTGCGTGCCTGGTGACTTCATACTCCATGGAGCTGAGTTGTGCCTTCCATTCGGCATCTGATTTGACGATTTTACTCATGATTTCCTCTTCACTTCTTCCTTGTGTCAGGATGAGCAACTGACTTCCAGATGCTTTGCCCAGTCTGGCGGCAAGCTTGCATAGTCGTCGTGTTCATCTTGTTCATCATAGGGGTTTTCCAGAAGACTCAATAATTTCCTGACTTCTGAAAAATCCTTCTTTTGCGCTTTTTCTATTGCCTGCTGCGCGAGATAATTTCTTAAAATATATTTGGGATTGACTGCAAGCATACTGGTTTGACGTGTCTGCTCGTCACTTTGTTCCATTGCCAGACGCGCCCGGTAATTCAGCAGCCATATATCCAGGCTATCCCTGTCCAGAAACAAATCACGCAGCAGCTCGTCATTTGTCGATTTCTGGTTCGAAAGCTTACTCAAATGACGGAAACTCAGGGTGAAGTCAGCATGATTACTTTGTAACAAAGTGAAAAAGCCTGCAAACAAGGCTAAGTCAGCTTCGTGATCTGTCTTGAGGCCAAACTTTTGATGCATGAGTGCCGACCATTTTTGTCGATAAACCGCGGGGTAATGGCTCAGCGCAGCATTGGTGTCGTCGACACTGCCTATGAGTGGCGATAAAGCTTGGGCCAGGGCCTGACAATTCCAATTGCCTATGGCTGGTTGCATGCGGTAGGAATAGCGTCCTTGTTGGTCGGTATGGTTGCAGATATGTTTTTCATCATAAGCTTCCATAAAACCGAATGGGCCATAGTCCAAGGTCTGCCCAAGGATGGACATATTGTCTGTATTCATGACACCATGCATAAAGCCGACCGCTTGCCATTGGGCCATCAGTTCGGCAGTGCGTGTAGTAACGGTGGTAAGCAATGCCTGATATGGGTTATTTTCTGCCTGCAGTTCTGGGTAAGACTGCGCTAAGACATAGTCGGCGAGCAAGCGCAAATCATCCATCCTGTCCTGGTAGTACCAATGCTCAAATGAACCAAAGCGTACAAAGCTGGGAGCTACGCGGGCGACCACGGCGCTGGTTTCCGGCGTTTCGCGAAAAACCATTTGGTCGGAACCGATGACACAGAGTGCGCGTGAAGTAGGAATGTGCAATGCCGCCATCGCTTCCGAGCATAGAAATTCGCGTATGGAAGAGCGCAATACGGCACGACCATCACCCATGCGCGAATAAGGCGTCATGCCAGCGCCTTTCAGTTGTATTTCCAGATGCTGGCCAGCATGCGATGTGCCACCTAATAGTAATGCGCGGCCATCACCTAATTGGCCTGCCCAGACTCCAAACTGGTGACCTGAATAAACAGCTGCCAAAGGCTTGCTGCCGGGTAGGGCCTGATTGCCAGAGAAATAATCGAGAAATTCAGGCGTATCCAAGCTGGCCTGAGCCAGGTTCAATTGTGTAGCAACCTCAGTACTGGCTGCCACCAGATAAGGGTGGTCTATGGGATTGGCAGAAAGATGGGTAAAGAAATGTGGCGGGAGATTGGCAAATTTGTTCTCCAGCATGAATTCTTGCACAGAGCGTGGGGAAGTGGTCATGACGCGCCATATGGCTGTAAAAAGAATAAACGCATTTTGACAGATTTGATCAAAATGCGTTTATTGGGGGAATTTATTGCCTGACAAGTTTTTAATTCAGGTTTCAACTCAGGTTCAGGCGGTAATGCGTTCGCGCGTCTTGCACCCATCAATCAGGAATGACAAGCTGATTACTAATACCAGTTCACCCTCAGCAGAGCGTGCCGTGCCGGTAATGCCTGGCGTGCTGATGCAAGTTAAGGGCTTGATAACCAGATCAGCCGTGCCGTCGACTGAGTCGACTGATAATATATAAGGATTGGGAGCGGCAATGACTATACCCACCCGTTCTGACGTGGGGGTGTATCCTAGTACCTTGCCTAGTGATTTGACAGGCAATGGTCTGCCAAGATCGCGTAATACCGGTTGACCACCCACACTTTCAAAGGTCTCTGGTAACTCAACCACCCTTTGTACGGTTGCCATAGGCAGCGCCAGTGACGCCCCATCAGTGCGGACCAGCATGGTCGGTACAATAGATAATTCGATTGGCAAGCGTATCAGGAAGGTGGTGCCTGTACCCAATTGCGAGGCAATGCGGATTGCTCCACGGTGGCGTTCGACAGCAGTTTTTACCACGTCCATACCTACGCCACGACCAGATACGCTGGAGGCAACTTCTTTGGTAGAGAAACCTGGCAAAAATACCAATTGGAAAGCCTCGTCATCGGTACGGGCATCATGCGCATTGATCAAACCCTTGGAAACCGCTTTATCGCGCAATCTTTGTGCATCCATGCCCTTGCCATCATCTGTCACTTCTATCATGACGCTGCTGGCTTCCTGCCAGGCTTTCAGTGAAATCGTGGCGCGCGGCGACTTATTGGCATTGATGCGCTCTTCAGCGGTTTCTATGCCATGGTCAAGTGCATTGCGCAGCATGTGAACCAATGGATCATACAAGCTGTCAACGACGACGCGATCAACTTCAGTCTCGGCACCGGCAATATTCAAATCGACTTCTTTGCCGAGGTCACGCGCGAGCTCCCTGATTAATCGCGGGAATTTCTGGAATAAACGGCCTACAGGCTGCATGCGTGTCGCCAAAGTAGCGCGCTGCAACTCGGTAGAATAACGTGAGGCACGCGTCAAGGTCTCGGTCAATGCTGACATCAAAGGAGCTGCCTGTCCGTCAAATTTGAATTGCGAGAGTTTTTCCAGTAAGACCGCAGCTTGATTGGCTGCTTGCACGGACTCGCCAGCAACTTCCAGCAAGACATTCAGCTTGACTGCATCAATGCGTATGCTTTCCTCTTTTGCCGGTGCACTTTGCTTGACTTCACCGCCTGAGAGAGAGGATTTAACCGCTTCTGTCTCTTCTCTTGGGGTTGGCGCATGTACTTCTTCCGCCTCGCTTTCGCTGGCTTCAGCCTCCACGTCTGGCAGGGTGCCTGGTGGCGTCACAGCGCGATAATAAGCATCCCAGTCAACTTCCCCGGTATTCTCTTTTTTTGCCGCTGGTGCTGCTGTGGTTTTTTCGGCTACTTTAGGTGCTTCGGGCGCTTTGGCCTTGGTTGCCGCGGATTTTTTACTGACGCCTTTCATTTCTATGGCGTCCGTCAGCATTTTCTCTAGCGACTTGGGCATGGTCGATAGTTTGTCCGGCTCTGTGCCATTATTCAGGGCAGTGAGCTGGTCAGCAACAAAGCCGCTGGCTTCCAGTGCTGCTTCTATGGCTTCTGGCGTAACAGGTACTTGTCCCGTTCGCAGGGCATCGAAGAGATTTTCGGTCAAATGGCAAGCCGACACCATGGCGCTCAAATTCATGAAACCCGCGCCACCTTTGATCGTATGAAACGATCGGAATACAGCATTGAGCGTATTCATGTCGCCGGGATTGCGCTCTAGTGACAGTAGGTGTTCTTCTACGTTAGTCGCCAGATCAAGCGCTTCGACAACAAATTCTTTGAGCATGTCATCCATTAGAAACCCAGACTATCAAGTAGGTTATCTACATCGTCCTGTTCCAATGCTGCGTTCGGGACGGAAGGGCCTTCCATCAATTCTACTGCTTTTTCTTTCAAGTCGGATGGCGCATTATCCAGAAGTATTTGTGCCAGTTCATGCTCGACACGCTTATTGATACCCACGACTTTTTTAATCAGTTGACCAGTCAAATCCTGGAAATCCTGCGCCATCATGATGTCCAGCAAGCGCGCTTTCTCGGCATCGGTAGCAGTCAGGACGGTGTTGGCAAAGCTTTTGGAATCAGTTGCCAAAGTCTTGAATTCATCAACACTGAGCTTACCCTCGAACAGGTCCGTCCAGCGTGCATCCATAGACTTGGCTTTTTTGGCCAGCTCATCCTGCTCCGGCATGCCCAGGTCTGTCGCATTCAAGACCTTGTTTGCTGCTTGTTCAGTCAGTGTGGCAACATATTCGAGGCGTCCCTGGGCATCGGCAATTTGTTCGGCAACATCGGACAGGGAGCGGTCATAGCCCAGTTCACGCATGGAGTCGTGCAACATCCTGACCAGACCACCCAGGCGGTCAAACATGGGTCTGGTGGAGTCGGCGTCGTCGCCATGCAGGTTGAATTTAGCCGGTGGAGGCTCTGGTAGTGGTGCAGGAGTGCTTGCAACAACTGCCGCTCCGGAAGAAGGGGGCTCTACATTGGTTTCCTGGCGCTGATTGGCCATTTCTTCAAACAATGCGTCCAGATCATCTGCTGAATCGGTCATAGTCCTTGGTTCTCCATAATCGCATTGATCATTGTGTAAGCTTCACAAATGTCATGGTGTGTCAGCGAGAGTATGCAGAAATCATCTGATAGTTGCTGCCATTCAGATGCTAAGCTTCCGCATGGACTCCGGTCATTTTCCCAAATTATTTCAATAAATTCGGGCGTAAATTTCATGCATGAACGAGACAGCTTTTTACTCTTGTTCATAGTAGCAGGACATTACCGAAGAATAACTCAGAGTAATAAAATTTGTCATTCTTTTGTTACTCCCGATGCAGTTTTGTCACATTCTTTTACGTAAGTTCGCAAAAATTGTTCCGGCGTCTCGATTTTGAACATGCCTGCCTGTTTCATTTTTCGGGCCAGCTTGAGTAAAGCTTTGTCTTTGGTGATCAATACCTGGGCCTGGGAATCGCGTGCAATTTCCAGAAATTTCTGATCATCTTTGTCGCTGCAAACAGGTAGTTTCCTGGTGAGGGTTTCGACTGTTGTGACACATGTTATATGGGCATCAAACAAGGCAGTCACAGCCTCTGCGCTGTCATGTCTGGCCGCGAGATGAGGGTAGCTGAGCACAGCTAACCATTCATCGCGGCAATCGGTACGGGTTAGGGCTTGTAACTGCCCATTGCTGAGACTCTCAAGCAAAACAGACCACCGGGGATCTTTGAAAACAAATAAATCCAGGCAGACGTTGGTGTCAATCACTACGCGCTTAGGTATGATGTCGGTCATTTTTGTCTTTAAATTCAATTTATGCTCATTGTATTATCTCCCGCCAAGAGCCTGGACTTTGACACGGCAGTAAAGACCAGAACCCTGACTACACCCCATTTTCTGGAAGAAGCTGAGGAACTGATTGGTATTGCCAGAAATTACAAAGCAGATCAATTAGCTGAACTTATGGATATCTCTCCAGCTCTGGCACAACTCAATGTTCAGCGCTTTGCTGATTGGCAAGTGCTAGCCACGTCAAAAAATAGCAAGCAGGCAGTTTTTGCGTTTAACGGTGATGTCTACGAAGGTTTGGATGCCGCCAGTCTGAATGCACCACAAGTAAAATACTTACAAAATCATCTACGTATTTTGTCTGGTTTGTATGGAGTATTGCGCCCTTTGGATGCTTTGCAAGCGTACCGACTGGAAATGGGAACTAGCCTCAATAATGCCTGTGGCAAAAATTTATACGCCTTTTGGGGAGATAAAATAAGTTT
This sequence comes from Undibacterium sp. JH2W, assembly GCF_049340425.1. Classification (NCBI taxonomy): domain Bacteria; kingdom Pseudomonadati; phylum Pseudomonadota; class Betaproteobacteria; order Burkholderiales; family Oxalobacteraceae; genus Undibacterium; species Undibacterium sp. JH2W. The sequence goes on along the minus strand of NZ_JBMPOT010000003.1, from coordinate 217,378 downwards.
GTTGCTGAGTGATGTTATTCAGCAACAAAAATCACAAACCTTGGTGAATCTGGCTTCGGATGAATATTTTAAAGCCGTCAAGCCAGCCTTATTGGGTGTACCAGTGATCTCCCCTGTGTTCCAGGATTATAAGAACGGTCAATACAAGATCATTTCTTTCTATGCAAAACGCGCCAGGGGATTGATGACTAAATATAGCGCACAGAACGGCATACGCAAGGCCGAAGACTTGAAGGCCTTTGCCGAAGATGGGTATGCCTACTGCGAAATGGAATCGACCAAGTCACGCTGGGTATTCCGACGAAATATTGAAGGCTAACTTGAGGGCTAAATTTAGGCCTAATGACAGCACAACATCCACCAGATGCAACTGATTTCTGGTGGATGTTGAGATTACATTATTGCCAGAATTTCCACCAACTGGTGCTTGAGCGGGCTTTGCCTGTCAGGAAGTCGCTTTTCGGAAAGTTTTGCAGGAAGACGCGGTTGGCATCATCACGCAACTCTGTCATGCCCATGGCATCGTAGGAGCGTATCAGGATAAACATGGCCTCTTCAATTGCCGGAGCATCAGGATATTCCTTGATGGCTGCCTGGGCGCGATTGGCAGATGCCAGGTAGGCACCGCGGCGCAGGTAGTAGCGTGCCACATGGACATCATACTGCGCCAGGGCATTCACCAGATATTTCATGCGCAAGATCGCGTCTGGCGTATACTTACTGTCTGGGAATTGAATTGCCAGCTGTTTGAAAGCGTCAAAAGAGTCGCGAGAAGCTTTTGGGTCGCGTTCGGTAATGTCTTGATTAGCCAGGAAATTCAACAAACCAACCTGATCATTGAAGTTGATGACGCCACGCAAATAATACATGTAGTCTACATGGCTATGATTAGGATGTAGTTTGATAAAGCGTTCAACTGCGGCCAAAGCCTGGGCTTGATCACCTTGTTTGTAATAAGCGTAGGCAGTTTCCATCTGCGCTTGTTGTGCGTAAGTACCGAAAGGGAAGCGGGATTCCAGTTTTTCAAAGTACTGAATGGCCTTTTCGTAGCTCCCACTAGACATTTCGTCTTTTGCTTCAGCGTATAATTTTGATGCTGACCAGGTTTTGGTCTCATCGCCCTTATCACCAAACACCCCGCAGCCGCTTAAACTTAAGGACGCGGCAACAGCCAGAACCAGCAATTTCAAAGATTTAATGTGCATAAATTTGTGCGTGAGCATGAAAACAATTTACGGATTATAGCCGATGGCAAAAAATGTGAAACAAACTACTACAGTGATTTTGTCAGATTCCGATCTGGAGACTGAATTTGAAGAGCTGAACGATAGCACCGAAGTGGACGAAGATTTTTCGCCAGTAGTCGAAAATATAGAAATAAAGCTCACATCAGAGGTCTGTGGTGAGCGTTTGGACAAGACTTTGTCCAAACTGGTTCCCCAATATTCAAGAAGTCGTATCCAGCAATGGATAGAAGCAGGCTTTGTCAGCGTTGACGGTAAGCCAGGTCGTGGCAAAATGACCATGTTGGGTGATGAAAAGATAGTCATTGAACCGCAGGCTGCACCTGACGAAGGTGCTTATGCGCCGGAAGACATCCCTTTGAACGTGGTGTATGAGGATGACGACATCCTGGTAATCAATAAACCCGCGGACATGGTCGTGCACCCGGCAGCAGGTAATTGGTCGGGAACTTTGTTAAATGGTTTGCTATATCGTTGGCCCGCCTTGTTGGGTGTGCCGCGTGCCGGCATCGTGCACAGGCTGGATAAAGACACATCGGGTTTGATGGTGGTGGCGAAGACCTTGATCGCCCATACTGAGTTGGTCCGGCAATTACAGGACAGGACAGTCAAGCGTGAGTATTATGCCCTGGTCTGGGGTACACCGAATTTGTCTGGCACTGTCGATGCGCCTATGGCCAGGCATCCACGTGACCGTATCAAGATGGCGGTTTCTCAAAGCATGCTTGCCAAACCCGCAGTGACCCATTTTCAGCGCGTAGCTGCTGGCATGCTGGAAAAATTTCCTGTCAGTTTGGTGGCCTGTCAACTGGAAACTGGTCGCACCCATCAAATACGCGTGCATATGTTGTCACTGGGCTTTCCGTTGGTAGGCGACCCTTTGTATGGCAAGCAGCATCTGGCGCGCTTCTTCCCACGCCAGGCATTGCAGGCGCGCAAGCTGGGCTTGACGCATCCGACCACAGGCGAGCATGTGGAATGGGAAATACCTCTGGCTGATGATTTTGCAGCATTGCTGCTGCAGGCTGGCATACAGTTGGCAGCTAAATAAGTATGAAATCAGACAGCAAGAACATCACTGATCTTGCTTCTTTCCCCGTGGTGCTGCCCAGCTGGCAGCACGCGCCCACAACCGTACGGGCGTTCACCACTACCCGTCACGGCGGGTTCAGCCTTGGCCCCTATGGAGATGCGAACGGCAGCGCCGGTCTCAATCTCGGTGACCATGTCAACGACAATCCCATTACTGTAAAACAGAATCGGGATAAATTAAATCGTCAATTGCCGTCGGATGTCATATTCTTATCACAAGTGCATGGCAATATAGTACTTGATGCAGCAAATCTCTCTTCTGGAAATGTCGCTGATGCCGTATTCACGACGCAGCCGGGCATGGTCTGCGCAGTGTTGACGGCGGATTGTCTGCCAGTTTTGTTCACTGACGTTACTGGCAAGGTCGTAGCGGCAGCACATGCTGGTTGGCGTGGCCTGGCTTCTGGCGTATTGCAAAATACCGTGCAAGCCATGCGTGACAAAGGGGCAGGGGAGATTATTGCGTGGCTGGGGCCAGCGATAGGTCCGCAAGAGTTTGAAGTCGGGCCTGATGTACTGGAGGTCTTTGCTGCGCAGCTTACTGAAATACGGCCATATTTTCAGATGAAAGCCAGGGTGGGTAATGCCGAAAAATATTTGGCTGATATTTACGGCCTGGCAAGAAAATTGCTAAACGATATACATGTTCATCATGTGTATGGTGGAGATCGATGTACAGTGAGAGAGGCGACGGAGTTTTATTCCTATCGTCGCGACGGTGTCAGCGGCAGGATGGCCAGCCTGATTTGGATGGCGCAGAACTAAGTTGCTAACTGAGACAGGTCAGGCTTCGTTTTGGCTTGCTTGATCGACTTCGAAAATTGTGGCGGTTTCAGATTGTTTTTGCAGTGCAGCTTGTTTTTCCAGACGTTCGCGCTTGCGCTGTGGCGTGCGCATCAGGTATAAAACTATTGTTAAAGGAAAAACGCAATACAGCAGGAAAGTCATGATGCCTGCGATCACTGTATGCTCAGTGATCGACATCATCAGTACGACATAAATCCAGGCGATTGCAACGATATACATAAAAACCTTTACTTGAATTTGATGGATGTTTGATGTGCGCATGCAATAGAAGATACTGTATTGCAGCTTAATTAATCCGAGAAAGAAAGCTCAAAATTATTTCGAAACGATACGCGAAAATCAGGAGGCACGCATGAAGACTTTCGATCCTCAAGCTATGTACTCCGAGTGGATGTCACAGCTAGTGAATCAAGATAAATGGCAGGAGTGGATGAAACCTGCTGCAACAATCAACCCCCTGCCGGCAGCGGATATGCTGAAGGACTTGGGGGCGCAGATAGACCCGGCCACCATGACACGCTTGCAAACGGAGTATATGCAAGAGTTTGGCAAGTTATGGCAAGACTTTGCCGTATCCAAAATCCCTGATTTGAAAGACAGGCGTTTTTCTGCGCCAGACTGGCATAATCATGCCATGCACTCTTATAGTGCAGCCTCATATTTGCTGAATGCACGTTTTTTGATGGCGATGGCAGAGTCTGTGCAAGCTCCGGTCAAGACAAAACAGAAAATCGGTTTTGCAGTGCAGCAAATGATTGACGCCATGTCGCCAGCCAATTTCCTGGTCACTAATCCTGAGGCGCAAAGCAAGCTGATCGAGAGTAAAGGGGAAAGTCTGGCCAAGGGAATTACCCAAATGCTGGCTGATATGCAAAAAGGCCGCATCTCCCAGACAGATGAATCTGCCTTCGAAGTTGGCAAAAATGTCGCCACTTCAGCTGGTACCGTGGTCTATGAAAACCATTTGTTCCAACTGATTCAATATCAGCCAACCACCAAGACCGTGCATCAGCGCCCCTTGTTGATGGTACCGCCTTGTATCAACAAATACTACATCCTGGATTTGCAGCCTGAAAACTCTGTCGTGCGTTATGCCGTTGATCAAGGGCACACGGTGTTCCTGGTGTCCTGGGCGAATCCTGATGAAAGCATGGCTGAGGTCAGCTGGAATAACTATATAGAAGATGGTGCCATACAGGCCATTAAGGTCGTGCAAAAGATCAGCAAGCAGGACAAGATCAATACTTTTGGCTTTTGTGTGGGCGGCACTATTGTTTCGACGGCCTTGTCAGTGCTGGCGGCCCGTGGTGAACACCCAGCCAGCAGCCTGACTTTGCTGACTACCTTGCTGGACTTTACACAGACGGGTGTGCTGGATGTATTTGTCGACGAAATGCAAGTCAAGATGCGTGAGCAAACCATAGGCCAACGGGGTATCTTGCCGGGTAAAGACCTGGCCAGCACGTTCTCCAGCTTACGGGCAAATGACCTGGTCTGGAATTATGTGCAGTCGAATTACCTCAAGGGCGAGGCACCGCCGCCTTTCGATCTCTTGTACTGGAATGCCGATAGCACCAACTTGCCTGGCCCTATGTTTTGCTGGTATTTGCGTAATACCTATCTGGAAAATAAACTCAAGCAACCGGGGGCATTGACGGTAGCTGGCAGCAAAGTGGATCTGGGGAAAATTGATGCGCCTTGCTTTATCTATGGTTCGCGTGAGGACCATATAGTGCCATGGCAGGCAGCTTTTGCTTCCACCGCGTTGCTGAATCCACGGCATAAGAACAGGAACCGTTTTGTGTTGGGTGCCTCTGGTCATATTGCTGGTGTCGTTAATCCACCTGCCAAGAAAAAAAGAAGTTACTGGACCAATGAGCAAGCCGGTCTGGATTCAGAGAGTTGGCTGGCAGGTGCTGCCGAACACCCAGGTAGCTGGTGGCCAGAATGGTCGGCCTTTTTGGCTGAACATGGTGGTAAAATGGTAAAAATACCAACAGTTCCCGGTAATGCAGAATTTCCAGCAATTGAGGATGCACCGGGACGCTACGTCAAGGTAAGAGCAGATTGAAGGTTTGTCGTTAAGTAATAAATTTCAATGAGGAGAACAAGTATGTCAAAACGTGTTGCTTATGTTACTGGTGGTATGGGTGGTATTGGAACTCCAATTTGCAGACGTTTGTGCAGAGACGGCTATACAGTCGTTGCAGGTTGCGGCCCCAATTCGGCTCGCAAGGATAAATGGCTGGCCGATATGCGCGCTGAAGGTTTGGACATTCATGCTTCTGAAGGAAATGTCTCTGATTGGGAATCAACCAAGGCAGCCTTTGAAAAAGTCAGGGCAGAAATTGGTGAAGTGGATGTGCTGGTGAACAATGCTGGCATTACCCGCGATGGCCAGTTCCGCAAGATGAGCAAGGCAGATTGGGATGCCGTCATGGACACCAATTTGAATTCCCTCTTCAACGTCACCAAGCAAGTCATTGATGGTATGGTAGATCGTGGTTGGGGTCGTATCATCAATATTTCTTCTGTTAATGGTCAAAAAGGCCAGTTTGGTCAAACCAATTACTCCACTGCTAAAGCGGGTATTCATGGTTTCTCCATGGCTCTGGCACAAGAAGTGGCAACCAAGGGGGTGACGGTGAATACGGTTTCTCCAGGTTATGTCGGTACAGATATGGTCAAGGCCATACGTCCTGATGTGCTGGAAAAAATTGTGGCTGGCATTCCTGTCAAACGACTGGCTGAGCCTGAAGAAATTGCCTCTATTGTTGCTTGGATTGCATCTGATGAAGGTGGTTATGCTACTGGTTCAGACTTCTCCATCAATGGTGGTTTACACATGGGTTAATCGCCGCGATAACTCAGGAATGACCAGAAATTAGAATAAATTTTTTAAATTGGCTTTTTAACCTCCCTGATTGCTGTCTTTCTTCTGCAGTGCGGTAAAATATGCCCATCAGAGTCGCAAGATTTCGATGGGCATATCTTTTGCTGATTGCAAAATACAAGATATAAAAAAAGGGGACAAACATGGCTAGCTGTTTTGGCTGATCCAGAACAGGAAATCATGTTTGCGTGAATAGTCTGTGTTACTTTGAAGAGTGATCCTCATCAAGTGGCAGGATATCGAAGTGTTTAACTGAGATCTCAATGAATAGCGCAAAAAAATCATCACAGCATCTGATCAAGAAATATCCTAACCGTCGTCTGTACGACACCCAGACCAGTAGCTATATCACGCTGGTGGACGTCAAGCAGTTTGTACTGGAAAACGATGATTTCGCCGTAGTCGATGCAAAAACAGGCGAGGATTTGACGCGCAGTATATTGTTGCAAATCATTCTGGAAGAAGAAGCGGGCGGTTCGCCCATGTTCTCCAGCGTCGTTTTGTCGCAAATCATTCGCTACTATGGCCATGCCATGCAGGGCATGATGGGCAATTATCTGGAAAAAAACGTCCAGGCCTTTATCGATATACAAAACAAGCTGGCCGAGAATTCCAAGGGCATCTATGAAGGCAAGCCTTTCAGCCCTGAAATGTGGACACAGTTCATGAATGTCCAGGGGCCGATGATGCAGGGCATGATGGGTAACTACATAGAACAGAGCAAGAATTTGTTTGTGCAAATGCAGGAACAAATGCAAAGCCAGGCAAAAAACATGTTCAATGTCTTCCCGTTCAATCCGGAAGATGTGAATAAAAAATAAATAAAATATAGTTTCAATAGGTCGACATTCTTGCTTAAGCCCCTGATTCTTCAGGAAATTATCGCAGAAGCGGCAAATTGGGCTGGTAAAAAAGGGTACAATAGCGGATTCGCTTTTGTACCCTTTTTGCTATTTATTGTCCTTATGTCTATCTCTGAAATTCGTCGTCAAGAAATGCCTGCTACCCACAAGGTGGGCTTCGTCTCTCTGGGTTGTCCGAAGGCGCTCGTCGATTCCGAACAAATCCTGACCCAGTTGCGTGCCGAAGGTTACGACACTGCCAAATCCTATGACGGCGCTGATCTGGTCATCGTCAACACCTGCGGCTTTATTGATGCTGCTGTGCAGGAATCGCTGGATGCGATCGGTGAGGCTTTGGCTGAAAACGGCAGGGTGATCGTGACTGGTTGCCTGGGCGCTAAAAAAGATGCTGACGGCAAGGACATGATACAGTCCATCCACCCCAAAGTGCTGGAAGTAACCGGCCCGCATGCAGTCGGTGAAGTGATGGCTGCGGTGCACAAGCATTTGCCCAAACCGCATGAGCCCTTCATGGATTTGGTGCCGCCACAAGGCGTCAAACTGACGCCCAAACATTTCGCCTACCTCAAAATATCTGAAGGCTGTAATCACCGCTGCAGTTTCTGCATCATTCCATCCATGCGTGGCGACCTGGTATCGCGCCCGATTGCCGATGTCATGATGGAAGCAGAAAACCTGTTCAAAGCTGGTGTCAAGGAATTGCTGGTGATTTCTCAGGACACCAGTGCCTATGGCGTGGATATCAAGTTCCGCATGGGCTTCTGGAACGGCAAGCCCGTCAAAACTCATATGACGCAATTGGTAGAAGCGCTGGGTGAGTTGGCTAAGCAGCATGATGCCTGGGTGCGCTTGCATTACGTCTACCCATATCCGCATGTCGACCAGATCATTCCTTTCATGAACAATGGTCACGTCCTGCCTTATCTGGATGTGCCTTTGCAGCATGCTCACCCTGACGTGTTGAAACGCATGAAGCGCCCAGCCAGCGGCGAGAAAAATATAGAGCGCATCAAGGCCTGGCGTGAAATGTGCCCGGAAATCACGATACGCTCGACCTTCATCGCCGGTTTCCCTGGTGAGACGGAGGAAGAGTTTGAATACCTGCTTGAATTCCTCAAAGAAGCGGAGATTGATCGCCTTGGTTGTTTCGCCTATTCGCCAGTTGAAGGCGCTACCGCCAATGAAATCGCCAATCAATTGCCCGACGATGTGCGTGAAGATCGTCGGCGTCGCGTCATGGAATTGCAGGAAGGTATATCCAAAAAGCGCCTGCAGGCCAAGATAGGTAAAACCATGCGCGTCTTGATTGATTCCCTGGATCGTAGCGGTGGTGTAGGTCGTAGCTCTGCTGACGCGCCTGAGATTGATGGCGTCGTCTATGTCAAGCCACCGTTCGAGCCACATCGCAAACTCAAGGTAGGTGAATTTGTTGAAGTGAAAATCACCGCGGCGGATGCCCATGATCTGTGGGGCGAAGCAGTCTGATGAGATTTTTGCGTTTGGTTTTACTGCCGCTAACCTTGTTCTCAGGGTTTGCCTCAGGGCTTACGGTCGAGGCTCAGGATAAAACTGGGCCGGTTTCTCCTGCAGCATCGCGTTTTGCTCCCATGGCCAATTCCTTCTTCGCCAGGGGAATTGAATTCCAGGGCAAGATGGGGGATGACAAGATATGCATGCACTTACAGCCAAAAACTGAAGACAGGGACAGTGTTGAAGGTTCTTATGTCGTAGCAGGCGGCAAGCGTAATCAGGGCAAGAAAATTTTGCTGGCAGGCGAAGTCAGCGGCAACAAGCTCAGTATGGAAGAGTCAGAAGATGGTGTAGATGTGTCCGGGCAGTGGGATGGTGAGCTCAAGGGCAATGTCATACGCGGTATCTGGCAATCGGATGATGGCAAAGTCAGCAAAGAATTTGTGCTGGAATTGCTGCCAGCTCCGAAAAAACAGACGAAATCAAAAATCAGCAAATAAGAAAAGGCGCATCAAGCGCCTTTTTTATCGTCTGCATTTTTGTGTCCGTATTGATCGATAAGAGTGGCACTTCTGGGCTAACATATGTGATTAGCTAAAGTTATATATCAGGAATGGGCATGTCAGAAAATAATAAACCAGGGCTGGGATTTAACAGCAGCATCATCCATAGTGAATATGTCGCGCCAGACGGCTTCGCTGCCTTTCCAGTCGGCATCCATCATGCGTCCACGGTCTTATTCGACAATGTCGCGGCGATGCGCGAGCGTAGTTGGCAGGATAAGTCTGGCTATACTTATGGCCTGCATGGCACCCCCACCAGTTTTACTTTGGAGACCAGACTGGCTGAGATAGAGCGGGGCGAGCATTGCCTGCTGACACCCAGTGGCCTGGCAGCGATCACGCTGGTGAATATGGCTTTCCTGCAAAGCGGTGACCATGTATTGATACCGGATAATGTCTATGGACCCAGCCGCGATCAGGCTGACTGGTTGTCACGCAGTTTTGGTGTCAAGGTGAGTTATTACGATCCTTTAATCGGTGCCGGTATCGCAGCCCTGATAGAAGAAAACACCCGCCTGATCTGGGTAGAAGCACCAGGCTCTGTTTCTATGGAAGTACCGGATGTGCCAGCGATATGTGCAGCTGCCCATGAGCGCGGTGTGCTTGTGGCTTTGGATAATACCTGGTCTGCGGGCATTGCGTTTGCTGCCTTTAAATATGGCGTGGATATCATCATGCAGGCGCTGACTAAATATCAAAGTGGTGGCTCGGATGTCTTAATGGGGGCAGCTATTACGCGAGACAAGGCACTCAATGCCCGCTTGCAGATGGCACATATGCGGCTGGGTTTTGGAGTAGGGATGGACGATGTCTACCTGGTTTTGCGCAATTTGCCCACAATGCAAATGCGCTTCAATGCGCATGACCAAAGTGCCCGCAAAGTTGCTTCATGGCTGGCAAACCGTCCGGAAATCAGCAAGGTTTTGCATCCGGCATTACCAGATTGCCCAGGGCATGAGATCTGGCAGCGCGACTTTACGGGGGCGGCTGGCTTGTTTTCCGTGGTGTTTGATGCGATGTATGGCGAAGAGCAAACTGACCGCTTTGTTGATAGCCTGAAGTTGTTCAAACTGGGTTATAGCTGGGGTGGGGCGCATAGCTTGTGCGTACCTTATCGCATGCAATATATGCGTACTAACTGGTCCGGCGCCAGGATACTGGTGCGCTTCAATATCGGTCTGGAAGATACGCAGGACCTGATTGCCGATATAGAACAAGCTTTGGTGACATTGACTCAATCAGAGGTCCCTTAAAGATAAAGGCTGCTATCTATGCAGCCTTTATCCTAAATATCGACTTATTTGCTGGCGCTGCTTCTGCGGCGCTGGTAGAAGCAGAGTGAACCTCAGTCGGATTATGACCAGCAGCTTCACCTTGCATATCGACTTTATCGCCTGCCTTGAAGATCATGAACAGGGCTGCGCCTGCAAAAATAATAAAGCCGACCAGAATTTTCCACATAATTGTCTCAAAGGGGAATTTTTAAGATGACTTAAGCTCAGATGGGCTTGCTTACATCATTCTTGCATCGCCATGTTGAGACTGAAAAAGCAAAGAAAAAAGAGTGAATTTCCGAGAAAATTCACTCTTTTTCAATTCATCCCTGCGAGCAGGGATGGGGTTGCTTCTGGAGTTTAGGCTGCCAGCAATTGACGCAATACGAATGGCAAAATGCCGCCATGTTTGTAGTAGTCAACTTCGATAGGCGTATCGATGCGCAACAAGACTTTAACGTCTTGTTTTTCACCGTTGGCACGATTGATGACCAAAGTCACTTCTTGCTGTGGCTTGATCTCATCTTCTATACCTTTGAGGTCGAAAGATTCATTGCCGGTGATGCCCAGAGTATCAACACTGTCAGTGCCGATAAATTGCAGTGGCAATACGCCCATGCCAACCAGGTTGGAGCGGTGGATACGTTCAAAAGAGCGGGCGATGACAGCTTTTACACCCAGCAATTGGGTGCCTTTTGCTGCCCAGTCACGGGAAGAGCCTGTACCGTATTCTTCACCACCGAAAATCATGGTCGGTACGCCGTCAGCAACATATTTCATCGCTGCGTCATAGATCGCCATAGGTTCGCCGGTTGGCTGGAACAGGGTTTCGCCGCCTTCAACACGGGAGCCATCTTCCTTGGCAGGAATCATGAGATTTTTGATACGCACGTTGGCAAATGTGCCGCGCATCATGATTTCATGGTTACCACGACGTGAGCCGTAGGAGTTGAAGTCAGCCTTCAATACGCCATTTTCTTTCAGCCATTTACCAGCTGGGCTGGATTCCTTGATGGAACCAGCTGGGGAGATGTGGTCAGTCGTGATGGAGTCACCGAACACGCCTAGTGCGCGCGCACCAGTGATGCCAGTCGCGGCCGCTTTTGGTTCCATCGTGAAGTCAGCGAAGAATGGTGGCTCAGCGATATAAGTGGACGCAGGCCAGTTATAGACTTCACCTTCTGCGACGCCCTGGATGTTTTCCCACAGCTTGCCTGGTGCGCCTTTGACGTCAGCGTAGTTTTCCTTGAAAGTCTTGGAATTCATCGCAAACTTCATCAGTTTGTTGATTTCTGCACTGGTAGGCCAGATGTCACCCAGGAAAATGTCCTTGCCTTTAACGCGGCCAACTGGCTCGGTCATCAGGTCGCGGGTCATATTGCCAGCGATGGCGTAGGCAACCACCAAAGGAGGGGAGGCCAGGAAGTTGGAGCGGATGTTCGGGTGTATGCGTGCTTCAAAGTTGCGGTTGCCAGACAAGATGGCAGATGCCACAACGTCGTTGGCAATAATTGCTTCGTTCATCGCAGGTGTCAGATCACCGGCATTACCAATACAGGTTGTGCAGCCATAAGCTGTCACGCCGAAACCGAGTTTTTCCAGGTAAGGCAGCAAACCTGCTGCTTCCAGGTATTTGGTGACAACGCGAGAGCCAGGAGCCAGCGAAGTCTTGATATGCGGGGCTACTTTCAGGCCAGCTTCAACGGCTTTCTTGGCCAGCAAGCCAGCCGCCAGCAAGACGCTAGGATTAGATGTGTTGGTGCAGGAAGTAATTGCAGCGATCAATACATCGCCGTTTTTGACTTTGACGCCATCAGTATTGGTGTAAACCGCATCCAGGTCTTCTGCTTTTTTGTTGAAGCCATTTTCGGAAGTTGGTTTCGAGAACAGGTCTGCAAAAGTCGATTTGACGTTACCGATTTCGATACGGTCTTGTGGACGCTTAGGGCCAGCCAGGGATGGTGCAACTGTGGACAGATCGAGGCTGATTTCTGTGGTGTAGTCGATGTCGCCAGCAGCAGGGATGCCGAACATTTTCTGAGCTTTGAAATAGCCTTCGAATGCGTCGATTTCTGCCTTGGTGCGGCCTGTGCCTTTGAAGTAATCAATAGTCGCTTCGTCAACAGGGAAGAAGCCCATGGTTGCGCCGTATTCTGGAGCCATGTTGGCGATAGTGGCGCGGTCTGTCAGAGACAGGGAGCGCGTGCCTTCACCAAAAAATTCAACAAACTTGCCAACGACCTTGGCTTTGCGCAGCAATTCGGTAATTGTCAGTACCAGATCTGTTGCTGTGCAACCTTCGCGCAATGCGCCAGTCAGGTTTACGCCAACGACGTCTGGTGTCAGGAAGTAAACTGGTTGGCCCAGCATGCCAGCTTCGGCTTCAATGCCGCCTACACCCCAGCCGACTACACCGATACCATTGATCATGGTGGTGTGGGAGTCCGTACCTACCAGTGAGTCTGGGTAGAAAATTTCATTTTTCTTGGCATCTTTTACCTTGTGGACACCACGTGCCAGGTATTCCAGATTAACCTGGTGAACGATACCAAAGCCTGGAGGAACCACGCCAAACGTATCAAATGCCTGCATGCCCCATTTCATGAACTGGTAACGCTCGTTATTGCGTTGGAATTCCAGTTTCATGTTCAGGTCCAGCGCTTTCTTTTCGCGGAAATGATCGATCTGTACAGAGTGATCGACTACCAAGTCAACTGGAACCAGCGGTTCGATATTTTTTGGGTTTTTGCCTTGTTTGGCGGCGACGTTACGCATCGCAGCCAGATCAGCCAGCAAAGGTACGCCGGTAAAATCTTGCAGGACAACGCGGGATACGACGAAAGGAATTTCGTCTGTGCGGGCAGCAGTTGCACTCCAGTTAGCCAATTGTTTGACGTGTTCTTCAGTAACTTTTTTGCCGTCGCAGTTACGCAGTACCGATTCGAGAACGATGCGGATGGAGACTGGCAGGCGTGAAATTTTTACGCCGAGATTTTTTTCCAGGGCAGGCAGGGAAAAGAACTTGCCTTTCTTGGTGTCTGAAATTTTAAAATCTTTCAGGGTTTTGAATGCATCTTTGTACGCATTTTGGCTCATGGCTCTTCCTCTTATTTACAAAAATCAACGATCAAAAATAGTTAAATCAAACTAAGGGGTACACTCACAATGCCAGTTTGGCATTGTGGCTATAGTGAAATCCAGTATCGCTTGCTTTAAAATTAAAACTTATTTGGCTTGCGCCGTACTACTGTCCTTGCTATCCACTTCTGCCAGAGATGCCGCTTCCGTCTTGCATTCATTGGCCAATTGCTGGCCTTTATGTGAATCCAGCAGTAAGCCCTTCGCCGGAATGCCTATCCAGATCAAGCCAGCCTTGCGATTTTCAAAGCGTACGGCACCTGTTGTGGTATCGACTTTGGTCAGACGGTACAAGCGTTTTTTCCAGCGCATGGCAACATGGTCAGCATCGTCTGGATTGGTGTACATGGTCAGGGAATTGCCGAGTTCGCATTTGTAGTCGAAATTACTGTGCAAAGCTACGTCCGGTTCCGGTTCATTGTCTTCTTTGTTCGCCTGCGCTGCGGCAGGTTTTGCCGCCTTTGCGGTAGATTTGGTTTTGCTGTGGGGGGCTTCCACTGCATTAACATTGGCTGCGAGGATGGTGCATGCGGCAAATGCGAGGCTGATAAAAGAAAGTAATTTCATGGTGTCTCCTAGAGTAACTCTTGTGCGGCTGCTGGTAAAACAAATGTCCCTGACTGGGCACGTCTTAAAATTGTCCAATAATAGCGGTAACTGGCTCTGTCATGTAGTTGCCCTTGCCATTGTATCGGTCCCCAGGCCTGTTTTTTTGCCTGGGTCAGGATGTTGATGGCATCCTGGATGTCGTTTTCACTGGGTGAAAATGCCTGGATGACAGGCCGTATCTGGTCTGGATGTATGCTCCACATGCGTGTGTAGCCACATTCGCTGGCAGCGCGGCGGGCATCATTTGTCACGACACTGACGTCTCTGATTTCTGTTGTCACATTGTGCGAGGCAACTTTGCCGTAACGATGGCAGGCCGCGGCGATTTCTAGTTTGGCGCGTAAAACCAGTGGGTGAGTAAATTGACCGGGAGAGCGCATGGCTGCGGCAGGTATGGCGCCAACATGGGAAGATACAAAATCCATCAAACCAAACGACAAGCATTCTATCTGGGGCAGGGCGGCAATTTGCTGTACTTCTGCCAGCGCACCGTGGGTTTCTATCAAGATATGAACCGGAATTAACTGTCCGTTGGATTTTTTGCCAAAATGATTGATACGCTGCAGTGCAACTTGCAATTCGGCAGTATTATTTATTTTTGGTAAAACCAGATAAGCCAGCTGATCTGCGCATGTTGGCAGTATGATTTCCAGGTCTTGTTCAAATGCTGGATGGTGTACATCATGTACTCGCACGCCCAGGCGCTGATAATGATTTTCATTGCCAGCGATCAGTGTGGCGACCAGCTTTGCATGGTTGATCTCGTTGCCAGCGGCCGCGCCGTCTTCGCAATCGAGAGTGATGTCAAAAGCTCCACCTAGTTCCTGTTGTAGCGCAATCGATTTGCGCATCAATTTTTCAGATCCTGCGTAATGGTCGCAGACCGGCAATATAACCGGTTCCATTTGATCCTGAAAAAGTACTGTAGATGGGTGCATTACTTAAAATATCATCGTGAACCAAGGCAGATTCCAGCAAGTGCCGGAATCTGCCCTCTTGCCTGATTAACCTACCAGGTGTTTGACGCCATCACGCTCTTCTTGCAATTCTTTGAGAGTGACGTTGATGCGCTCACGGGAGAACTCATCAATTTCCAGACCTTCAACGATTTTGTATTCGCCGTTTTCTGTTGTTACAGGGAAGCCGAACACGGTGCCTTCAGGGATGCCATAAGAGCCATCAGAAGGAATGCCCATGGTAGTCCATTTACCATTTGTGCCCAGCAACCAGTCACGTACGTGGTCGATTGCTGCATTTGCTGCAGAAGCAGCAGAAGACAGGCCGCGCGCCTCGATAATTGCTGCGCCGCGTTTGCCCACTGTAGGCAGGAATACATCCTTGTTCCAGACTTGATCATTGATCAGGTCTTTGACGGAGGCGCCGTCAACTGTCGCGAAGCGATAGTCAGCGTACATAGTTGGGGAGTGATTGCCCCAGACGCACAATTTTTCAACTGCAGCAACTGGCTTGCCAACTTTGGCTGCCACTTGGGACAAGGCGCGGTTGTGATCCAGGCGCAGCATTGCTGTAAAATTTTTCGCTGGCAGGGATGGTGCCGATTTCATGGCGATGTAAGCATTGGTATTGGCTGGGTTGCCAACTACCAGGACTTTAACATTGCGGGATGCTACTGCATCCAGTGCCTTGCCTTGTACAGTGAAAATCTGTGCATTGGCTTCCAACAGATCTTTGCGTTCCATGCCTGGGCCGCGTGGACGTGCGCCAACCAGCAGGGCGACGTCGATATCTTTGAACGCTGTCATTGGATCGCTGTGAGCTGTCATGCCAGCCAACAGTGGGAATGCGCAGTCGTCGATTTCCATCATTACGCCTTTCAGCGCTTTCTGGGCTTTTTCGTCAGGAATTTCCAATAATTGCAGAATCACTGGCTGGTCTTTGCCCAGCATGTCGCCATTGGCGATACGGAACAGAAGGGAATAGCCAATTTGGCCTGCGGCGCCGGTGACAGCTACGCGCATAGGGGATTTCGCCATGATGCATCTCCGAAGTGGTGTGAAAACGATGTTCAAACAATTGCAGCGACTGATAAGCCGACGCTATGTAAAACACTTAATGATACCGTTGAAAGCGCTGTCAGTCAGCCAAAATCCGCTGCAAACACGTTTTCGTCCTTTACATTGAAAACGTTCGAACTATATTGCTTGGTATGACAGCTTTGTGACAGATAGCTAGTTGGTGCTGGTTGAGTGCTTGCTCCAACTATTTGTACGGGAGTGTAGGTCGTGTGGCGCTAAGTGTCAATCAATATCTTATGTCTTATATAAGACATATTACTTAGTAGTTTGTTCTGGACGTGGCGGGTGGTTTTGTGGTGAAATTGCAGTCTATGAACGCTATCATACCAACCGCAAATAATCTGACTATTGCCTCGACTGCGCCAGGTGCCAGTGTTGGTGCTTCGTCTTTGAGTGCCTCACCCACGTTCAGCCCATTATATCAACAGATCAAAGCCCTGATTACCCAGAGCTTGCAATCTGGCGAGTGGAAGCCGGGTGAGTTGATCCCCAGTGAAATGGAGTTGGCCAGCCGTTTTAAGGTTAGTCAAGGCACGGTGCGCAAGGCGATCGATGAGTTGTCGGCAGAAAACCTGGTTGTGCGCAGGCAAGGGAAGGGGACTTTTGTCGCAACTCACCATGAGGCACGCTCGCAATTTCGTTTTTTGCGGCTGGCGCCTGATGAGGGTGTGCCGCATTATCCCGAGAATCGCATCATTGAAGTCAAGCGTATGCGCGCTCCCGCCGAGGTGGCGCGTTTGCTGGATATTAAGTCTGGCGACTCGGTCGTCTTTATTCGCCGTGTTCAGTCTTTTTCTGGGGTGCCAACCATTCTGGATGATTTGTGGTTGCCTGGTTCCATATTCAAAGGCTTGACCGCCGAACGTTTGAATGAGTATAAGGGGCCGATGTATGGTCTGTTTGAAAGCGAATTTGGTACACACATGATACGTGCGTCAGAGCAAATTCGTGCGGTGTGCGCTGATGAGGCGGTTGCAGGTTTGCTGAGTGTGGATGTGGGGGTGCCTTTGCTCAACGTAGAGCGTGTTTCTTTTACTTATGGCGACAAGCCGGTAGAGTTGCGGCGCGGTTTGTATCTGACTGTGAATCACCATTACAGGAACGAATTAAGCTAAATCAATAATCCGGCGGCAGTTGTGATCGCTGTGGTTTTTTGGCGTGTCCTTACCTTGTGACGTGTGTTTGCGTGCTCTGCACCTGTGGAGCTTTAGGTTTAAGATAGCGATATTTTGTAAATTGCACCGATTTTTGTTGGTGCAATGCACCAAAATGAGCGAAAATTGCAAGGTTTATGTACAGACTAGTTAATGGGGAGATTATTTATGTCTGAAGTAGTAAGAGCCAAGCCACGCTTTGGTGTCATGCGCTTGATAGATGCGACCGGGTACCGGTTGCCGCTAGCAGGCTTCGTTTCCATCTTGCACCGGGCAAGTGGAATGCTGATGTTCCTGTTGTTGCCATTCATTCTTTATCTGCTTGATAAGAGTTTGACATCGGAGGCAACATTCGTCGAATTGCAGGCATTAACATCTGGCGTTTTCGTTAAGCTGGTTATTCTGGCTTTGTCATGGGCTTATCTGCACCACTTCTGTGCTGGTATTCGTCACCTGTTCATGGATTTGCACTATGGCCTGGACAAGGATAGTGCGCGTCAGTCAGCAGTGAGTGTATTGGCGATCAGTCTTGTGCTGGCAGCATTGATAGCCTTGAAACTGTTCGGAGTATTCTAAAAATGGCAAATAATAATATTGGACCAAAGCGTCTGGTCGTGGGAGCAAGTTACGGTTTGCGTGACTGGCTGGCGCAACGTGTCACTGCCATTGTCATGGCGCTGTACACGGTTATTTTGCTGGGTCTGTTTTTGACAGGTAAAAACTTCAATCAGGCTGCCTGGGCTGGCATATTTGCGATGCAATGGTTCAAGCTGGCGACTTTCTCTGTCGTCATCTGCCTGTTGTATCACGCCTGGGTTGGTATGCGCGATATCTGGATGGATTATGTGACGCACAATGTATTTCTGCGTCTGGTATTTCAAGTTGCCACAATTCTGTGGTTGATTGCTTGTGCTGGCTATGCTGCACAGATTTTGTGGAGAGTATAAAAGTGGCTGCAATTAAATCCACAATCCCTAGCCGCCGTTTTGACGCGGTCATCATTGGTGCTGGCGGTTCCGGCATGCGTGCTTCGCTGCAATTGGCTGAGGCTGGCCTGAATGTCGCTGTACTGTCGAAAGTATTTCCTACACGTTCGCATACGGTTGCTGCGCAAGGCGGTATCGGTGCTTCCCTGGGTAATATGTCGGAAGATAACTGGTACTGGCACATGTTTGACACGGTCAAGGGTTCTGATTACCTGGGTGACCAGGATGCAATCGAATTTATGTGCCGTGAAGCACCAAAAGTCGTCTACGAACTTGAGCATTTTGGCATGCCGTTTGACCGCAATGCTGACGGTACAATTTACCAGCGTCCATTTGGTGGCCATACAGCTAATTTTGGTGAGAAAGCTGTTCAGCGTGCTTGTGCTGCGGCTGATCGTACTGGCCATGCTCTGCTGCATACCCTGTATCAACGCAATGTGCGCGCCCGCACCCATTTCTTTGTTGAGTGGATGGCAATCGACTTGATTCGCGATGCGGACGGTGATGTGCTGGGTGTGGTTGCGCTGGAAATGGAAACTGGCGAAGTCATGATGCTGGAAGCCAAAACCACGATATTTGCCACCGGCGGTGCTGGTCGTATCTGGGCTGCTTCTACTAATGCCTTTATCAATACCGGTGACGGTATGGGTATGGCGGCACGTGCCGGCCTGCCACTCGAAGATATGGAGTTCTGGCAATTCCATCCTACTGGTGTTGCCGGTGCGGGTGTTCTCATTACTGAAGGTGTGCGCGGTGAGGGTGGTATTCTGATTAATAGTCAGGGTGAACGCTTCATGGAGCGCTATGCTCCTACCTACAAAGATTTGGCGCCACGTGATTTCGTTTCCCGTTCCATGGATCAGGAAATCAAAGAAGGTCGTGGTTGTGGTCCTAATAAAGATCACGTCATGCTGGATCTGCGTCATATTGGTGCTGACACCATACAAAAACGTTTGCCGTCGATTCTCGAAATCGCCCACAAATTTGCCAACGTGGATGCAACCAAGGAACCAATTCCTGTTGTTCCTACGATTCACTATCAAATGGGTGGTATTCCTACCAATATTCATGGCCAGGTTGTTGCGCCAAAAAATGGCGGTAGTGAAATCGTCAATGGTCTGTATGCAATCGGTGAGTGCGCCTGTGTATCCGTACACGGTGCTAATCGTCTGGGTACTAACTCTCTGCTTGATTTGCTGGTTTTTGGCCGCGCAGCTGGTAATCACGTTGTTGCCAGCAAGCTCAAAGAACGTAGCAACAAGGATTTGCCTGCTGATGCAGCTGATCTGGCGCTGTCACGTCTGGCCAAGCTGGAAACCAGTACTGGTTCTGAACGCGTGCAAGATGTTGCCAATGATATCCGTGCCAGCATGCAGCAATATTGTGGCGTGTTCCGTACTGATGAATTGCTGCAAACTGGCTACAAGAAAATTATGGAGCTGGATGAGCGTCGCAAGCATGTTTCATTCAAGGATAAATCCAAGGTCTTCAATACGGCACGTGTAGAAGCGCTGGAGCTGGATAACCTGATAGAAACAGCCAAGGCAACGATTACATCTGCCGCCGCCCGTAAAGAATCCCGTGGTGCACATGCACACCGTGATTATGAAGAGCGCGACGACGTTAACTGGATGAAGCATACCTTGTGGTATTCCGAAGGCAATCGCCTCGACTACAAGCCGGTCGTGACCAAGCCACTGACCGTAGAACCCTTCAAGCCGAAACCACGTACATTCTAAAGAGATACCGATATGGCACGTACATTAAAATTTAAAATCTACCGCTACGATCCGGACAAGGATGCCAAGCCTTACATGCAAGACTTGACCGTTGAGCTGCAAGACACTGACAAGATGTTGCTGGATGCATTGCAACGTATCAAATCTGACGTGGATGATTCTTTGGCGCTGCGTCGCTCATGCCGTGAAGGCGTGTGTGGTTCTGATGCGATGAACATCAACGGCAAGAATGGTCTGGCATGTACCACCAATCTGAATGAATTGAGCGAGCCTATAGTCTTGCGTCCCTTGCCTGGTTTGCCAGTTATCCGTGACCTGATCGTGGATATGACGCAATTCTTCAAGCAATACAATTCCATCAAACCTTACCTGATGAATGACTCCATTCCTCCGGAAAAAGAACGCCTGCAGTCTCCTGCTGAGCGTGAAGAGCTCGATGGTTTGTATGAGTGTATCCTGTGTGCATGCTGCTCGACTTCATGCCCATCTTTCTGGTGGAATCCTGATAAATTCGTCGGCCCGGCAGGTTTGTTGCAAGCTTATCGCTTCATTGCTGATTCACGTGATCAGGCAACTGGCGAGCGTCTTGATAACCTGGAAGATCCGTACCGTCTGTTCCGTTGCCATACTATTATGAATTGTGTGGATGTCTGTCCTAAGGGCTTAAATCCTACCCGTGCTATCGGTAAGATTAAAGAACTGATGGTCCGTCGCGCAGTCTAAGTTCGTAGTTTAAGTTGCATCGTAGCGATGTCTCATGGCATCGCTACTATCGCTACTATTTCATGCGGTTTTCCAGGCAAGCTGAGAGCCGCATGAAATAGTCAGTATGGAAGAGAATTAATTATGTCTGAGTCACAAGCTATATCCCATCAAAGCGACCCGGTAAAGCGGGCTCGCCTGCGGTGGCGGGCAAGGCGCGGTTTGCTGGAAAATGATCTGATCTTGACACGTTTTCTGGATGCCAATGAAGAATCCCTGACAGATGAGGAAGTGGATGCCTTCAGCCGCCTGATGGAATTGCCGGACAATACATTAATGGATCTGCTGATGGCCAAGACCAAACCGGAAGCCGAAGTCGATCTGCCTCATGTTCATGCTTTATTGCTGCGCCTGCAAGTGGCGTAAGTCAATTTGATTTTTTGTGTTTTTTTGATTAACGACTCACCTCTTATCTGAAGGAAGAGCCATGACAAATTCTGAAACAAAAGCCACGCTATCATTCTCCGATGGCTCGCCAGCCTTGGAGATGCCGATTTACAAGGGCTCGATTGGTCCTGATGTTATCGACATCCGTAAATTGTACGGTTCTACCGGCATGTTTACCTATGATCCAGGCTTCATGTCCACGGCAGCCTGTAATTCTTCCATCACTTATATCGATGGCGATAAAGGCGAACTGCTGTATCGCGGTTACCCTATCGAGCAACTGGCTGTCAATGGCGGCGATTTCCTGGAAACCTGCTATCTGTTGTTGAATGGCGAATTGCCAACGGCAGATCAAAAGAAAGAATTTGTAGCGACTGTCACCAATCACACCATGGTGCACGAGCAGATGCAATTCTTCTTCCGTGGCTTCCGTCGTGATGCGCATCCTATGTCTGTATTGGTAGGTACGGTTGGTGCACTGGCATCTTTTTACCATGACTCTCTGGATATCAATGATCCACATCATCGCGAAGTGTCAGCTATTCGCCTGATCGCCAAGATGCCTACCCTGGTAGCGATGGCATACAAATATTCTATCGGCCAGCCTTTCGTGTATCCACGCAATGACTTGTCTTACAGCGCGAACTTCATGCACATGATGTTCTCTACGCCATGTGAGCCATACAAAACCAATGAAGTCCTGGTGCGCGCCCTGGATCGTATCCTGATCCTGCACGCAGATCACGAGCAAAATGCTTCTACATCTACTGTGCGTCTGGCAGGTTCCTCTGGAGCAAATCCATTCGCCTGTATCGCTGCTGGTATCGCTTGCCTGTGGGGTCCTGCTCACGGCGGTGCGAATGAAGCAGCATTGAGCATGCTGGAAGAAATCGGCAGCGTCGACAATATCCCTGAGTTCATCGCTCAAGTCAAAGACAAGAACTCTGGCGTCAAGCTGATGGGCTTTGGTCACCGTGTTTATAAGAACTATGACCCACGCGCCAAGCTGATGCGTGAAACCTGCTACGAAGTGTTGCAAGAACTGGGTCTGCAAGATGATCCACTGTTCAAGCTGGCCATGGCTCTGGAAAAAATCGCGCTGGAAGACGAATACTTCGTCAGCCGCAAGCTCTATCCTAACGTCGATTTCTACTCTGGTATCGTACAACGTGCGCTGGGTATCCCAACTGCCTTGTTCACTGGTATTTTCGCCCTGGCACGTACAGTAGGCTGGATCGCTCAATGGAAAGAAATGATTTCTGATCCAGAGCAAAAAATCGGCCGTCCACGTCAGTTGTTTGTTGGTGCGCCTAAGCGTGATGTGCCAGCTATCGATAAGCGTTAATTCCAGCTTTATTAAGAGTTATTTATTTGACTATTAATGCTGTTGTAAAAAGCGAGTCTTTGTGACTCGCTTTTTTTTTCTTCAGTAATTATGCTATGCTTCGCCACGAAAGTGATTTTTACATATAACTTTCGTGATCCAATCAAAAATCATATCTAAATAACATGTTTTTTGATTTGATCTCGAGGATAGTTTGAACTAAGCCCTTCCCCACAACTTGATGTGCAATCCGCTAACCGGTCAGGCCGTGTCGCGGAAGGTTAGATTAACCCGCTAATCTCGCGAAACGCGAAGAAAGGTGAGCAAGATGATGCAACAATATAACGCTAACTCGTACTTGTTCGGCGGCAATGCGCCGTACGTAGAAGAACTGTATGAGGCGTACCTGAATAATCCCGGTTCTGTTCCAGATAATTGGCGCGCGTATTTCGACGCCATGCAAAACGTGCCTGCTGTCGACGGTTCTGCCAAGCCAGACGTTGCCCACGCACCTGTTATTGCATCATTTGCTGAACGTGCCAAACAAGGCCCGATACGCACAGTCAATGCGACTGCTGACGCTGAAATGGGGCGCAAACGCGTCGCTGCCCAGCAACTGATCGCTGCTTATCGTTTCCTTGGTAGCCACTGGGCCAATCTGGACCCGCTGCAACGCCAGGAGCGTCCAAGTATTCCAGAACTGGAACCAAGTTTCTATGGCTTTACCGATGCCGATATGGACATACAGTTCAATATCAGCAATACCTATTTCGGGCCAGAAACTGCATCATTGCGCGACCTTTTGAATGCCTTGCGTGATACTTACTGCCGTTCCATCGGTGCTGAGTTCATGTACATCAGTGATCCTACAGAAAAGCGCTGGTTGCAGCAAAAGCTGGAAGCGATACGCTCCACACCATCTTTCTCTCCTGAAAAGAAAAAACATATCCTTGACCGCCTGACTGCGGCTGAAGGTCTGGAGCGCTACCTGCATACTAAATATGTGGGTCAGAAGCGTTTCTCCCTGGAAGGCGGCGAAAGCTTTATCGCTTCCATGGATGAAACCATTCAGCGCGCCGGTGAGCGCGGTGTAGAAGAAATCGTTATCGGTATGGCCCACCGCGGTCGCCTGAACGTATTGGTCAATACCCTGGGTAAAATGCCTCAGGACCTGTTTGCTGAATTTGAAGGCAAACATGGTGACGACTTGCCAGCTGGCGACGTTAAATATCATCAAGGTTTCTCGTCTGATATTTCTACCCCAGGCGGTCCGGTTCACTTGTCTCTGGCGTTCAATCCTTCCCATCTGGAAATCGTTAATCCAGTGGTTGAAGGTTCTGTCAAAGCGCGTATGGATCGTCGCGGCGACAAAGATGGTTCACAAGTCTTGCCTATCCTGGTACACGGCGATGCCGCGTTTGCAGGGCAGGGCGTGGTCATGGAAACCCTGAACCTGGCGCAAACACGCGGCTACGGTACTGGTGGCACTGTGCATATTGTCATCAATAATCAGATCGGCTTCACAACTTCTGATCCACGCGATTCACGTTCTACCCTGTATTGCTCCGACGTAGTCAAAATGATCGAAGCACCGGTATTGCACGTGAATGCAGATGATCCTGAGGCAGTTGTCCTGGCGACTCAGATCGCTCTGGATTACCGTATGGAGTTCAAGAAAGATGTCGTTGTTGACATCATCTGCTACCGCAAACTTGGTCACAACGAGCAAGATACGCCTGCACTGACTCAGCCTTTGATGTACAAGAAAATTGCTCAGCACCCAGGCACACGCCGTATGTATGCTGACAAGCTGGCTGCGCAAGGCACTATCCCTGCGGATGGTGGCGATCAAATGATCAAGGCTTACCGTGATGCCATGGATGCTGGCAAGCATACCCATGATCCGGTGATCTCCAACTTCAAAAACAAATACGCTGTTGACTGGATTCCTTTCCTCAACCGTAAATGGACAGATGCTGCTGACACTGCAGTGCCATCCACTGAATTGAAGCGTTTGGCAGAGCGTATTACGACTGTACCAGAAGGCTTCAAACCACATAGCCTGGTAGAAAAAGTCCTGGGTGACCGTGCAGCCATGGGTCGTGGCGATATGAACCTGGACTGGGGCATGGGCGAACATCTGGCGTACGCATCCCTGGTTTCTTCCGGTTATGCTATTCGTTTGACAGGTCAGGATGCAGGTCGCGGTACTTTCGTTCACCGCCACGCTGTTTTGCATGATCAAAACCGTGAACGCTGGGATGCTGGTACGTATATCCCTCTGCAAAATATTTCTGACAAGCAGGCACCATTCACTGTCATCGATTCCGTTTTGTCTGAAGAAGCGGTATTGGGCTTTGAATATGGTTACTCCACAGCAGAGCCAAATACACTGACTATCTGGGAAGCGCAATTCGGCGATTTCGCCAATGGTGCCCAGGTCGTTATCGATCAGTTCATCAGTTCTGGTGAAGTGAAGTGGGGTCGTGCCTCCGGTCTGGTCATGATGCTGCCGCATGGTTATGAAGGTCAGGGTCCTGAGCATTCATCTGCTCGCCCAGAACGCTTCTTGCAACTGTGTGCTGACAATAATATGCAAGTGGTTCAGCCTACTTCAGCGTCCCAGATTTTCCATCTGTTGCGTCGCCAGATGATACGCATGTTCCGCAAGCCTTTGGTCATCATGACACCGAAGTCCTTGTTGCGTAACAAGGATGCAGGTTCACCTTTGTCCGACCTGGCTAAAGGTAGCTTCCAGACCGTCATCGGTGAAGTTGATGAGAAGATTGATGCGAAGAAGGTCAAGCGTGTTGTCGCTTGCTCAGGCAAAGTGTATTACGACCTGGTCAATGCCCGTAAAGAGCGCGGTCAGTCTGATACGGCAATTGTCCGTGTTGAACAACTGTATCCTTTCCCGCATAAGAGTTTTGTCGCTGAACTGAAAAAATTCCCGAATATGGCGGAATTGGTCTGGGCACAAGACGAGCCGCAAAATCAGGGACCATGGTTCCAGATCCAGCACAATATTTTTGAAAGTCTGGAAGACGGTCAAAAACTTGCATATGCAGGTCGTCCAGCCAGTGCATCGCCAGCTGTCGGTTACTATGACAAGCACTATGCACAACAAAAAGCATTGCTGGAAACGGC
Organism: Undibacterium sp. JH2W; assembly: GCF_049340425.1. NCBI lineage: Bacteria > Pseudomonadati > Pseudomonadota > Betaproteobacteria > Burkholderiales > Oxalobacteraceae > Undibacterium > Undibacterium sp. JH2W. The sequence continues at coordinate 191,890 of NZ_JBMPOT010000003.1, read as the reverse complement.
ATTTTCCAAACTCAAAGGCTTTGTCCTGACCAAATAATGACGCGATGCGACATCAGAAGCTGATGTCGCATCTGGCTACCCGAATCGGAGAGTAAAAAATGGCAATTATCGAAGTAAAAGTTCCTCAGTTATCTGAGTCTGTCGCAGAAGCAACCCTGTTGTCCTGGCATAAAAAAGTTGGCGAAGCAATTGGCCGCGACGAAAACATGATCGACGTGGAAACCGACAAAGTCGTGCTGGAACTGCCAGCACCTGACGCTGGCGTGATCACACAAATCATCAAGGGCGATGGCAGTACGGTCGTTGCTGGCGAAATCATCGCGATTATCGATACTGATGCATCCGCAAAAGTAAGCCCTATGGAAGTATCTGCTGTTCCAGTAACTGCCGCCGCCGCTGCGGCACCTGCTGCTGACGCAAAATCTTCTGCCGGCGTAGCAATGCCAGCGGCAGCAAAAATTCTGTCAGAAAACAATCTGACTGCAGCTCAAGTTGACGGTTCCGGCAAAGATGGCCGTGTTACCAAAGGTGATGCACTGGCAGCCGTAGCCGCCAAACCGGCTGCAGCACCAGTAGTTGCGCCTCTGGCTGCTCCTGCAGCTGGCAAACCAGCTCTGCAACAAGTCGCCGCTCCAACGATCGCCAGCCTGGGTGACCGTCCTGAAGAACGCGTACCGATGAGCCGTTTGCGTGCACGTATCGCTGAACGTCTGGTGCAATCACAATCGACCAACGCGATTCTGACGACTTTTAACGAAGTCAACATGGCTCCAGTCATGGACTTGCGCAATAAGTACAAAGACAAGTTTGAAAAAGAGCATGGCGTGAAACTGGGTTTCATGTCCTTCTTCGTTAAAGCTGCGGTTGCTGCATTGAAAAAATACCCTATCATCAACGCCTCTGTTGATGGTAACGACATCGTCTACCACGGTTATTTCGACATCGGTATCGCTGTTGGTTCCCCACGCGGCCTAGTAGTGCCTATCCTGCGCAATGCGGATCAAATGACGATTGCTGAAATCGAGAAGAAAATCGGCGAATTTGGTGCCAAGGCAAAAGACGGCAAACTGACTTTGGACGATTTGTCTGGTGGTACTTTCTCCATCTCGAATGGCGGTACTTTCGGTTCCATGTTGTCCACACCTATCATCAACCCGCCACAATCCGCAATTTTGGGCGTGCATGCGACCAAGGACCGTGCGGTAGTTGAAAACGGTCAGATCGTGATTCGCCCTATGAATTACCTGGCGATGTCTTATGACCATCGTATCATTGACGGTCGTGAAGCAGTTCTGGGTCTGGTGGCAATGAAAGATGCGCTGGAAGATCCAGCCCGTCTGTTGCTTGATCTGTAATTCAGGTTCTGAGCGCAAAGCGAGAATCATTCCGTGAATATCGCTGACGAAATCAAACGTCTGCATGAACTGCATCAGGCGGGAGCCCTGTCTGATGCAGAATTTGCACAAGCCAAAGCCAGATTGTTGGCAACTGGCGACACTTCCACATCCGGTCAACAGCAGAGCCAGGGTTTTAATCATCTGAATCAATTCCGCCGGTCAAAAAAAGACCAGTGGCTGGGTGGCATCTGTGGCGGTTTGGCGCAATTTACCGGCCTGGATTCCTGGATCTGGCGTTTGATGTTTGTCTTCTTCAGTCTTTACTTTGGTGCGGGCGTCGTGGCTTATCTGTTGGCCTGGATATTCGTCCCTGAAGAAAGCTGAAACTATCAAGCACAAGCTGAGTTTCACGGCTAAATCATCTACACAAAATCAGGATATTTTCATGAGCAAACAATTTGACGTCGTCGTTATCGGTGGTGGCCCTGGTGGCTATATCGCCGCAATCCGCGCTGCCCAACTGGGATTTTCTACTGCCTGTATCGATGCATGGACCAATGAAAAAGGTGGCCCGGCTCCAGGTGGTACTTGCACCAATGTAGGTTGCATTCCATCCAAAGCACTGTTGCAGTCTTCCGAGCATTATGAACACGCTGGTCATGCTTTCGCTGACCACGGTATCAATGTACAAGGCTTGGGCCTGGACGTTGCCAAAATGCTGGGCCGCAAGAATACTATCGTCAAGCAAAACAATGACGGTATCTTATTCCTGTTCAAAAAGAATAAAGTGACTTTCTTCCACGGCCATGGTTCGTTTGTTAAAGGCGATGCCGCTGGTTACGAAATCAAGGTTGCTGGCAAGACAGAAGAAACCATCACTGGCAAGCACATCATCGTGGCGACTGGCTCGAATGCACGTGCATTGCCTGGCGCAGCATTTGATGAAACAACTATCCTGTCTAATGACGGCGCATTGAAGATCGCTGAAGTACCGAAAAAACTCGGCGTCATCGGTGCCGGTGTCATTGGCCTGGAAATGGGTAGCGTCTGGCGCCGTCTGGGTGCTGAAGTGACAGTGCTGGAAGCATTGCCAACTTTCCTCGGTGCTGTTGATGAGCAAATCGCCAAAGAAGCGCACAAGCTGTTTGTCAAACAAGGCCTGTCTATCAACCTGGGCGTCAAGATAGGCGAAATCGTCAATGGCGGCAAAGATGTGACCGTCAACTACACTGACGACAAGGGCGCTGAGCACAAGGCAGTGTTTGACAAACTCATCATTTCCATTGGCCGTACACCTAACACCAATGGTTTGAATGCAGAAGCTGTTGGCCTGCAACTCGATGAACGTGGTTTCATCGCGGTTGATGGTGATTGCAAAACCAATCTGGCGAATGTATGGGCTGTGGGCGACGTGGTACGCGGTCCTATGCTGGCGCACAAGGCAGAAGAAGAGGGTGTTGCTGTTGCTGAGCGTATTGCTGGCCAGCATGGTCATGTGAACTTCAATACCATCCCCTGGGTGATTTACACTTCTCCAGAAATCGCTTGGGTAGGCCGTACTGAGCAGCAATTGAAGGCTGACGGCGTGGCTTACAAAGCCGGTACTTTCCCATTCATGGCGAATGGCCGTGCCCGTGCCCTGGGTGATACTTCAGGTATGGTCAAGTTCCTGGCAGATGCAACGACAGATGAAATCCTGGGCGTACACATCGTTGGACCTATGGCATCTGAATTGATTTCCGAAGCAGTAGTTGCTATGGAATTCAAGGCATCGGCAGAAGATATCGCCCGTATTTGCCATGCACACCCATCACTGTCTGAAGCAACGAAAGAAGCAGCATTGGCAGTAGACAAGCGCTCCCTGAATTTCTGATTCAGGCCGACTGTTTGAGCATCTGCTTGAACAGTTTTTTGAAAGAGGGGCGTAATGTTGCGCCCACATGGCAGCGCACCCTGTCCTTAGTTTGATTGAGGTTGAGTGCGTCGCTTTTTAACCGCTTGCCATGCATAGGCAAGCCAGCAAAGATAGTATCCCTTGCCCATGAATGTCATAGAGTATTATCAGGATGCCCTGAGTCAACGCGGTTTTCAGGCCGATGAAGCACAAAAGCGTGCAGTTGATCGTTTGCAGACTGCCTATGAAGAATGGGTGGAGTATAAAAGTAAGCGCGCAAATAAATTCACCCGTCTGATTACCCGTCCAGAAGTGCCGCGTGGCGTTTATATGTGGGGTGGCGTCGGGCGTGGCAAATCTTTTTTGATGGACAGTTTTTTTTCCGTCGTGCCAGTCGTCAGGAAGGCCCGCCTGCATTTCCACGAATTCATGCGTGCCGTGCACAGGCAACTGGATGAACTCAAGGGAATGGCAGATCCACTGGACGAAGTGGCGCGCAGAGTCGCCAAAAAATATCGGCTAATTTGTTTCGATGAATTTCACGTCTCTGACGTGGCAGATGCGATGTTGCTGTATAACTTGCTCAATGCCCTGTTTGAAAATGGGGTGTCCTTCGTCATGACCTCCAATTATCAGCCTGATACCCTCTATCCTGATGGTTTGCACCGTGACCGCATGCTGCCAACTATCGCCTTGTTGAAAGAAAAGCTCGATATCCTGAATGTGGATTCTGGTAATGACTATCGCAAACGCGCACTGGAACAGGTGCAGGCATATATGACGCCGCTCAACGCTGCCACGGACAAGGCATTGCGCGATAGTTTTGCGCGCGTTGCAGAAACCAGTGATGAAGACCCGCATGTCGATATTGAGGGACGTAAGCTCAAATCTTTACGCCGTGCTGGCAGCGTCATCTGGTTTGACTTCAGCACATTGTGCGGTGGGCCGCGTTCACAAAATGACTACCTGGAAATTGCCAGCCGTTTTCACACGGTGGTTTTATCGTCAGTTCCACGTATGTCCGCCGCCATGTCTTCCGAAGCACGTCGCTTTACCTGGCTGATAGACGTGTTTTACGACAATAAGGTGAAATTAATCATGTCGGCAGAAGTCCCTCCTGAGGAACTTTATACCAATGGTACCTTGTCTAATGAATTTCACCGGACTGTATCCCGTATCATAGAAATGCAATCAAAAGAATATATGGATGCTGATCAACGCCAAATTGCGGAAAGTATTGCTTGATGAAACCTTTATTGTCGATTTGCCTGGGATTGCTCTTGCAAATGACTATTGCCTTTTCTGCCCAGGCTGTGCCTGATAGTGATGAGCTGGCACAAATTGCGGGTTCGACTGCCAGTCTGGATCAAAAATATGCAGCGGGCAGCCTTAGTACTGCAGAGCAGGCCGATAGTGCCTTGAAAGAGAGTAGTGCGGTGCAACAGCGTTTGCAGCGCTGGTATGAACAGGCAGATCGCGCTTGTCATCAGATTTTCTTCGTCAATGATTGCCTCAATGATGTCAAGCAGCAGCGCCGCCAGTACATCGTGTCCTTGCAAAGGATTTCTCTGGAAGCCAAGGCCTTACAGCGTAAACTGCGCATTGATGAATTGGACAGGGATTTGGCCAAAAAGCAGGCTAAGCCATAATAATGGAAGCGGATTTTGTAAGCGACTGTAAGCCATAGATACATATTCCTGGTTAACTTCAGTTGTGCTTTATTTATCCTCAGCAGCTATTTGCCTGATAAGTTGCCCTTGTCCCAATCTCTCATTGAATCGCAGATCAGTTTTAACATTCTGCGGCACAAGGATTTGTGCATGTAATTTAGTAACTATTCCACTATGCTGACTGCGATATAAGTATTGCAAGTCTTGGGAAATTTCCTTACAGTCTGTCGTTAGTCTCATTGACATACTGTGAACAAGGAAATTTATATGTGGTTTGTTGGGGCAATCATAGGCTTTATCCTGGGTGTAGCGACTGGTTCAGGTGCAGCCATGTTCTTTTTCAGCCTGGTAGGCGGCTTTGTAGCCCACATGATTGCCCGCGCAAACAAGGCAAATGTGGCAGCGGATGCGCCCGCAGCCCAGACATCGCAAAGTAAGCCAGATGACGGAATGGCGGAAATGCGCCAGAAAATACACAAGCTGGAACACCGTCTGCAAACGCTGGAACGTGAAATGGCCGAGCTTAAAGCGGGTGGCATGGTCGTTAACAGTGCCGACGTCTTGGTGCCTGCAAGTGAATCAGCACCAGCAGAAAAAGCGATTTCTGATCCAGAAAATGCGCTTGCCACAATACAGCGCGACAATGCGATATTGAACGTAGTTGCGCCAGACATCCCGGCAAACACACCTCCAAGTATAGAGTTTGGTACGCAGGCAGATCAGCCAGATGTCACTCCCCCCCTGACGCAGCCTAAAACCAGCCTGGAAGGCCTGGATTTGGAGATTATTCCACAGGAAGATCTGGTTTTATTTGGGAATGACACTGCAAAACAAACGGCTTCTGCGACAGCAGCCCCAATAATAATCTCTGACATAGATTTTGGTGGCACTACTACGAGAGCACCAACTCCGGCCACGGTGAAACCGGCAGTAATCAAAACTCCGCCGCCCCCGCCCCCAAAAACACTGAGAGAAAGTCTGCCAGCACCTTTGGCCAAACTCATCTTTGGTGGCAACGCACTGGTCAAAGTTGGTGTCTTGATTTTGTTCCTGGGACTGGCTTTCTTGTTGCGCTACACTGCCGAGCGGGTCACTGTTCCGGTGGAATTGCGTTACGCAGGTGTGGCTTTATCTGGGGTTGTGTTATTGAGCCTGGGCTGGCTCTTGCGTAACAAGCGCAGGGACTATGCGCTGATATTGCAGGGTATGGCGATAGGCGTGTTTTACCTGACCACGTTGTCAGCTATGAAATTGCATGCCCTGATTTCTCCCGAGGTCGGCTTTGGCTTCCTGTTTATGGTATCTGTTCTGAGTGCCATCCTGGCGGTCTTACAAAATGCGCCTGTCCTGGCAATCGTTGCCGCAATCGAAGGTTTTGCCACTCCTGTTTTGATTTCCACAGGTGAAAACCGTCCGTTCGGTTTGTTCACTTACATGGCAGTTCTGGACATAGGTATCTTTGTGGTCGCCTGGTTCAATGCATGGCGTGTGTTGAACTTGATTGGTTTCGTTGGCACTTTTACCTTGGCATTGGGTTGGGCGGAACAAAACTATACTGATAGCCAGTACGGCATTGTTCAGCCTTTCCTGATTTTCTTCTTTGTCCTGTTTGCCCTGATAGGTCTGTTGTTTGCCCGTCGCACCTTGAAAGAAGCGGAAGTTGAAGAGGGCCCCCTGGCTACCCTGAAGCGGGTGGGGAGGGTCGATAGTGCACTGGTATTTGGTAATCCCATCACGGCCTTTGGTATGCAGTACATGCTGGTCAAACATACCGATTTTGGCGCTGCCTTTTCTGCGCTTGCCGTAGGGTTCTTTTATCTGCTGCTGGCTAAATTTGTATTTTCCAAAGCCAGGCAAGGCCTGGCATTACTGGCAGAGGCTTATGTCATTGTTGCAGCCATCTTTGCCACACTGGCAATACCGCTAGGGCTGGAAGGTGCATGGACAGGTGCTGCGTGGGCCATAGAGGGCGCAGGTATGTACTGGCTGGGTATACGTCAGCAACGTCCTTATGCACGCGGTTTTGCCTATGTTGTCATGGTGGGGGCAGCGTACAAACTCTTGCATGGTATCTACATCAACCCTGAAGCGACGGGCCCACTGTTGCAGGGCGGTTTGCTGGGGCCAGTCTTGCTGGCAATAAGCTGCTTTGTCGTCTGGAATCTGCATAGAAAAGCTAAGCCCGAGAATATTGCAAGTTGGGAAACCATGCCAAATGCGGCCTTGCCATGGCTGGCTACAGCTTCACTGACTTTATTGCCTTGGATGTTGCTGGTTCCGCAGTTTGCTGCTGCGGCCATGGCTGTCATGGCCTTGTTGGTATCGGCCATTGCTCGCCGCTATGTGCTGAAGGCTTTTGAGTATATCTCTGCTGCCTTGCAGGCAGGCGCACTGGCTTCCTTCATGTTGACACTACATGTTGCTGCCAATGGCAATGCAGCGCTGGAGGATGGCTGGAAGGGTGGACTGGCTGCCTTGATCATCGCTGGCAGCATATTGTTCAGCGCAGGGCGTTCCATGGTGGCAACCAAACGGGCTGCACAAGAACAGGCTTTACCTCCGGACTGGTCTATCTGGAACCAGTTGGCCATCATCAGCGGTAGTGTGCTGTTGCATCTGGCCATGTTGTTTGCTATCAATCTGACACAGGCCTCGTTGATCTGGCCATTTACTTCATGCCTTTTGCTGTGGGTAGGTTTGCGTATGTCTCATGGTGCTTTGGCAGGTTTTGCTGCAGTTCTGCAAATCATTGCTGCCGGTCTGTGTTTGACTGAGCCGGGTAAGTATCAAGGTACAGCTTTTGCGCATCTGGGCTTTTTTGTGCCTTTATCGTTAGCCGTGTCAGCATGGTTTAGTGCAGATTTTATCCGTGCCGAAGCGGCCAGAATGCGTACCGTGCTGCTGGATTTGAGTGGCTTAGGCAACGTTGTAAATGCGGCTAATGCAGGCACGCCAGAGCACAAACTACCATCTGTCTGGCTCAATCCCTGGTGTAATAGCAAACTTGCTTTGGGCTTGCCTGTTGTTTGGGGTCTGGTATGGTGGTTAAGTGCATGGTTCTCTGAGAGCCTGGAAACTCTGGTACGTACAGATCTTCGTGCATATTCTTCGACTGTGGCTATCGTGATCGGCTTGGCCAGTGCAGTATTGATGGCAGTACTGGCAAGCTGGCGCAAATGGCCGCAAATGGGTTTTGCCACTATCGTTACTTTGCCGCTATTGGTTTTTGCAGGTTTGATAGGCATGGCGAGCGCGAACGGTCTTTATTTGCCGTCGGCAAACCTTGGATGGCTGGCCTGGCCGCTGGCACTTGCCTGGCATTTACAGATATTGAAAAAGCAGCAAAACTGGATGGCTACATGGCCGCGACTCTTGAGTTTGACGCATATTACCGGTTTCTGGTTTTTCCTGTTCTTGGCTGCACGCGAAGGACTGGCACGCCTTGCTCCTCTGGCAGACACCTGGTCAAGCTGGCCATTGCTGGGTTGGGTGCTAGTTCCTGCGCTGGTGTTCTGGTTCATCGGTGCTAAACCTTTGGCTGCCAGATGGCCGCTTAACTCTTATCGTAAAGCTTATATAGAACAGGCTTGTACACCCGTTGCCCTGTATTTGCTGGCCTGGTGTTGGTTGACTAATGCTTTTAGCGCGGGTGACGCCAGCCCTTTGCCTTATCTGCCTTTGCTTAACCCCCTGGAATTGGGACAATGGCTGGTCTTGGCGTCCTTATTACACTGGTGGCGTGCTTTGCCTATGGCAACACTCAAAACGAACGCCAAACATGCTGCCACAGCATTGGCAGCAGCTACAGCCCTGGCTTTATTGACAGGCATGGTCTTGCGTAGCTGCCACCATTTTGCCAGTGTGCCTTGGGATGCGGATGCTCTGTTTGCTTCGCGCCTGAGTCAGGCTGCGGTTTCCATTGCCTGGGCAATTTGTGGCGTGTCTGTCATGTTGTTTGGTAACCGCCGTATGTCGCGCAGCATCTGGATAGCCGGTGCTGCCTTGCTTGGCGTCGTGGTATTGAAACTGTTCCTGATAGAACTGGCTGACCGTGGCGGCCTATACCGTATTGTCTCTTTCATCGGTGTTGGTATCTTGTTGCTGGTGGTTGGTTATTTCGCACCTGTGCCTGTCAAGCCCAAAGAGCCGCAAGCGACATTGGCAGAGGATGGTGACGCACCAGAAGATCAAGGGAAAGCATCATGAGTATCAGCAAGCTGAGAATGAAACTGTCACTGCTGGCTGCTTGTGCGCTTGTCTCTAATGTGGTCGCTGCACAGGTGATTACACCGCAATTAAAACATGCGGTCATTACCAGTACAGGAGCGGGCCCGTATTTTCAACTGGATATACCAACCAGTATTTACCCCGGCAGTCTACACCCTGACCTGCATGATGTGCGTGTGCGCAATGCTGAGGGTGATCTCTTGTCGTTTGCCTGGACTGATGTGGAAGTAGCTACAGCCAAGCTGGGGAGTAATACAGTCAGTGCTTTTCCTATAAAAGACATACAAAGTAGCAGCTTCAGCAGTTTCCGGCAAAATGCAGATGGTTCACTAAGCGCTTTGTCGCAAGTCAAAATCACCAGGCAAAATCCTGTGCCTGCCTGGATTATTGATGTCAGCAAGATCAAGGGCAAGTTATTACAAGCAAGGTTTGGCATCGCCGAGCAGGCAGATGGCATGTTTAACTTCACGCTGGAAAGTAGTAATGACCTGAAAAACTGGCAATCACTAGGCGGTGAGCAACTGGTGCAATTGCGTCACCAGGGTTCCATGTTGCAGAATCTCGCCATCAGGTTGCAGCATGTCAGCGCCCAGTATTTACGCCTGCGCTGGACAAATCCTGCAGATGCCCCCTGGCTGGACAGTGTCAGTATCGATAGCCAGCAAGAAGTCTACACACCACCGGTTTTGCAATGGAGTAAACCTATACCGGTGAAGGCTTGTTCTGCAAATTACTGCGATTACAGCATTCCTGATAACACGCCTATAGACAGCCTGCGTCTGCTGGTGAGCGAGCCTAACACCCTGCTACATATTACGGTACTGGCACAGGTGACTACAACAACTGCACCGGTGTCCTCGTATCATCACAGACATAGTCCGTTATATCCTCTGCATGTCTTAAGGAATCAGAAACGCAATGCTGAAGTGCAGGTGGTAGATCACCAAGTCTGGTTGAATGACAGCCTAGTCTACAAAATAAATCTGCAAAACGGCGAAGTGAAATCGCCTGATATGCTCATGGATGGTGCCAGCTATAAGACTTTGCGCTTGCAAACTGATAGTCAGTTCAGCAAGCTGGGTAAGACTTTGCCAGAGATACAGATCGCCAGTTTGCCTCGCAGGCTGGTATTTTTGGCACGAGGCAAATCGCCGTATCAACTGGAATGGGGAGTCGAAAATAAAGAAGGCGCAGCACTGTTACTGACAAGCCTGATCCCCAAAATGGACCTTAGTAAGCCTGTGCAAGCTGATGTTGCCAGTGTGGAAATTGTCGACTATGTCGCTCCACAGGCAGCAATCAAACCTGTCGTTGAGAAAACACCAACCAAAGAGCATAAACCCTGGCTATGGGCGGCATTAGGTGTTGGTTTGTTATTATTGGGCGGGATGGTGTGGTCCCTGTTGAAGAATATGTCGGAAGATAAGGCAAAGACCTGAGAGCGTGTTTGCGATCTTACTGCGCAAGCGTGATCGGGGCTCATGTGCTGCTCAAAATGCTCATGTACTAGAGTACATTCCGCTTTTTGCGCTGCTCTTTACTCCCGCTGACGCTCGCTACAGATCGCAAACACGTTCTTAATGTTTTCAGGCCTTTTGAAGGGAATTAAATGCTCTGCAGGCGTTGCAAAGCGTCTTGCAGGGTGGCATCCTGTTTGGCAAAGCAAAAACGCACGATGCCAGATTCCTTGCCTTGCTGATAAAAAGCAGAAACCGGGATGGCCGCCACACCAATTTCCGTCGTCAGCCAGCGGGCAAATTCCAGCTCTGTCATATCGGAAATGCCCGAATAATCAACGGACTGGAAATAAGTCCCCGCACATGGCAACAGGCGCAAGCGAGAGTCGGCCAGGCCAGCCCTGAACAGATCACGTTTCTTTTGATAAAAGTCCGGTAATGCCAGATATGGAGCAGGCTTGCTCATATAATGAGCAAGCCCTACCTGCATGGGTGTATTGACGGTAAAGACATTGTATTGATGGACTTTGCGGAATTCTGCCATCAGCGCTGCCGGTGCCGTTACGTAACCAACCTTCCAGCCAGTCACATGATAAGTCTTGCCAAAGCTTGAAATGATGAAGCTGCGCTCGGCCAGTTCAGGGTAGCGTGACAGCGATTCATGGCGACCACCATCAAACACCATGTGTTCATATACTTCGTCAGAGGCAATCAAGACCCTGTTGTCGCGCACGATATCGCTCAGAGCAGCGATGTCATCCACACTCAATACCGATCCGGTAGGGTTGTGCGGTGAATTCAGCATCAGCAAGCGGGTCTTGTCCGTGATGCTGGCTTTTACCTTACCCCAAGGGATGGTATAGCCATCTGCCCCCAATTCCATGCTCACAAATACCGGCACACCGCCTGCCAGCTTGATGCTGGATACGTAGCTGTCATAGGCTGGTTCAATGACGATGACTTCATCGCCAGCATGCACACAGGCCAGCAAGATGGTCAAAATACCCTGGGTAGCTCCGGCTGTGACGGTGATTTCGGTATTCACATCATAGGTATGGCCATAGATGTTTTTGATCTTGGCGGCAATCTGCTCGCGCAATTGCGGCATACCTGGCATGGGCGGATATTGATTGTAATTATCCGTCATGGCTTGTGCTACCAGGGCAGGCAGAGCAGGGTCGCAGCTAAAGTCAGGGAATCCCTGACCAAGATTGACCGCCTTTTTCTCCATTGCCAGGGTAGACATCACTGAAAAGATGGTGGTGCCCACTTCGGGCAATTTGGAAACAGGAACGAAGCGGGCAGTGGTCGTCATCGGTGAAACTCTTCAAAAACTAAAAATTAATTACTTGGTACCAAACAAACGGTCGCCAGCATCGCCCAGGCCTGGCACGATATAACCGTGTTCATTCAGGTGGTCGTCGATAGATGCAGTCACGATAGGTACATCAGGGTGGGCCGCATTCATGACCTTGATGCCTTCCGGGGCAGCCAGCAGGCACACGAACTTGATCGTCGTGGCGCCACGCAGTTTCAGGCGGGTGATTGCTGCAGCGGCTGAATTGCCGGTGGCCAGCATAGGATCAACCACGATCACCAGGCGGTCAGCGATATCTTCCGGCACTTTGAAGTAATACTCGACTGGCTCCAAGGTTTCTGGGTCACGGTACAGGCCGATATGGCCTACGCGTGCATTTGGCAGCAAATCCAGCATGCCATCCAGGATGCCATTGCCAGCACGCAACACTGAGATCACGCACAGCTTCTTGCCGCTGATGGTAGGCGCGTCAATCGTTGTGATTGGTGTTTCGATCTTCACCAGTTCAATAGGCAGGTCTCGGGTGACTTCATAGGCCAGCATCTGGCTGATCTCACGCAAGAGGCGGCGGAAATTATCCGTCGGTGTGTCTTTGCTGCGCATCAGTGTCAGCTTGTGTTGCACCAGCGGGTGTCTGATTTCGGTAACGAGTTCGTTCAAGGTAATTCTCCGGCAATGTTGAGTTGACCGCTATTTTACGTCCCAGCAAGCATTAAGGGAAACGGATAAATCAGGAATTGAGGTGTTTTTCCACTTCTGCTCCAGCCATCGTCAATTTTTTCTTGATTGATAATCCAGTATAAGAAGTTCCGGCATGGCAGGGCCCGCGATGACGGTGAACGACTATCAGATCAGGAGTGCAGAATGGACAGCAATCAGGCGTTGTTAAATAAATTATCTCTGGGAGACTACTCCCTGGATCGCCATGGCGATCGCAAGGACGATTATTTGCCACCAGAACAGGCAATTGAGTCCAATACCCGCATCGATGTGAAAGGTATTCGTGAAGCTATTGCCAGGGTAGAAGCAGAAGCCAGGGCCACCGTAGCAGCGGAAACCCGGTTGAAAGCAGAGTCACAAGCCAGAGCGCTGGCAGAAACCAGGGCACAGGCCGAGGCCGAAGCAGCCGAGCTGGCACAGCGCAAACTGGCACTTGAACAAGAAGCCGTCGCCGGTACCCAGGCAAAATTGATGGCAGAGCGCCAGTCGCGTGCTGCCAGCGAAGCCAGAATTGCCGCTACTGCTGAAGAAACCAGGAATCTGCAAGAACGCACACTGATAGAGTCTCGGGCCCGTGAACAATCAGAACAACGCGCCAAACTGGAACAGCAAGCCATAGAAAAAGCCGAGTACCAGTTCAAGGCGGAATCAGAACTGGCATCACAAGCCCATGCAGAAGCAGAAAAACTGGCAACGCAAACAGCCAATGCCCGTAACTGGGCTGCAGAACGTTTTGCAGCATCACAATCTGCACGCCAGCAGGCAGAAGAACGCGCCCGTGCAGATGCCCGTATTACGGAACTGGCACGCGAACGCGAAAAACGCGACCGCGAAGCACGTGAAACTGCAGAAATGCTGGCCAAAGTCCGCAGCGAGTCTCTACAAATCAGCAAAGAACGTGACCAGGCAGAAGCCATGGCGCTGGAATATGCCATCAACCGTGCCCCGGTAGAGCTGCGCGCCCGTGAAGATGCACTGGCACGCGTCGCCCTGGAGCAAGGTCAAGAGGCAATTGCCCAAGCCAGGATGGAATCGGAAAGAAAGGCGGCTGAAGCCATACAACTGCGCATGCAGTCAGAAGAAGACTTGCGCATTGCCGCCAACAAGCGCGAACAGGCAGAAAAAATCGCTGCTGCGACAGCCCAGGCCCGTCGCGAAGCAGAAGACAAAATCCGCATGGTGACTGAGTCACGCATACGCGCAGAGCGAGAACTGCAATCGACCGCCATGACGCGCATAGAAAACGAGCAGCAAGCCGACATGCAAGCGCGGGCAAGACAGGGTGCTGAAGCTGTGTTGGCAGAAGAAGCCCGTCAACGCCGTCTGGCTGAGCAGGAAGCTGCTGACAATGCCCGTCAACGTGTCATCGAAGAACACCGTGCCGCCACACTGGCCAAAGAACGTGTAGAAATCGAAAAGCAGGCCGTGCAAGATGCCCGTGAAAAAGCTGATTCTGAACAACAAGCCCTGAGCGCAAGCGCTTTCCAGGCTGAATTATTGAAGCGCGCCAATCTTGCAGCCGCAGACAAAGCCAAAAAAGCCCAGGAATTGATGGCAGCTGAAAAAATGCGCGCTGCTGCCGAGCAAAAAGCTGCCGCTGCCTTGCAAGAAAAATTGACAGCCGAACGCAAAATGACAGAAGAAGCTGAGGCTTTGGCCAAAGCAGATCTATCCCATGCAGAACTCTTGCGCATGCATGAACAGGCGGAACATGCACGTCGTGTAGCGCAGGAATCTGAATGTGTGGCAGAAAAACTGAGCCTGGAAAAAACCATGGAGCAGGTGGAATTGCAGCAAAAAATGGCCGCAGCCGCTGCCAGGAAAAATCAAGATGCCAGCGAACTTCTGCGCGTCCAACAGCAACGCACTAATGATGAGGTGAAAGCGATGGAACTTCAGGAAGAAAAACTACAGGCAGAACGTCGCCGTGCCAATGCAGTGCAACAAGTGCTGAAGGCAACGCAAGAAAAACTGCAACTCGAACAAGCCGCCCAGCAAGAAGCTGAAGCCAGGCTGTGCGCCGAAGAAGAATCCAAGGCAATTGCAGCCGCCAGGGAACAAGCTGAACGCGAAGAAAGACTGGCGCTGGAAGCTACGCTGGATGCAGAAAAAACCACTCTGGAACAAACCGAGTTGCAAAAAGATGCTCAATGCAAGGCAGCCAAAGTCGCTTTGCTGATCAGCCATCAAGCCACAGAAATGGCACGCGCAGAACAAATGCACCTGGAAGCAGAAAAGCAAGCGGCAAGAGCTGCACAAGGAAAACTGGAAGCAGAAAAGCAAGCTGCTGAGCAAGTTATCGCTCGCGCTCATGCTGACCGCGAGCATACTGATGTCCTCAACGCACGCCAACAGCAAGAGGCTGAAGCCCGTGCAGCGCGTCAAGCCATGATCGCGGCAGAACAAGTACGCCTGCAAAAAATGCAGGAACATGCAGATTTGCAAAAGCAGTCTGCAGTACTGGCACAAACCAAGGCAGTTGAGGCTGAGGAACTGGGCAAGACTTTGCGCTTGCGTGCAGAGTCTGAACAAAAAGCCTTGAGCCTGGTCCAGCAAAAACTGGAGGCAGAAAAACGCCTGACAGCAGAATTGCAAGCCAAGGCAGCAGTAGAGCAAGAACAACGTGACCAGCATCTGGCCCGTCTACAATCTGAGCAAGCTCTGCGTGTTGCGATGGAAAGCAAAGTAGTCGAAGAGAAAAAACTGTTGGAACAAAACAATCAACAAACCAAGGCTGAGCAGCAAGCAGCAACCGCCGCTGCAGCCCGGGTAAAAGCTGCAACTCAGTTGGCACAGCTTGAACAGGGGAAAGCAAAATCTCAACAACAGGCTGCACTGGCACTGGAAGAACAAGCCAGGCTGGAAAAACAAAAAGCAGATGCTGCTGAACTGGAAGCAAAAGCAGCTACAGAGAAACTGGCTGCAGAAAAAATTGCTACTGAAGCTGCCACTGCAAGGGCAAAAGCAGAGCAACAACATGCACAGGCTGCAGCAGTCAGGGCCAGGGCTGAGCAAGAAGCCAATGAGCTGACTGCTGCCAAATTGCAAGCGGAGCAGGCATTGCAAATCCAGGCGCAAGCCTATGCTGCCAGTCAGCATAAAGCCCACGAACTGGTCATTGAAAAAAATAAAAAAGTTGCTGAACTTGACGCTGTCTTGCAACAACGCCTGGCGGATGATCAGGCCTTGCTGGACACCACAGCAGCCAAATTGCAGGCAGAACAAGAGGCGCATGAAGACGTGCAAAGCCGTTTGTCCAGTGAAACTGAGGCGCAACAGTTTGCTGAAGCTCGCGCCCGTGCAGAAAAAATCATCCTCGCCGCAACTGAAGCGACCCTGGCATCAGAAAAAGCCTTGTTCCAGGAACTGGCTGCCCATGCCGATGCACAAAGCCTCATGGCTGAGTTGCTGGCACAACGCCTGCAACAAGAGCAGGAATTGCTGGCAGCGCAACAGCAACGCGTCGCTGCTGAGCAAGCTGTATTAGCCAGCCTGACAGCCAAACAACAGGCAGAGCTGGCAGCGACCGCAGAAGCAGAAGCTCGCCTGGTGGCAGAACAAGCGCAGCACCAACTGATTGCTGAGCGCCACGCTGTTGAAGCACAGGCACGCGAACTGGCAGAAAAATTTAACGAGACCGAAAAACAATGGCTGGCACAAGCTGCTCAGGAAGCATTGATCAAGCGTCAGGCAGCCGTCGCACTCGAAGAAAAAACCGCCTTATTGTTGGAGCTGAGCCGCGCCAGCCAGGAAAAAATCGCAGTTGAACAACAAATCAGTGCTGAACTTAAAACCAAACTGGAACAAGAAGAATCCGCAGAAATCACCCTGCAAGCCAAACTGGCGATAGAACGTGAATTTGCAGAAGCGGCAAGCGAACGTGCCTATAAAGAACAAGAAGCTCTGGAAGCCACATTGCGCTTGGCCAATGCTGAACAAGCATTGCTGGCACGTTCCGCTGAACATGCAGAAGCGCAACGCCTCGCTGCGGAAGCGACGGAAACCAGATTGCGCGAAGCAGAAGCGCTGACGATGACTGAAAACCAGCGCGCTTCCAGCGAACTTGAAGCACTGAGCCTGGTACAGCAAAAACTGGCGGCAGAACAAAAAGCAGCGCAAGAAGCAGAGCAACGCAAACTGGCTGAGCAAGAATACCTGAGCCTGTGCGAAATTCGCGCCAATGCTGAGCAAGATGCCAATGTTGCCATCCAGGCCAGGCTGCAAAGTGAAAAAGAAGCAACTGAACTTGCCCATGCACTGGCAATATCCGAGCAACAAGCCACTGAAGCAGCGCAGACCCGTGCTGAAGAATTGTTCATCTTGCAGCAAGCAGAGCAACAGCGTGCAGAACTGGCGCAGCGTGAAATTATCACCATTCAGCAACAAAAGCAGATGGAGATGGATAGCCTGCAAATGACGCAGGATGCCTTGCGCCTCATCGAAGAAAAAATGGAAGCCGAGCGACTGGTCATTACAGCGACAGCAGAACGCGTACGTCTAGAATCGGAATTGGCAGAACAAAGTAAGCAACGCGCAGAACAATTGTTAATTGCTAACGCACTGGAACAAGAAAAACTGACGCTGGAGCGTGAAATTGAAGAAGCAACAGCCCTGCAAATCGCTGCAGATGAACAAGCATTGCCAGAACTGCGTGCCAAATTATTGGAAGAAAGCCAACTTGAAACTCTGGAAGCGCAAAGGCTGGAAAGAGAGCAAACCCTGGCCTTAGCTATAGCCTCACGTGTTGAAGAAGAAAACACACTGCTGGCCCGCGCTGAGCAAGCCTTGGCGGCAGAGGCAGAATTGAAAGCCGAATTTGCGTCGAAACTGCAAGTCGCTGAAACACAAAGACTGGAAAAAGAGCAAGCTTTGGCCGCAAGCTTTGCCGCACGTACAGAGAAAGAGAATGACTTGCTGGCACAAGCTCAACAAGCCTTGGCAGTAGAGACAGTATTGCAAGCTGAGCTAACATCCAAACTGGATGCGGCTGAAGCACAAAGATTGGAGAAAGAGCAGGCGCTCAATGCAGCTATCGCCAAACGCATGGAAGAGCAAAGTGCTCTGCAAGCCAAACTCGAAGAACAATTGTCCCTCGAAGCAGCATTGCAAGTCGAACTGCAGCAACAATTGATCGCTGTTGAAACGCAAACTCAGCAAAAACAACAAGTACTGGCGGATGCCGCAGCAAAACGCATCACAGACGAAAAAGCCTTGCAAGCACAGTTGGAAAAACAAGCTGCTGATGAAGTAGAACTGCAAGCCATGTTGCAACAACGTGCTGAACAACAAGCTGCTGCCCAGGCATTCATAGAGCAAGCCTTGGCATCCGCCAGGGAATGGCAAGAACAGAACAGACTGGTCATAGAGCAACAGCAACAAGAATTGCAAGCTGAAGCAGAAATGGCAAAACAAACGCTGGAGGCTGAACATCAGGAAGCAGAGCAATTGGCGCAAGCCTTGATCACGAAATTGCTCAGCAATAGGCAAACTTCGGAAGAATGGCGTCAACAGGTCGAGCAAATGCTGGCGGCTGCACCAATTTCTGTGGCTTACGATGCGACAGTTCAGCAAGATGAAGTGCAAAAACGTTTCCGCCTGCGTCCATCTGTCATCGCTGGTTTATTGTTGTGTGCTGGTATTGCCGGATTCGCTGGTTTCAGTGGTTTTAATTTCAACGGTACTGCTGCCTCCCGCACCGTAACGCAAAAGACAGCGGCGCTGGAACCAGTAATGCCGGTGCAAAAAGTGGATACTGGTTTACACATGAGCTATGAATTGACTCCGCCAGTTGCAACTACACCAGCTCAGGCAGAAGAAAGCAGTAAGCCAACTATGCAATTGGCTTTGGCAAGTAATCGTTAAACCATTAGCTGGTTATTGATGTCAAGTTAACTGAATCCGCGCAAAATTGCGCGGATTTTTTATGGATACGCCATAGCTATGGAACAAGAGATAGTGTTTTGTGCTTGAGAAAGGCGAGACCAAGACGTTTTGTGCTGGAGTGGAAACCGGTTTCTGAGTTGGCGAAACTGCACTCAAGCCGGAAAAGCTTGGGAAATAAGCCTTATAGCTAATGCAATTGGCAATTTCCGGAGCGACTCTGGCTATGTTTTCAGGGCTTTCGGTAAAGTTAGTCAGCAGTTTTTCACGGGACTGTCCCCTTTTTATCATCATCAGATGGGACTTAATCGGACTTGGCATCACGGATTTGACAGCACGAATTTGACACCACTTTCTAAGCAGGCAATTTCGCAACTAGCGTGCTGCAGGAGTTATTGATGTACTGACTGGAAGTAGATGCAGGCAGTTTTTCTACATATGCATATTGATAAACCTGGGGGCATTCAGGAGTAAAACAATTTTTGCCAATGCATCGCCTTAATAGAAAAGACCTGGGTAAGCCCAGGTCTCAGCATGTTTTTTATCATGAGTAATGACAGAAATGTTGACAGGATCAAGCCGCAATCTTGTGCTCAGCCCAGTGGTAATCTATAGCTGCACTTGGAATGCCGACAGAATTGGTGTTTTCTGAAGACATGCTGATGTGGCGTATATATTCTCCTGCGGCTTGTCTTTGTCTCAGATCATCAGCAAATTTGAGGGCGGCAATCATGTCGCCGGTATCAAATTCCCTGCAATGAGACATTTTAATTTGTTTGTGGATTTCTATCCAGAATACAGCAAACATGTTTACCTCCCTTCCTTGAAATTAAAAAATAGCTGGGGGCTTTCCCAGAATTTCGCTTGTCCTGGCTTTGCCTGAACAAGCTGAATAAAATTAACTTTGTGTATTGACTTACTGGTGTTTCCGTGGCCCTGTTACTGACCACGACCGCTTGCGCGGGTTTCACTACTGGGTCTGCGCTTATAGTTTATAAAAGCAGCAGATGATCAAACAAAAAGCCCGGAGCTTTTTAGGGCATCCGGGCTTTTCAGCTTTAGGTGGGGAGGAGCTGTTTTAATTTGCTCCTGCTACCTGAAGGGCTGACCTTCGGATGCGATGATACTGATTAGGGTTAAACGTAAAATTAACTGGATTGGACTGCTCGTTACGGTTACTCACATGTTTGGCGATTGTACGAATAATGCTAGTTCTATCCGTGCGTTTGTATGTTGTGACAGCTACCTTTGCCAGATTTGTGCGCGCATCAACATAGTTCAATCCCGCCACTGCCTTGGCCGACAATGCTGACAGCAAACCCTGTGCTGTTAAGCACATGTCTTGTTGCAGTTGTGGGAGCCAGGTAGTTTTCACGTATCGTCCTAAATTAAAAATGTTTATAAGTCTTGCCAAATGCGATGAATTGATCTTGCCACAGCTTTTAAAAAAAATCCAGCATGGCGTGAAGAAAATTCAATATTTGATGTTGTTTTTATGCGGTGACCGCAAAAATTACTTATATCCTGTATCATCGCAGCCGTTGCTTGATGTTCACTCATCTCTATTCCCAACCCAGTAATATTAATTTCTCCATGTCCGGACATAAAATAAAAGCCGAGCTCAGAATCCGTGAGTTGATGGTTGAAAACAAGATACGTTCGGTTTCTGCCTTGCATCGCCTGCTGATCGCCAGGCGTGTGACTGTATCGCATTCTCAATTATTGCGCATCGTCGATAACAAGGCAGAGCACTGGAAGGTAGAATTTATCGAAGCCTTTGCCGAGTTGTTTAACTGTTCTGTGCAAGATCTGTTTCGTTTTGAAAGTATTTCAGTCACTGATGCGGCGGTTGATACACCAGCGTGAATATGTTTGTCTTGCAGGTTTGATGTATCTCAAATAGCAGTTCACGCAGCCGTCATAATTTTGCGCTATAGTATCCCTAGCTGCTGTACATACAACCGATATGTATGACGGTAGTGAGGTGTGCTTGGTTCGCATATAAACGGACTGGCCACCGTCCAGAACAATAAAAAATGCGGGAACCGTGTATACGGCCCCGCATTTTTTTATTTATTTTGAGATAGATGTTTTTCCCTGTACGCGCCCGGGCTCACACCTGTCCATTCCTTGAACGCATGGTTGAAGGCGCTTTGCTCCTGATATCCAAGCAGGAAGGCAATGTCTGCCAGGCTGAAGCCAGTTTGCTGCAAATAATCAGTGGCCATGTCTTTTCTGGTTTGATCCAGAATTTGCTGGAAGCTGAAGCCTGCTTCGCTCAATTTACGCTGCAGTGTACGCTGGCTCAATAATAACTCTTGCGCAATCAGGGGCAATCTTGCCTGGTCTTGCGCTAAAGTATTGCAGATAGCGGCTCGGACCTGGGCAACGATGCCGCCATCTTGTTGTGCCCGCTGTTTTTGCTTGAGTAGTTGCTCAGCATGAAGTTGCAAGACAGGGTACATACTGACATCGGCATTGGGCACGGGCCAACTCAGCAAAGCAGTTGGAAAGCGGGCACAGTTGAGCTTTGCGTCAAAATGGACTTCCTTGCCAAACAAACGATGATGTTCGCGTAAATCATCTGGCGCAGCATGCCTGAAATAAACTGGTGCATCAGGCAAGGTGGTGCCAGCAAACCAGTTGCCAAAAACGCGTATACCTGCGAACACGCTTTCCACCAGGTGCCTGTTTGCTTGTGGGAACTGGCTATGCCATTGATATTCCGTGATCTCATTATTGACGACCAAGGCCGAGCGCCCAAGATCATGGGCCAGGACTTCATAGCGCATGGTTTGCTGGAAAGCCTGTTCAAAGTCCCGGCAGCTCATGAGTATCATGCCATACACATTATAGGTGCCTAGTTTGACTCTTTCGCCTACATGCAAACCAAACTGCGGGTCATGGCTGAGTTCTGCGCCAGCATCAAGCAAATGTACGTAGTCGGTTGCGGCTATGCTTTCTTGCCGCATGCTCAGTGCATCATCAGCCATGCCTGCCTTGGCTGCCAGCGTGTGTAAATTCACACCACGCTCATTCACCAGTTCAAGCAAGGGTTGCAGGTAGGCTGCAGCCACCCGTCCAGCGTTGCGGCTGCCTGCGACTGAACCTGTATGTGAATTTGGCATATTAAAACAAGAACCTTGTCATGAAAGCGCAATACCTGAAGATGACACTTGATTAAGCTGTAAGTCAATTGGTGAGTATACAAGTTTGAGCTTAATTCAGGGACAGAAAAAAATGCGACGTTGGAATGGTTGGGGTGATGACAGTATTACTTATGCGATCAATGCAGATGCTTTGGCGTTTTTGCAAACACGTATAGGGCAGAGCTTGCCGCCAACTGATGTAGAACTGGATCAGGTATGCAGTCAGGTGCCAGTCAGTCGTTTGCCAGCAAATGACTTGATAGACACGGCTGCTCTGGGACGTGTCAGGCATAGCCTGGGCCAGAGTCTGCCGGATTGGTTGAAAATGCGTTTTGGCAAGATCAGTCACTTTCCTGATGGCGTGGCTTACCCTGAAAGTGCTGAGGATGTGCGCGGCTTGCTGGATTATGCCGCGCTCCATGATATAGCCTTGATACCTTATGGTGGTGGTACCAGCGTGGTCGGGCACCTGGCTGTAACTGAGGGTGCGCGGCCGGTCTTGTCAGTAGACATGTCACGCATGTCGCAATTGCTGAATCTGGATAAAGAGGCGCAACTGGCAACTTTTGGTGCAGGTGTCTTTGGTCCCGATCTGGAAGCACAATTGCGTGCCCTCGGCTATACGCTGGGGCATTTCCCGCAATCTTTTGAATACTCGACTTTGGGTGGCTGGGTGGTCACGCGTTCGTCCGGTCAGCAGTCTCTACGTTATGGCAGGATAGAACAATTGCTGGCCGGTGCCAGGATAGAGACACCGGCCGGGCGCCTGGATATACAAACCTTCCCGGCATCCGCTGCAGGGCCAGACTTGCGCGAGATCTTGCTGGGTTCAGAGGGGCGCATGGGGATACTGACTGACGTCACCGTACGCATTACGCCTTTGCCCGCATGTGAAGAATTCCATGCGGTGTTTTTCCCGGATTGGGATGCTGCTCAAACTGCGGTCAGGACTATCGCCCAGGCTAAACTCGGTTTATCAATGTTGCGGCTGTCAAATGCAACTGAAACCCTGACCAGCCTGGCATTGGCAGGCCACAAGAAGCTGATAGGTTTGCTGGAATGCTATCTGCGCTTGCGCGATTGTGATGAGGGTAAATGCCTGTTACTGATAGGCGCAAGTGGCGAAAAATCCCAGGTACGTCATGCCGTCAGGTCTGCATTGAAAATCTCTAGCCTATATAAAGGTGTAAGCGTAGGCAAGACTATGGGTGAGAAATGGAAGCAGGGGCGTTTCAGGAATGTCTACCTGCGCAATAGCGCTTGGCAGCAAGGTTATGCAATAGACACGGTAGAGACTGCCTGTGACTGGCCCAAGGTCAAGACCATGATGCTGGGTATGGAAGAGGCAGGCAAAGTCGCCATGGATAATGAAAATGAGCAGGTACATGCTTATACGCATTTGTCTCATTTATATGGGCAAGGCGCCAGCGTCTACTCCACCTTTGTATATCGCCTGACTGGTGATTATGAACAGGACCATGCACGCTGGCGTAAGCTCAAGTCTGCCGTGTCGGCTGCCATTGTTGCCAATGGTGGCACGATCAGTCACCAGCATGGCGTGGGTAGCGATCATGCACCTTACCTGCAAGCAGAAAAAGGCAGCCTGGGGATATCCAGCATGCGCCACTTGTTCAGGCACTTTGATCCGCAAGGCATCATGAATCCAGGTAAATTATTACCCGCAGAAGATAGTAAGCTATGAAGTGGCCCAGCTCACGTGCTGACTTGCTGAGCATGCTTGCTGAGAATAAGCAAACATGGGATATCATCGTTATCGGTGGCGGCATCACTGGCGCAGGGATTTTACTGGAAGCTGCCAGGCGAGGGCTCAAGGTTTTGCTGGTTGAGCAAAAGGATTTCGCCTGGGGTACATCGAGTCGCTCATCCAAACTTGTGCATGGTGGCCTGCGTTATATCAAGGAAGGTAAATTTTTCCTGACCAGGGATTCTGTACGTGAAAGGCAGCAATTGATGCAGTCTGCCGCGGGTTTGGTGGAACCGCAGAGTTTTGCCTTTGCCGATTATCAAGGGCGCAAGCCTGGGCGCTGGCTGTTTGCAGTGGGTTTGATCATCTATGATTTTCTGGCTGGTTTGCGTGGCAAGCATTATTTTTCGGCGCAGGATTTCCAGATGCTGGCACCGCATATACCTGCGGCTGATTTGAAAGGTGGTTCATGCTATCTGGATGCCAAGACTGACGATGCTCGGCTGGTGCTCAGGGTTTTACAAGAAGCACGTGGAGCTGGTGCGACCGCCTTGAATTATCTTGCCGTAACAAGGCTCGTTTATGAAGATGGACAGGCCAGTGCTGTGGTTTTGCAAGATGCACTGAATGAGCAAAGCTATCAGGTCAAGGCAAAAGTCATCATCAATGCAACAGGTGCCTGGGCAGATGGCTTGCGTCAGCAACAGGGGGCGAGCGCAAGATTGCGCCCCTTGCGTGGCAGCCACTTGTTATTTCCAAGCTGGCGCTTGCCAGTGGCGCAGGCAGTTAGCCTTATGCATCCGCGCGATGGTCGCCCGGTATTCGTCTATCCCTGGGAAGGCGTCAGCCTGGTCGGGACCACCGATGTTGATCATGGTGCTGACATGCAAAAAGAGGTAGCGATCACTCCAGAAGAAGTTGCTTATTTGATGGAAGCCATGGATTTTCAATTCCCGCAATTGCAGCTCAAGCAGGAAGACGTCATTGCCAGCTATGCAGGTATCAGACCTGTGATCGATACTGGCAAGGCTGATCCATCCAAGGAGGGGCGTGATCATGCTATATGGCTGGAAAAAGGCTTGCTGACAGTTACTGGCGGTAAGTTAACGACTTTCAGGCTGATAGCGCAAGATGCCTTGAAACACATCAGCCATTTATTCCCTGATCATCAGCCTGATCCTAAAGTGAGCAAGCTGTTTGCCCAGCCAGCAGATTTGTCGCAAGAGTATCAACTCAATCAGACACAAAAATCCCGGTTGCAAGGTCATTATGGCGAATCTGCCGCTGAAATTGTCAAGATAGCCCAAGCCGGGGAGTTGAATACTATACCGGGGACATTGACCATGTGGGTCGAATTACGCTGGGCAGCCCGTAGCGAAGCGGTCGAGCACCTGGAAGACTTGTTGTTACGCCGCACCCGCCTGGGCTTGTTGTTGCGCCAGGGTGGACTGGCTTTGTTGCCACGTATCAGGGCAATCTGCCAGCCTGAATTACAATGGACCGACGAGCGTTGGAAAAATGAACAGGCAAGCTATCTGCAATTGTGGAACAGGTATTATGCTTTGCCATCGTCCCAACGCCAGCCTGAATAATCACGAGAAATAATCCATGTCCAAACAATATATTCTCTCCATAGACAATGGCACCCAAAGCGTCCGGGCTATCCTGTTTGATTTACGCGGCAATATCGTCGCGAAATCTCAGGTTCATCTGGAAGCTTATTTCTCAGATCATCCTGGCTGGGCAGAGCATCACCCTGAAGATTACTGGCAGGCAGTGTGCACAGCCTGCCAGCGTTTATGGAATGAACATGGGATTTCACCAGCTACAGTGCATGGTGTGGCCGTGACCACGCAACGTGGCACCATGATTAATCTGGATAAGCAGGGCCAGCCTTTGCGCCCGGCCATCACCTGGCTGGATCAAAGGCGTACCGTCATAGTTCCACCCGTCAATTCCTTGTGGATGACCGCCTTCAAACTGGCAGGTGTTGCCAGCACCATCAATTTTTTCCGTGGTGAGGCAGAAGCCAACTGGATCAAGGCACATCAACCCGATATCTGGGAGAAGACGGATAAATACCTGATGTTGTCTGGCTATCTGAATTACCGCCTGTGCGGCAATTTTATTGATTCCATAGGTTCGCAAGTTGGTTATTTGCCCTTTGATTACAAGGGTTTGAAATGGGCAGGCAAGCTGGACTGGAAATGGCAGGCTTTGGCGGTAAAAGCAAAATCCTTGCCTGAACTGGTGCCGCCAGGCACAGTGATGGGCCACATCAACCAGGCGGCTGAGGCAGCGACCGGTATATTGGCAGGCACACCTTTGCTGGCGGCGGCGGCGGATAAAGCTTGCGAAGTGATAGGAGCGGGCTGCCAGCAGCCTAATATTGGCTGTCTCAGTTATGGCACGACGGCCACGATTAACACGACCAGCAAAAAATATCTGGAAGTGACTCCCTTCATACCGCCTTATCCGGCGGCGATCCCCGGTTCCTATAGTACTGAGGTACAAATATTCCGTGGTTACTGGATGGTGAACTGGTTCAAGGAGCAGTTTGGTCACCATGAAAAACTACAAGCAGCAGAGCAGGGCGTATTACCAGAGGCCTTGTTTGATGAACTGGTGAACGCCGTACCGCCAGGTTCCATGGGCTTGATGTTGCAACCTTACTGGTCGCCCGGCATCAAGGTGCCAGGCGCAGAAGCCAAGGGAGCTATTATTGGTTTTGGTGATGTGCATACGCGTGCCCATATGTATCGTGCCATCCTGGAAGGGCTCGCTTACGCTCTGCGTGAAGGTAAAGAGCGCATAGAAAAACGCAGTGGTGTTGCCATCACTGAGTTGCGTATTTCCGGTGGCGGCTCACAAAGTGACGCTGCCATGCAACTGACTGCAGATATCTTTGGTTTGCCGACTTCACGTCCACATATCTATGAAACCTCGGGTCTTGGCGCTGCCATAGATGCGGCGGTGGGCTTGGGTCTGCATGCAAATTTCGATGTGGCCATCAAGGAAATGACGCGCATAGGAAAAACCTTTGAACCGATCACCCATCATCACCAGATCTACAATGAACTGTATCACCGCGTCTATCAAAAGATGTATGCGCGTCTGCAGCCCTTATATAAAGAGATACAGCAAATTACTGGTTATCCGAAAATGCATTGATACTGCATGATAATGCTAGGCCTGCTATGATCACCAGCATGACGACACTGATCCTCTTGCCTGGCATGGATGGCACAGGCACACTATATGAGCCCATGCGCAAAGCACTAGATGCAAAATGCAAGTTAACAGTGCTTAGCTACCCGACAGATCAAGCGCTGGGTTATGCAGAACTACAAGCCCTGGTTACAGCACAGTTACCAATTGATGAAGACTATATTTTGACTGGTGAGTCATTCTCAGGCCCTATTGCCATATCTATCGCAGCAACCCAGCCCCCAGGCTTGAAAGCATTGATACTTTGTGCGACTTTTGCGCGCAATCCCTATCCTTTGCTGGCAGCGTCCAAATATATATTGCCATATTTGCCTGGCAGGCTGCCACCTTTAAGCCTGCTCAGCCATTTACTCCTGGGACGTTTTTCCAGCAAGGAATTGCGCGAGCAGTTGGCTAACGCCTTGGCACAAGTGCAAGCGGCCTGTCTTAAAGCACGCCTTCGTGCGGTGCTTGCTTGTGATGTGCGGGACAAACTCCCTGCCATCAAAGTGCCTGTCCTTTATCTGCAAGCCACCCGTGACAGGCTGATACCTTTATCTGCGCTAACTCAAATCCGCAGCCAAATACCTGATATGAAAATCTGTCTATACGAGGCACCGCATTTTTTATTGCAAACAAGAGCAGAGGCAGTTGTCAGGGATGTTCTAGGATTTATTGCCGAGCGTCAATCGCGATAGTCAAGAGTACGCTCTGATGCTTATAATGTTAGGCATGAACACTAGCTCTATATCGCCAGCTCAAGCCAATTCCAAGCCGAATGCCCATATTTATCAGGCTGAATATGCAAGACGCCTGAATCGTGTCCTTGATCATATAGACCAGCATCTGGATGCTTCATTGGAACTGGAACAATTGGCAGAAATAGCCCATTTCTCCCGCTTCCATTTTCATCGGGTATTTGCTGCCTGGATGGGCGAGACCCTGGGTGATTATGCGCGCAGGCGTCGTCTGGAAACTGCAGCCTGGCGATTGTGTTGTGATATGCAGGCTTCGATACTCGATATTGCCCTGGCTTGTGGATTTGCTTCTGGTGAAGCATTTGCGCGTGCATTTAAAATCCGCTTTGATTGCACCCCTAGTCAATGGCGCACAACTAGGGATGAGCGCAGGTTGGCTTGTTGCTTATCAACGTTATATGGGACCTTATGGTACAGGCGTTACAAAGTTCTGGGCCAATAAAGTGGCGCCCTAGATGCAAGCGCATGGTTTGCAAAATCAAATCTGTTATGGCATAGGCCACGATGATCCCAGCGTCACTGCGGCTGATAAATGTCGTTATGACGCCTGTATCACAGCACCAGAAAATTTTTCTCCTGGTACGCAGGCAAATATCAAGACTTTGCCTGGTGGTGCCTATGCTGTTGCAAAATTCAAGGGGCCAGCAACTGACATCAATGACGCTTGGATGTTGCTGATGCGTGAATATCTGCCAGCCAGTGGCATGTAATGTGATGACAGGCCATGTTTTGAACAATTCTCAGCGAATTCTGCTCTGGATACTCAGACAGGAATGTTTTCTTGCTTGCTGTGTGTACCAGTCAAAGCGCTGTAATAACCAGGGATGACCAGGCTTAATTTATTTCATCGTAGCTTGAATTAATCCAGCAATACCGAGCCATCGGGACCCCATTTTACTTTGGTGATCCCTGGCTCGGTTTCTTCCAGTCGTTTTAATTCTTGTTCCTGGGGTGACATCATGCCGCGTTGTACCCGCAATTCATCTGCCAGTTTCTGGTCTTCCATGATTTGCTGACGGCGTACTGCCGCCAGTTGTATGGTTTCCAGCAATTCTTCCTGGTTCCATGGCTTTGCTATATAGCGGAACACTTCTGCATCGTTGATCGCACCTAGTATGGTCTTGAATTCGGCTGAGGCGCTTAGCATGAGGCGTATGGCACCTGGCTGCATTTCCTTGGCGATGGCCAGAAACTGTATGCCATTCATGCCAGGCATGTGATAGTCAGAGACGATAAAATCGAAGGGCGTATCACTCAGGCGTTGTATTGCTTCTTGAGGGACATTAAACAATTCCATCGTCATTTCCAAGTCTTTTGCTATGCCTTTCAGGCTTCTTTGCAAGGCCAGCAAGACATTCTGTTCGTCATCCAGCAATAAGATTCTATACATTATTTTCTCCTGTTACTGTGTACACGTATGATCAATTTAGCACCTGCGGGATGCTCGAACAATGCCAATTTGTCGATGACATGCTGGTCAAGAACATAGTCGGCTGGTAAGAGCAGCATGCCTTCTTTGGAAATAACATCAGCAGAAAGTATCATACCTGCTTGTAATTGTCCGATACCAATTTCTCTATCGTCAATGTCGTCAGCCTGATTACTGATAATTTGTTTGAATGCTGCGACGACTTTTTCATCATAGCGATTGCCGGCGCCGCGTATGATCAAGGCCTGGGCATCTTCCATATGTACACGTTTTTGAACTAGGCTGCCATTTTGCAGATTGTCATAATCGCTAGTCAGTGACAATATGCGCGCGCCTATGGGGATACTCTCACCGACCAGGCCGTCGGGGAAGCCCCGGCCATCAAAGCGCTCATGCTGGGCGCGGATAATCTTTGCTGCGCCTTGCAAGTCTTGCAGCGGCATTAATAATTGTTCTGCTCTTAAGGTGTGCTTGTGAAATAGCCCTAGCTGTTCGCCATTCATTTGATTGACAGGCGTTGCTAATAATTCATCTGAAAAACCAATTTTCCCTATATCAGCCAATAAGGCCGCGACGAAAATTTCCTGTGCTTCACGCGTATCCAGATTGAGTTTTTTTGCTATTTTCCTGGACAGATCGGCCACTCGCCTGGAATGCCCAACCAGCTTATCACCACGCATTTCTATGACATTGGAAAATACCTTGATCGACGTCAGGAAATTGCTTTTCAATTTATCATTGGCTTGTAGCAGGGATGAATGGGCTTTTTTTAAATCTGCGGTACGTTCATCGACCTTGATTTCGAGACTGGCATTCAAGGACTTCAGTTCTTCGTTTTGACGCAGGGTTAATTCTTCCAGGCGTTTCTTTTCTATCTCCAGCGCCTTGCGTTCCAGCGCCTGTTTGACGACAAGTACGATATCATTGTCATTCCAGGGTTTGGTGATATAGCGATAGATTTCGCCACGATTGATGGCATCGATGGTTGATTGTATATCAGCATAGCCGGTCAACAGAAGGCGTATGGTATTGGGCCAGCGGTCTTTGACATGGGCCAGGAATACGGCGCCGTCCATGACTGGCATGCGCATGTCTGAAATAACCAGATCGATGCTTTCTTTCTCTAATATGTCCAGACCTTCCTGGCCA
This sequence comes from Undibacterium sp. JH2W, assembly GCF_049340425.1. Lineage (NCBI taxonomy): Bacteria > Pseudomonadati > Pseudomonadota > Betaproteobacteria > Burkholderiales > Oxalobacteraceae > Undibacterium > Undibacterium sp. JH2W. The sequence goes on along the minus strand of NZ_JBMPOT010000003.1, from coordinate 161,990 downwards.
CCGTTGGCAATGAAGATTTTATAAGAGTGTTGTCTGAATAACCTGCGCAATGAAGAAAGGATGTTCGGCTCATCATCCACGAAAAGCAATACAGGCATATCTGTTGAGACTGACTCTGCACTCATTTGTTGTCACCGTCATCCTCTATGGATTGGTCTACGTGCTTGATGGGTAAGCTGATGAGAAAACTCGTTCCTTTGCCAATTTCGCTATTGACTGTGATTTTGCCATGATGTTTTTGTATGATGCCATAAGACAGCGAAAGTCCCAAACCGGTGCCTTTACCTATTGATTTAGTGGTGAAGAAAGGATCAAATATACGGTTGATAATTTCTTTTGGTATGCCGCTACCGTTATCAGCCACTTCAATAAATACATACTCATCGTCGCAACTGGTGCGTATGGTGATCTTGCCGCGCTCCGTTGTAATAGCATGCGATGCATTCACTACCAGGTTCATGACGACTTGATTGATTTGTGATGCCAGGCATTCTACGTCGGGGATCTTGCCATATTCCTTGATCACTTCAGCCTTGTACTTGATCTCGTTATTGACGATATTGAGAGTCGAATCTATTCCTACATGAATATTTGCCCACTGCCATTCTTGTTGCGAGTCAATGCGAGAGAAGTCCTTCAAATCCTGGACGATTTTGCGCACTCTTTCTATACCTTCGCGCGACTGCTGTACAAGTTCAGGAATGTCTTCCTTGAGGAAAGATAATTCCTTTTCTTCTTTTATTTCGCTTAGTTCGCTCTTGATGCTGACGGATGCAATATGTTGTTCGGCAGATTCATAGGCCTGAATGATTGTGAACAAGTCTTTGATGTAGTTTTCCAAGGTGGAAAAATTGGAAAAGATATAACCTATAGGATTATTAATTTCATGCGCAACACCGGCAGCAAGTTGGCCTATTGAGGCCAGTTTTTCAGACTGAAGTAACTGTTCCTGCGCCATCGATAATTTAGCATTGAGTTCAGTGAGTTCAGTGTTTCTGCGTAGCAATTCGCTTTCTATGGACTCTCTTTGCTTGATATCGGCTTCCAGTTTACTATTTGTTTCAGCCAGTTGCAGAGTACGTTTCTTGACCAGGTTTTCCAGGTTGCTATGGGCTTGGCGCAGGGCATTTTCTGCATCATAGCGCTCGGTGATATCTTCCAATGTCTCTATCGCACCAACAACTTTCCCATCCTTGTTATGTAGGGGTGCTGCAGTAAAATGCAGCCAGAGACCGTGTTCATGCAAGTCGGGGAAAAAGTCTATAGCTTCGTAGGCACCATGTATCAATTGGGATTGAGAGAATTTATTGTGATAAAACTTGTGGACAACGATGTCATCATGGCCCGACAAAACCAGGTCAGCTAATATGGGGCGATTGTCACGATAAAATGGTTTCCACTGATTGCGGGTTGAGATCATGCTGGCAGCCGAGTAACCCAGAACAAATTCACAAGCCTTGTTCCAATGCGTGATGACATGATTGGAATCGATGACAAAGGTTGGTACAGGGCTACTGTCTAGAAATTGTGCGAGTTCTATTCCCATCTTATTGAGTAGGGGCGTGTCTGTTTTTAATTTGTCTTGTTCTGCATGGAAAACAGGATTTTGGACATCACTAACCTCTGTCACGGATGCTGGTGCGTCCATATCCTCCGACAAGGAAAATTCTTTGTTCATTATTTCACCTGATCTCTGATGTAATACATAGATGTCATTCTCTTTTAGTCTGATCTATGAATAATGTTTAATTTGCAGTCGTGCACACTTATTCAGTGTCGATTACGATCGTCAATGAGCATGACAATTTTCCCGGTTGATTTATGTTTTTCACCCAAATTTTTCCATTGTGCATTAAATAATTGGCCGTACACCTGCACTGGAAACCAAAGTCCTTCTGAAACAGTACGTATTCCCAAACCTGCGTCAGGTATCAGGTATTCGATCTGGCAACCAAGCTCCAGTTTGGATGTAGGGATGATTTTTTCTGCCGAGTTATTGATAAACACCACCATGTCTTCATCATCAACTGCGATAATCGGTAAAGGAACATATTGCAGTACTTCACGTACTATGCTCAGGCTAAGCTCATCACGGCTGATTTGTTTTTGTTTTTGCTCTAGCATGTCAGCCAATTGTTTATTGGCGCTGATCAGTTCCTGATTGGTTGTTTGTACTTGCAGAGTTAGACGCCGGTTCTCGTCTTCCATTTCTTTATAGTGGAAGGCTTCGCGGATATTGGCGCGTATTAATTCGTCATCCCAGGGTTTGGTCAGGAACTTATAAATGGCACCTTCATTGATGGCATCAGTAATGTATTGCAGTTCGGTATAGCCAGAGAGAATTATGCGGACCGTTTCAGGGTAGAGTTTTTTCGCATTGCGTAGAAATTCTACACCCGTCATCAAAGGCATGCGTTGATCGGAAATGATGACATCAACTCTGTTTTTTTCCAGAATTTCCAAGCCTTCGTGGCCACCGCTCGCTGTTAATATCCGGTACTCATCTCTGCGCAGCAGGCGCTTGAGAGCATTCAGTATATTTGGTTCGTCATCAACCAGGAGCAAACTACGATCAGGTTTGCCCATGCGTAGCAAATGCTTGTCCAGTATTTGACTATCTTTCAAAAATTGTTTCAATTGCTCAGAGCTCAAGGGTTTGGAATAGAAATGCCCCTGTACCTGATCACACATGTTTTCACTCAGGAACTTGCATTGCGCCTCTGTTTCCACACCTTCTGCGATTACTTTGATACCCAGGCTATGCGCCATGGAAATGACCGCTCTGGTGATGGACACGTCATCGGGGTTATGTGGCAGCTCCTGAACAAAGGAGCGGTCCACTTTGACATAATCAAATGGGAAATGCTTTAGATAACTAAGGGCTGAATATCCTGTCCCAAAATCATCGAGAGCAAGCACATAACCCTGTTTTTTGAAGTCACTGAATGTCTGATCTATGCTTTCACTGCGGTACATCAAGACGCTTTCTGTTATTTCCAGAGAGATTTTTTCTGCATTGACGCAGGCCGTTGCCAGTAGTTCAGACAGGCGATTGACAAAGCCTCTGTCCTGCAATTGTATGGGCGAAATATTTATGGCGACGCAAGGGGGGATCAAACCCGCCATATCCCAATCAACGATGTCTTTGCAAACTTGCTTGATGACCCAATCACCGAGACGGACGATAAGCTCAGAATTTTCTGCCACGGGAATCAAGACGGAAGGTGGGATCAGACCATGAGTAGGGTGAGACCAGCGCAAAAGAGCTTCTACTCCAGCCAATTGACCAGTTTGCAAGTCGGCTTTGGGCTGATAGTGCAAATGTAGCTCATTGGCATCAATTGCAGCTTGAAGCTCTGTTTCTATATCGATTCTGTCTAGCGCTACCGTATTCATTTGAATGGGTTCCGTGTTGACTACATGGGTTGGCTTTCTACAGCATTATTTTCCTGTCGCAAAGGTAGCCAGATAGTAAAGCAAGTACCTTTCCCCAGCACGCTGTGGACTTCAATCTTTCCTCCATGTTTCTTGACTATGCCATAGGAAAGCGAGAGTCCTAGCCCCGTCCCGCTACCTACAGGTTTGGTTGTGAAAAAAGGTTCAAAGATACGATTTAAATTTTCTGGTGGAATGCCTGCGCCAGTATCGAGCACCTTAATCCAGGCCATACTCATGTCACATCCCGTACTTATTTTGATCATGCCGTTTTCCTTGATGGCATGCGAGGCGTTCACCAGCAAGTTCATCACAACCTGATTGATTTGCGAAATAATGCATTTCACTGGCGGTAGCTGGCCGTATTCTTTAACAATATTTGCCTTGTATTTGATTTCGTTGATGACAATATTGAGAGTGCTGTCTATGCCATGATGTATATCCGCTTCTTGCCAATCAGTTTCGCCCACATGTGAGAAGTCTTTAAGCGATTGCACGATGTCTTTGACGCGCTTGAGACCATCCATGGATTCACGCACCAGATCCTGTATATCTTCTTTTAAAAAATCGAGATCGGCACTTTCCCGGAGTTCGTCTACCTTTTCAAGCGCGATTGCAGGCGTTTGTTGGCGTATCAGATCTTCATACTGTTTGATGACATCAAATAATTTATCTACATAGCTCCTCAGGCTACCTATATTCGAGTTGATAAAGCCTATGGGGTTATTGATCTCATGTGCAATGCCTGCTGCGAGCTGGCCGACAGAAGCCATTTTCTCTGATTGCAATAATTGTTCATGGGCTTCTTGCAATTTCTTGATCAAAAGCTGTTGTTCTTCACCCTTCTTGAACAAGCTTGCTTCCATTTCCTTGCGCTTGGTGATGTCGGTTAAAGAACCAACGACCTCAACGGGATTGCCGTCTTTGTCGCGTATCAGCCTCAGCATGTCATGCATCCAAACATATTGTCCGCTACGGCTCTTGAAGCGATATTCGTAGGTTCTTTCACCTTCAGTAAATAGTTTTGCAATGCTTGAGAAAATTTCAGGGACGTCTTCTGGATGTATGTGTTCAAACCAGAAATTGGGATCTGCGACCATTTCATCAGGGTGATAGCCCAATACATGGTGGGCATTGTTGCTGACAAAAGTCATTTTGAAATCACCTGTAGGTACGCTGCTATAGATGATGGCTGGCGTATTATCGATCAGGTATTGCAACCGAGCGTCTGTAGAGATGCCAGTAGCTGTAGCGGGCTGAGTAGTCTCGCCCGTAACTGGAGGTAGAACGCTGAATTCATCAAACTGATTCACCATGACCGCCGCAGGAAAAAATGGAAGTATTGTTTTTTTTAAATTCCCTTATGTCTATATATTAGAGCAATAAGTAATTGAATTGCTATTTTTTTCAAAAGGGAAGGATAGATAGTGATGCAGTTTACTTGCATTTATTATTTTATTTTATTGAAATTTTAGCAAAAATGTGGTGTGTGGCTAAGATGATGGCCATTAAATTCAATGAAAACAGGGACTTATTTCAAACTCAAGCAAGATTTTATGGCGCTCGAATTTATTGCTGGCGGGTGGCATTTTTGAAACGTCTTGCTGTCCAGGTTTTTCAGTAAGGATTAAATTGCAAGAAGTAATATTTTTTGCACAATTTAGGAGCAGCATTGCACTAAAAGGCAGAGTTTATTTTTGCAAAATATTGCAATTAGGCAATTCTCACCAAATTGTTTCAGTATTTTGTAAAAAACATGCATTGAAATAGTTTTGTATTCCTTCCATATCAGAATTGTTTAGCTCAAGTATTCCTGCATATTTTGTTTCATATTCTAATGACAGTGCTGGCTGTCAACAATAGACTCAAGTAAATACATAAGCTGGCATGCTATCTGCTATCTCCAGGGTGGAAGTTCGGTTTTTCTTTCCATGACCTCACCACTATCAGGAGAAAACATGTCACGTCGTACTGTTTTGAAAGCAACTGCTGTTGCCGCAATGACTCTGGCCGCTTCCGGCTGGCTCACACAGGCACAAGCCGCCGATACCATCAAGGTCGGCATTCTGCATTCCCTGTCTGGCACTATGGCAATCTCGGAGACATCGCTCAAAGATGTAGCCTTGATGACGATAGATGAAATCAATGCCAGCGGTGGTGTCATGGGCAAAAAACTGGAGGCGGTGATCGTGGACCCGGCCTCCAACTGGCCGCTGTTTGCCGAAAAAGCTCGCCAACTGGTGTCGCAAGACAAAGTATCCGTGGTGTTTGGTTGCTGGACATCGGTGTCGCGTAAATCTGTACTGCCAGTCTTCAAGGAACTCAATAGCCTGCTGTTTTACCCGGTGCAGTATGAAGGTGAAGAGCTGGAGAAGAACGTTTTCTACACTGGTGCTGCGCCTAATCAGCAAGCTATTCCTGCGACCGAATACCTGATGTCGAAAGAGGGCGGTGGTGCCAAGCGTTTTGTCTTGCTGGGCACTGATTATGTATATCCACGCACGACCAATAAAATCCTGCGCGCCTTCTTGCATAGCAAAGGTGTCAAGGATACTGACATCGATGAAGTGTATACCCCGTTCGGTCACTCTGATTACCAGACCATTGTTGCCAATATCAAGAAATTTGCTGCAGGTGGCAAGACTGCGGTTATCTCTACCATCAATGGTGACTCCAACGTCCCATTCTATAAGGAGCTTGGTAATGCTGGCCTGAAGGCTACGGATGTACCTGTCGTCGCATTCTCGGTCGGTGAAGAAGAATTGCGCGGTGTCGATACCAAGCCATTGGTCGGTCATCTGGCCGCCTGGAATTACTTCCAGTCTGTGAAGAACCCAGTGAATACTGAATTCATCAAAAAATGGAAAGATTATGCAGCCGCAAAAAAACTGCCGAATGCCGCAACAGTGGTGACCAATGACCCTATGGAAGCGACTTATGTAGGCATGTATATGTGGAAGCAGGCTGTTGAAAAAGCCAAGTCCACAGATACCGATAAGGTTATTGCTGCCATGGGCGGGCAAACTTTCAAGGCGCCATCCGGTTTTGAATTAACGATGGATAAAACCAATCATCACCTGCACAAGCCAGTCATGATAGGTGAGATCAAGGCTGATGGCCAGTTCAGCGTAGTCTACAAAACCAAGACACCTATCCGTGCGCAACCATGGAGCCCTTATATCCCAGGCAATGAAGGTAAACAGAAACTGTAATTCAAGGAGTGTTTAAGTATTGATGCAGACACTCAGGGTCTTTCACATATTGATGGCCCTGAGTACTGTTCCGGATTTTCCATCCCTGACCTGGTTGCCTATGATATTTCGTAAAATCTGCGCGAGCATAGTCTTGTTCGTGTTCAGCCTGACAGCGCATGCGGCTATCGACGGCAAGCTCCTACAGGCGCTGGCGGGTGATGATCCTGATGCGCGTATTACCGCCGTCAATACCATTGCGACCCTCGGTAATGAAGAGGCTGTGGAAGTATTGACTGCACTGAAAAATGAACAATTGTTTGCCAGGGACGTCGCTGTTTACCTGGTCGATGGTGCGCAGGTCAGAGACCTCAGCACCGGGAAAATGCAAAAGCTGCCTGATGATGCAGAGGCAATCACCATCAATAACCGCCTGCGTGCTGCGCTGGATAGTGCGCTGTCAGGTTTGAGATTATTTTCACCAGACAAAAATACCCGCCTCGTCGCAGCCACTGCGCTGGAAAAAGAAGCAACGCCAGAACAATTACCCTTACTGAATAAAGCCTATCTGAAAGAAAACGATAGCGAAATCAAGTCGCGCCTGCAAATGCTGATTGCCACCGCCAATTTACAGGCCAGTGACCCGGTGGTGCGCAAGGCGGCTGTCAAGGCTTTGCTGGATAGCCCCAACCCCAACTTAAAACCAGTACTGCAAAAGATGCTGGCACAAAATCCCGATGGTAGTTACAACGAAACCGATGCCAGCATACGCCTGGAGGCGGCCAATACCCTGAATGCCATTGATGGCCGCCTGGCGCGCATGGAATTTGTTGGCAATCTGTTTTATGGCGTCTCACTGGGTAGCGTACTGTTGCTGGCTGCACTGGGCCTGGCAATCACCTTTGGCCTGATGGGCATCATCAATATGGCGCATGGCGAATTGCTGATGATAGGCGCTTACACTACCTATGTCTGCCAGATGTTGTTCCGCAAATTCATTCCTGGTGCTGTCGATGCTTATTTGTTGCTGGCTCTGCCTGCGGCTTTCCTGGTTTCTGCCGCCGTTGGTATTTTGCTGGAAAGAACAGTCATACGCTGGTTATATGGCCGTCCGCTGGAAACCCTGTTATGCACCTGGGGCATCAGCCTGATCTTGATGCAGGCAGTGCGCTCTATTTTTGGTGCGCAAAATGTCGAAGTTGCCAATCCTTCCTGGATGTCAGGCGGTATCACGGTGCTGGGTTCGCTGGTGCTGTCTTATAACCGCATCATCATTATCTTTTTTGCGCTGTTTGTGGTACTGGCAGTCTGGCTGATCTTGAACAAGACACGTCTGGGCTTGTTCGTGCGTGCCGTTACACAAAATCGCCGCATGGCTGATTGTGTAGGGGTCGCAACCGGCAAGATAGATATGCTGACTTTTGGCCTGGGTTCTGGCATAGCAGGTCTGGGTGGTGTGGCTTTGTCGCAGTTGGGTAATGTAGGCCCTGACCTCGGGCAAAATTATATCGTTGATTCTTTCATGGTCGTCGTCCTGGGTGGAGTAGGGCAGTTGGCTGGTACCGTGATTGCGGCTTTTGGCCTGGGCGAAGTGAATAAATTTCTGGAGCCTGTAGCCGGGGCTGTTATGGCCAAGATCGTCATTCTGGTATTCATCATCATTTTCATACAACGCAGACCGCAAGGCTTGTTTGCGCTCAAAGGCAGGAGTGTGGAATGAGTGCGATTACGACAATTGCAATAGCAAAGGGGCTGTTTTCCAGACCTGCATGGACAGGCATATTGGTGTGTGCGGTGATTGCAGTATTGCTGCCTATTCTTAACCTGAGTTTTCCTGCGGGTCATACCCTGCATATTTCCAGCTACACGATTGCCCTGGTTGGCAAATTCATGTGCTATGCCCTGGCTGCGCTGGCACTTGATCTGGTCTGGGGTTATACCGGCATTCTGTCTTTGGGACACGGGGTATTCTTTGCACTGGGTGCCTATGCACATGGCATGTATCTGATGCGTGCGATTGGCCGGGACGGTGTCTATCAAAGCAACCTGCCAGACTTCATGGTTTTCCTGGACTGGAAAACCTATCCCTGGTATTGGTCCATGACAGACAGCTTCTGGTATTGCATGGCGCTGGTGGTACTAGTGCCTGGGGTGTTGGCTTTTATCTTTGGTTTCTTTGCCTTTCGCTCACGCATTAAGGGTGTGTATTTTTCTATCATCACTCAAGCCATGACGTTTGCCTTCATGCTGCTGTTTTTCCGTAATAACACGGGCTTTGGCGGTAATAATGGCTTTACCGACTTCAAGCGCATTCTGGGTTTTACCATCACCGCACCTGTTACCAAGGCAGCCTTGTACCTGATCACTTTGCTGATCTTGCTATCAGCCTTGTTCCTGTGCCGCTGGATAGTTACTTCCAAGTTGGGGCGCGTACTACAGGCCGTGCGCGATTCTGAATCGCGACTGATGTTCATCGGTTACAACCCTCTGTGGTTCAAGCTGTTTGTCTGGACGCTGTCTGCCATACTCTGCGGCATTGCTGGTGCGCTGTATGTACCGCAAGTTGGTATCATCAACCCGTCTGAAATGTCACCTGCCAATTCCATAGAAATGGTGATCTGGGCCGCAGTCGGTGGGCGCGGTACTTTGCTGGGTCCCATCATTGGTGCTTTTACTGTCAATGGTCTCAAAAGCTGGTTTACTGCGGCTTTTCCCGATTTGTGGCTGTATGCACTGGGCTTGCTGTTTATCCTGGTGACCTTGTTCATGCAACAGGGCGTACTGGGTCTGGTGAGCAAGTTCAAAAAACAGCGGGAGCCAGCATGACTTCTTACATGGTGAGTGGCGTCTTGCGGCCAGGGCAGCAGTACGAGAGTGCTACTGGTGACCAGGGCGTGTCTTATGGTCGCATCAAACCAGAGGGCGTAGATACCACCCATGGCGCGATTCTCTACCTGGAAGACATCGTGGTTTCATTTGATGGTTTCAAGGCTATCAATAAGCTGAACCTGGATATTTCGGTGGGCGAACTGCGTTGCATTATCGGCCCCAATGGCGCTGGCAAAACCACGATGATGGATGTGATCACTGGCAAAACCCGGCCCACATCCGGCACTGCATTCTTTGGCCAGACCATGGACCTGACACGCATGAGCGAAGTCGATATTGCCCATGCTGGCATAGGTCGCAAGTTCCAGCGACCGACCGTGTTTGAGCAGCACAGTGTGTTCGAAAATCTTGAGCTGGCCATGAAAATGGACAAGCGTGTCAAGACCACCCTGTTTGCCCGCTTGAACAGCGAACAAAAAGACAAGATCGCCACCATCCTGCAATTGATACGCCTGGATGGGCAAGAACAAAGGCAGGCTGGCTTGTTATCGCATGGCCAAAAGCAGTGGCTGGAGATAGGCATGCTGCTGATACAGGAACCGCAATTGATCTTGCTCGATGAGCCAGTGGCTGGCATGTCAGATGCCGAGACTGCACGCACTGCTGAATTGCTCAATGAACTGCGCGGCAAGCATTCCATCATGGTGGTTGAACATGATATGGGTTTCGTCACTGAAATTGCGCAACAGGGCAAAGTCACAGTATTGCATGAGGGATCTGTACTTGCCGAGGGCACAATGGCGCAGGTACAGGCTGATGAACGCGTCATTGAAGTTTACCTAGGACGCTAATGAAAGCCAAGCATGCTTGAAGTCAAACAATTACATCAGCATTACGGTTCCAGCCACACCTTGCGTGGCATTTCACTGTCACTGAAAAAAGGTGAATGCATGGCCTTGCTGGGCCGTAATGGTGTTGGTAAAACCAGCTTGCTGAAATGCCTGATGGGTGTCTTGCCCGTTACTGAAGGCACGGTCAGCTTTGAAGGTCGCGACATCAACAAGCTCTCTCCACATGACAGGGCCAGGGCCGGGATAGCCTATGTGCCACAAGGGCGCGAGATTTTTGCACGCCTTACCGTGGAAGAAAATCTGCTCATGGGCATGGCCAGCCTGCCTGCACGCAAGGCAGGCAAAATCAAGGATGAGGTATATCAGTTGTTCCCGGTATTGAAAGAAATGCTGCACAGGCGAGGTGGTGATTTATCTGGCGGCCAGCAGCAACAGCTTGCCATTGCCCGCGCTTTGCTGGCTGAACCCAAGCTCATCATCCTGGATGAACCTACTGAAGGCATACAGCCATCCATCATCAAGGATATAGGTCGCGTCATCCGCCTGCTGCGTGAGCGGGGCGACATAGGCATCTTGCTGTGCGAGCAGTATTTCGATTTTGCCCGCGAACTGGCAGATCATTTTGTCGTGTTGTCGCGCGGCGAAGTGGTGGCCTATGGCGGCCAGGAGTTGATGGACGGTGATGACGTCAAGCGGCATCTGGCGGTATAGTGCAGTCTTTACCTATCGCTAGCTGAATATGGATGTCTGCAGTCCAGCACTACCTTCAAATATCACAAAATCACACTGGCAAGCCAGCCTGCAACTGGGCTTTAGCAAGGATGGCGATGTCACGCGCCTGACGGAACGCAAACATAATGGTCCCCTGCGTGTGCAAAAGCCTTTGTATCCTGAAGGGGAGGCAGTTTGCCATGCCATCATCATCCATCCCCCAGGTGGCGTAGTCGGTGGCGACCAGTTAAAAATCGATGTGAAGTTGGCGGCCGACACACATGCGCTGGTAACGACACCAGGTGCGGCAAAATGGTATCGCAGTAACGGCTATATATCCGCACAACATATCAATCTGAAGCTTGATGCAGGTGCCAGGCTGGAATGGCTGCCGCAAGAAACCATCTTTTTTGATGATGCCTGCGTTGATTTGCACCAGACCATACATCTGGCGGCAGATGCCAGGTTGATCGCGGCTGATATTTTTTGCTTTGGCCGTACTGCCTCTGGCGAAACCTATAACAGCGGCCGAATCAAGCAGCATTGCAGTATCTATCGTGAAGGTAAGATGATCTGGCATGAACAGGGCAGTTTGCAAGGTGGCAGCTCTGCCATGAAAAGTCCTTTGGGGTTGAATGGCAAATCAGTGTCGGCGATGGTGCTGGCTTCTGGCGCCATGCTGTCTGGTGAACAATTGCAGGCTTTGCGTGAGCAAACATCGGCCTTTTTGTCTGTGCGTGAAGCGGACGCCATGTGTGGCGTCACGCAAATGAAGTCTGTCATTGTTGCACGCTACCTGGGCAACTCCAGTGAAGTCGCCCGGCTTTGGTTGCAACTGGTGTGGCAGCATTTACGCCCTGTCGTGATTGGGTGTGATGCCAAAATTCCGCGCATCTGGAACACTTGATTCGTAGCTTGCATTACGCTTGATGCAACCCAGACCTGCCAGGCTGGTACGAACTGCCACATCCAATGGTGTACGTGGTTCTTCACCCAAAAAGTCTACCAAGGCCTGGTTCGACATTTTGACTTCAGTGCGCCACAGGTAACGCATTTCCAGCATTTCCTTGAGGGTCTGCTTGAAAGGTGCCAGCAAAGCGAACACCGGCCATGGGAACCAGCTCGCTTTCAATGCAGGCTGGGCAGTGACATGGCCAATTGCAGCGACCATTTGCTTGCCATCATGATCCCAATGACCTTCCATATGGAAGCGGGCAAAACTACCCAGTTCTTTTTCACGTTCCAGCAAACGCACCATGGTTTCTGCCACGTCAGGCAAGTAAGCCCATTGATGACCAACACCATCGCTGCCAGGGTAACGCACTACACTTACTGGCTGGCCTGGGGTCACCAATCCTTGTGAAAACCAGTTGTTTGCAGCCTTGGGACCAAAGAAATCACCGGCCCTGACGATAAGGGACTTGACACCCTTGCTGGACGCCAGACGCAGACGGTGCTCCAGCTCTACCCGGATTTTCCCTTTCTTGGTGATAGGGAACTGGGACGCGTTTTCTGCAATCAGCGGGAAAGCATCGGGGCCGTAGTTATAAACAGTACCCGGCAGCAGTATGCGTGCACCGCTGGCCTGGGCTGCTGCGATCGTATTATCTATCATAGGCAGTACCAGTTTTTCCCAATCGCGGTAGCCTGGTGGATTGACTGCGTGGACGATTACAGATTTTCCGGCGGCAGCTTGCACCACATCGTCCTGCACCAGGACATCACCTTTCACCCAGATATGCGCTGCTGTTTTATCTTTCACTTGATCAGGATTGCGATGCAGGGTAGTGACTTGCCAGCCGCGCTGCATCAGCAAGCGTGCCACTTCACCTCCTACGCCGCCAGTTGCACCCAATACCAGTGCTTGCTTATTGGTTTGAGCATTGGTTTGCGCGTTGTTTTGGATGTTGCTGGATGTTTGCTGAGTCATTTTGTTTCTCCTTAATGTTTGGTTGATGTAGCCATTGTGTATGTTTGCGAAGCTATATACAATTCGCTAAAACTGCATAGGTGATATACATTTTTGTATGGATAATAAAAATATACACTGGGATTACTACCGAACTGCACTGGCAGTGCTGGAAGAAGGCTCATTGTCAGGGGCTGCCCGTGCCCTGGGCTTGACCCAGCCTACGGTAGGGCGACAGATAGAGGCGCTGGAACAGGCTTTGGGCACCACCCTGTTCGTGCGCAACCAGTCTGGCCTGTCACCCACCATCGCCGCGCTGGCCATGAAACCTTATGCAGAAAGTTTGCGTGCAACTGAAAGTGCTTTACTGCGCAGTGTGTCGTCAGAAGCAAATGAGGTAAGAGGCACAGTGCGTGTTACCGCATCAGAAGTTATGGGGGTAGAGATATTGCCAGGCATGCTGGCAGGCTTGCAACAGTGCTATCCTGAATTGAGCATAGAACTACAAATAACCAACCATACTCAGGATTTGCTCAAGCGTGATGCGGACATCGCCATACGCAATACTGAACCCTTGCAAGATGCATTGATTGCCCGTCGCGCTGGTACGATCAGCCTGGGATACTTTGCCCATGTCGATTATCTGTCGCGCCATGGAATACCAGTTGATTTGATGGCGTTAAAAAAACATAGCGTGATAGGTTATGACCGGGAATTTCCCTATATCAGGGCTTTGCAAAAACGCTACCCGCAGGTACAGCGCGCTGATTTTTCCTTGCGTGCCGATAGCGACCTTGTGCAATTTTCTGCGATACGCAAAGGCTATGGAATAGGTATATGCCAGCTTGGTTTGGCCCAACAGCATACTCAACTGCAGCGCGTGCTGGCAGATGAATTTCAAATCGATTTCCCGGTCTGGGTAGTCATGCATGAGGACTTGCGCTCCAGTCAGCGTTACAGGACTACCTTTGATCATCTGGTTAAGGAATTGCAGGCCTTGCTGCAAAAAATCTGAGATACTCAGGCCTTGACCAGCAAGTGCGGATGTTGGGTAGACAATTCCCGCCATGCATCAAAACCGCCTGCAAATGGCCTGACATCTTTAAAGCCCAATTGTCTTAGGATGTGAGCAGCATGCACGGCACCTGCATCGCCAGGGCAGGCGCATATTGTGATGATCATTTCATGCCTTGGCCATTGTTGCGCAGCATTGCCAACCTGCTTGACTTCGCTGACCATGGCGTGCGGTATGCAGCCGGTTTCTGCAATGAACGCTGGGCTGCGCAAATCGATGATATGGGGCAGGGCGCTGGTTTTTAATGTGTCTGACATTTCAGTTGCGCTGAAATGAGGGATGGACGCGAGTTTTTCAAAACGCTTCTTTTGCCAGAATTTCCAGGCTAGCCAGCTCAATACCAAGCCTATGAAAATGGCGGCAATACGTATACCTTGTGCTGACAAAAATACCAAAGCAGTTTCAATTTGCGCTTGCAAGGCAAAGCCTGCCAGCAAGGCCAAGCCTGCCCATAAAGCTGCACCTGCTGCAGACGCCAGCATGAAGGATGTACGCGGCATACCCAAAGCGCCTGCTACCGGCGGCGCGACCGTGGAAAAGCCGGGAATAAATTTACCGACCACCAGCGACCACACACCCCAGCGAAGAAACCTTGCTTCTGTCTGGTTCACGCAAGACCCAGGGTTGATCGACATCTTGCACAAAAACTTCAGCACGCTATAGCCAAACTTCTTTCCTGCCTGATACCAGATCAGGTCAGCAATCAGGGACGCAGCCACCGCCGCCATCAACAGCACCAGCAATTGTGTTGATTGTGTGGCCTGGCTGGCATTGAACATCATGGTTGGTACAGCTGGTACAGGCAAGCCCAGTTGCTGCAGCAAGACGTTGACAAACACCATCAAACTATCGTTTTGACGAAAAAATTCTGACAACCAGCCCTGTTGCATATGATTCCTAATTTTGCCGGATATGAATGATCAGCCATGAGAGTGTGATATTGCCGGATTCATAGTCTCAGGCAGCATCAATATGTGCTCACATCTGTGTGAACACATATTGTAGGGCATAGCCGCTACTAACATACAAGGACATAGGCCGCCTTCACGCAGCTACAACACAATTCAGGATTATTGTTGCCTGTTTATCCAGGTCTGCACATGTTGTTCCAGCATATCCAGGGGCAAGGGGCCAGCATTGAGCAGGTGGTCGTGAAAGGCGCGCAAGTCAAATTTAGTCCCCAGTGCTGCCTCCGTTTTTTTGCGTAATTCTATGATTTTCAATTGACCTATTTTGTAGCTCAGTGCCTGGCCTGGCCAGGTAACATAGCGGTCTACTTCTGATTCTGGTCGTATGCCAGCATGCTTTTCAAAATAATCCAGGGCTTGCTCACGTGTCCAATGCTTGTCATGTATGCCAGTATCCACTACCAGGCGTATGGCGCGGAAGAGTTCTCCATTCAGCCGGCCCAGATCGCTGACCGGGTCTTGAAAGAATCCTATCTCCTTGCCCAGGCGTTCTGAATACAAGGCCCAGCCTTCTACATAGGCATTGTATTCATCATTCAAGGCGCGGTGGAAGGGATGCATATCCGGCAATTCCTGGGCGATGGAAATCTGCATATGGTGACCGGGTACGCCTTCATGATAAGCCGTTGACTCATTGCCAACCAGACTGCGATTGGCGAAATTATAGGTATTGACCCAGACTTGCCCAGGACGTTTGCCATCTGCAGTCCCTTGCTGATAATTGGTCGAGGCATCTTTTTCCAGAAAATCGGGAATGGCAGCGATTTTTAAATCTGCTTTAGGTAAAACGCCAAATAGCTCAGGCAACCTGGCTTGCATTTGCCTGGTGTAAAACTGATAATTTTCAATAATTTGTTCACGCGAGCCAGGTTTTTGTTTGGGGTCAGCTTTGACGGCGGCGCGAAATTCAGTCGTGTTTTTATAGCCAGCCACATGTGCCAGCTGCTCAGTTTGCGCCTCCAGTTCAGCGACTTCCCGCAAACCGATGTCATGGATTTGTTCAGGGCTCAGATTCGTCGTGGTTTGCGTGCGTACTGCAAAACGATATATTTGCTCGCCGCCAGGCAAGGACCAGATACCCGGTTCATCTCTGCCTCTAGGCGCATATTCTGCGGTGACAAATTGTCCTAGTTCCTGGTAGGCCGGGCGCAATTTTTCATCGACAGCCTTGAGCACGGCTGCACGCAATTCAGTTTTCTGAGTTTCAGTAAATTGTGCCGGGAAACGTTTGAGCGGGCTGGCGAAAACATTTCCCTCGCCAGTCAATGCGGCAATTTCAGCGCATTGCACCGCTACTTTTTCAAGGATATAGCGAGGCGGTATCATGCCTTGCTGTTGTCCTTTCCTCGCCAACAGCATCGCCTGCTTGAATTGTTGAGGTACTTGATTCAGGCGCGAGATGTAGTCCTTGTAGTGCTGCACAGTCTCGAATGGAGTGACCGCCAGCAGTTGCGGCAAGGCCGCCTGTACGCCGCTCATTTGCTCTAGCGGCATCAGGTAAGTTTTCAGTTGATAACTGCTGAGACGGTCTGACAAGCTGCGTATCAGTAACTGACGGTCAGTCTGCGCTGCGGGTTTCAGCTTGGCAGATGGGATGGCCTTTATTTTATCCAGCAATACTTTTGCTTCTCGTTCTGCCCCTAGCAGATTTTTCTCTGACAGATCACGCAGCTTTCCATTGAATTTGTATTCACCATAGAGTGTCGCCGCTTCTGGATTGATTTTTTGAAAATATTCCCAATAGCGATCAGACAAGGCTTTGAATTGAGTTTCTGCCGTGCTCGGGCTGGCAGTGCCTGCCTGGGCAATCGGAGCAAAGGCGGTGCTGACAGCCAGCACCAATGACGAAAGGCGAAGAACGGAGGCGAGGGTGTATTGACGCATGAGTCTCATTTTATTTATTAATTAGGGACGATAAGCCTTGTATTTAAGCCTTGTATTTAAAACTTATTTTCGACTGATGCCGAAAGCCAAAGTTCATGCAAAATGTTGACTTTAGCCTTTTGCCGACCATGCACTATATCTGCTTCAAACACAGATTTCTTCCTCGCTCGTCATGGCTCTTCCCAATAATTCTGCATACCTGCCCGGTTCTACATTTGATCCACAAACGATGACTGCTACCCGTTTGCCAGCCAGACGCTGGCGTAAAGGGCCAAACAAGCCAGCAGTGGCAACGGCAGCAGCTGGTTCGGCCACGAGTTTGACATCATGATACAGGTCTGACATGGCGTTGCAGATTTCATCATCACTGACCCTGACGATCTCATCAACAAAGCGTTGGCACACCCGGAAACTGTAGTCCAAGGCATAGGGTGCGCACAGGCTGTCGGCCACACTATTGACGGTACTTAGTTTCTCTGCCTGCCCTGACTGAAAACTGCGGTACATGGCGTCCGCCCCATAAGGCTCCACCCCATACACGGCACAATGTGGCGCTATTTGTTTAACGGCAGAAGCAATGCCAGCACACAAGCCGCCACCACCTATAGGTACAATCACCGCATCCAGTTGCACGACTTGCTGCATCAATTCCAAACCTACGGTCGCAGTTCCCAGTGCCGTCAATGGCCCATCATAAGGATGGACCATGGTGCGCTGCTCTTCTTCAACGATACGCTGCCCTAGGGCGAATGCCTTATGCATGTCCGCCTCCAGTATCACTTCCGCACCGTCTTGCCTGCAAGCCTTGATACGCGTAGGGCTGGCATGACGCGGTAACACCACTTTGCAAGACACGCCCGCCAGCTTGGCCGCATAGGCAACTGCCATTGCATGGTTACCTGCACTGACAGCCACCACACCACGCTTGCGCGCATCAGCATCCAGCGCTGAAATACAATTCAAAGCACCGCGCAATTTGAACGTGCCGGTTTTTTGAAACAACTCCAGTTTTAACCAGACTTCAGTATCAGGCTCCAGTTTGTCCAGAGCAGACCCGGTTTGCCAGTGCCAGACCGGTGTGTGCAATACCTGTTGCGATAATTTCGCCGCTGTTTTACGGATATCGGCCAAAGAAGGATAAGGGAAATCTGTATTCAGTAAGGTAGATGGCAAAAACCCAGGGGCGTGCACAGGCCCGTCAGTAGCGACATGGGACATAAAAACTCCAGAATAAAAATCAGCAAAAAATCAGATATAGCAAGAGCGTGATAGAGGTAGTAAAAACGCTCAGGAAATCAGAACAGGATGAGCTGAAGGGCCGCCAGGCACCGGCATACGCCGTAGCTTAACGACCCGGAATAATTCGAATAATGGAAATGTCGCAGATGGAAACAACAGGCAGCGCAATCGCGTGCACGACAGCAGATGCGGCATCAATAGCGCATAAGTTCGTGTTCAGCAAGGGATGGGGGATTGCGTGCATGGGAAAACTATAACCAATCCCGGGAATATTGGCAAGCAACTTTAAAAAAAGTGGCAGGGCAGGTCGGGAATCCTGGCCCTGTCCACTCACAAACCCTGCAAAAACGGCCCGGCTGGCCAGAGGGATCAGGGTTTCTGTTCTTCGCGTTTTTCCACAACGATTTTTTGTGCAAGGTTGACGTTTCTTACGGCGTAGCCTTCCGGAATAGAAAACAGATTGGCGGCTGGCTCTGCACGTTTCAGGTTGTTCAGCCTATAGCTCCATTCACCGGTGCGGGGATCACTTTGTTTGATCAGAACGGTTAATTGCAAGTCGGGGGAGTACCAGGTTTCAGAACTGACAGTAATCGGATTTTTATTACCGATCTCTCCGGCAGGGATTTGATAAGAACGCATTTTCCCCTCTGCGCGAACACCTTCGAATTCTTTTGTACCCATATCTTTGGTGCTTGCTTTGTTGCTCCAGCGAGTGTCCATGAACGCAGTTGGGAGCGGTGAGGTTTTTATGATGTTAATCAGATTATCGGTCGCATTAATGACAGCAGTATGAGGCCCTTGTACAAAGCTGACAGATTTTGCATTGATGACCTTGACTTCTTCTCGTCCCTCTTTGTTACCTTCAGATTTATCATCAGTTTTCTTTTTCAATGTCTTGATAATAATTTCATCATCATTCGTGTGTAGATAAATCCGACCTGTATTTCCTTCCTGCTTTTCTTTTCCGGCTATGACTTTCCCGTCTGGTATCTTTGGCAGGCTCACTTTGGTTACGGTCTTTCTTTCAGGGATGATGATGTAGCGTGAGTTCTCCACCGGATCGGTGATGAGAATTTGCGACAAGTTCCCTTTGCTGTCGCGTACTTCATAGCGAGTGCGACCAGCGTTATCTCTATAGACAGAACTGGAAGTTTTATTGCTGATCTGATTGCCGTCAGCCAGAGCCTGTGTTTTTTCGGTAATGATTTCTGCGCTATATGCCGCATTTTTAATTGTGTTAGACATATGCATGTCCTGCAAGCCTGAGAAAACAGCGTTCATGGCATCCGTAGCATTTTTTGTTGCATTCATCGCATCTGAGATGGTTTTATTGACTGTGCCAGCCTCGGGCAAGTCAGCCAGTGCCGCTAGTGCTGGCATGGTTGGCAAAACAGACATAGCAGGCATAGCAGGCATGGGTGCTAGAGGTGGCATGGGGGCAAGCGGAGTAACCCGATGGACTTCAAGTTGCAGGTGTGTTTGCTTTTTTTCTGGCGCAACTGGCGCCGGATTGTCGTTGATGAGATTTGCTTGTGCCACAGTCCATGAATAACTCAAAAGGACCCATATTGGAAGTTTGATAGTCATGATGTTTCCCTCTTACTCATGGTTAAAGGTGGTTAAAATAAAAGAATCAATGTCGAAATTAAAAATTTTGCTCAAAACAGATACATTAATTTTTGAGCAGGCGCATGGCCAAAGGTGAGCCTTCCGCATCCACCAGCATCTGAGCACGCACCATCTCACCAGCAATTTCAGGGCTGACAGGCATGCCCAAACTGGCCAGCCAGGCAGCTGGCACTTCAGTTTCCATTATGTGAGGGGTGCCTTCATCCAGACGCTCCATCGGCACCAGGGCGACAAATGGTGGCAGTTCCGAGTTTGAAACTGCGCTGCTGTCAGGGGCCAATTGAAGCTGCGATGCCGGGAACATGACTGTCAGCATGAGCAGGGCAAAGCTGCCACTGAGCGTCAACAAACCAGCCAGCCAGGGGCGCCAGCGTTTGTTACGCGCCTGCTTTTTTTCCTTGGCTTGTTGTTGGGCAAACGCCAGCAATAGCGCCTGTTCGGTAGATGCTGGTACATTCAACTCCTGCAAATCCTTACGCAAGAGACTGAATTGCTGGTCCAGCACGGCACCTGTTGCGCTGGCGTCCGGTGGGGTATTCATGTGCTCTTTCATCTTTGTGTTCCAGTTTTTTCGGCAATATCGGGTCGCCAACCCAGTCTTTCGCTATATTGCAATATAGCGGCACGTGCCCGTGACAGGCGCGAGCGCACTGTCCCTATATCTATGTTGCAAATCATGGCTATCTCTGCGTACGACAGTTCCTGCAATTCATACAAAATAATCACGTCGCGATAATGAGGGCGTAGTACAGAGACTGCTTGCCGCACATGCTCAGTCATTTGTTGCTGGAAGATAGCGTCTGCTGGTTCTGTTGTTTCACGCATCAAGACTTCTTCTCCATCTTCTTCGCTATCACCTGGTAATGGCTGGTGGCGGCGTTCTGTCTGGTCCTGTTTCAATAATAAATTCCTGGCTACGCCAAACAAAAAATTTTGCAAACTGCCCAGGCCTGCGTCATAGAGGTAGGACTTGCTCAACAAACCCATGAAAACATCTTGCACCACATCGGCTGCCAGCGCTGTCTGGCCGCAACGCATCAGGGCGTAGCGATAGATGGGCCCCTGATGGCGCTGGTACAGACATTGAAATGCAGCAACATCACCGTCGCGCATTTGTGTCAGCAAGCTGAAATCTGTCTCTTGTTTATCCACGTTTATTTGTTGGTTGTTTTAAGGTATTACCTTGAGAGGCTTTAAAAGTTCCAATTATTTTCTGCTGATGAGTTTTCTTTCCTTGTGCACCAATCTGGGGATGATTTGCTACTGTTTGGTGCACCGTTTCGTAAGGCAGGCTATTTAGCCTTGGTTCGAAACTTGCTGTGTTGCTTTTCATAATGCTTTTTGTGGGGGGAGCTTCTACTTGCAAGCGGTCGTTGCTTGTTATTTTAGAAATATGAACAAATAATGATTCTGCCTACTTAAGCGGTTCAGCCTGAAACGGCTTTACCCGAAAGATAATTGAGAAAAATATGGATCTGACACCCAGAGAAAAAGATAAGTTGCTGATATTTACCGCTGCCTTGCTGGCAGAAAGGCGCAAGGCA
This sequence comes from Undibacterium sp. JH2W, assembly GCF_049340425.1. Taxonomy (NCBI): domain Bacteria; kingdom Pseudomonadati; phylum Pseudomonadota; class Betaproteobacteria; order Burkholderiales; family Oxalobacteraceae; genus Undibacterium; species Undibacterium sp. JH2W. Next base: position 140,725 of record NZ_JBMPOT010000003.1, on the reverse strand, counting down.
CGTGGCCTGAAACTGAATTACCCGGAAGCAGTTGCCCTGATCACGGCCGCCATCATGGAGGGTGCGCGCGATGGTAGGACGGTAGCTGAGCTGATGTCGGAAGGCACACAAATACTTAGCCGTGCCGATGTCATGGAAGGCGTACCAGAGATGATTCCTGATATCCAGGTCGAAGCGACATTCCCGGATGGTAGCAAGCTGGTTACCGTCCATCACCCCATTCCTTAGGATAAAACCATGATACCAGGCGAAACTCTGATAGAGGATGGGGATATAGAATTGAACGTAGGCCGGGCCGTCGTCAGCATTGCTGTAGCCAATAGCGGCGACAGGCCAATACAGGTAGGCTCACATTTTCATTTTTATGAAACCAATCCTGCCCTGCAATTTGAGCGCCAACTGGCCTACGGCATGCGCCTCAATATTGCTGCTGGCACGGCCATACGTTTTGAACCTGGACAACAGCGCAGCATAGAACTGGTGGCCCTGGCAGGTGACAGGAAAGTCTATGGCTTCAGTGGCAAAGTCATGGGGGCGCTATGAAAATTTCACGTCATGCCTATGCTGAAATGTTTGGGCCGACCACGGGTGACCGCATCCGTCTGGCGGATACCAATCTATTCATAGAAATTGAAAAAGACTTTGCCATCTATGGTGAAGAAGTGAAATTTGGCGGTGGCAAGGTGATACGTGATGGCATGGGGCAGTCGCAAAGGCCGCATGACCAAGTCATGGATACGGTCATCACCAATGCCGTCATCATTGATCACTGGGGCATAGTCAAGGCAGACATAGGCATAAAAAATGGCTTGATTGCCTGCATAGGCAAGGCGGGTAATCCCGACATACAGTCTGGCGTTGATATGGCAATTGGTGGAGCGACCGAGATCATTGCAGGTGAAGGCAAGATCGTAACGGCTGGTGGCATCGATTCACACATTCATTTTATCTGCCCGCAGCAGATTGAAGAAGCATTGATGAGTGGCGTCACCACCATGTTGGGTGGTGGTACTGGCCCAGCGACCGGCACATCGGCAACCACCTGTACCCCAGGCCCCTGGCACTTGCATTCCATGCTGATGGCGGCAGATGCTTTTCCCATGAACATGGGTTTTATGGGCAAGGGCAATGTCAGCCTGCCTTTGCCGCTGGAAGAGCAGATCAGGGCTGGTGCCATAGGCTTGAAGCTGCATGAAGACTGGGGCACCACACCGCAAGCTATCGATAATTGCCTGACCGTGGCAGACGCTATGGATGTGCAGGTTGCCATTCATAGTGACACGTTGAATGAAGGTGGCTTTCTTGAACACACCCTGGCGGCATTCAAGGACAGGACTATCCATACCTTCCATACCGAGGGTGCGGGTGGTGGCCATGCGCCCGATATTATTGCAGCTGTGGGTGAGGCGAATGTACTGCCATCTTCCACCAATCCCACCCGGCCTTACACCGTCAATACCCTAGATGAGCATCTCGACATGCTCATGGTCTGCCATCACCTGGACCCGGCTATTGCAGAAGACATTGCTTTTGCCGAATCACGCATACGGCGCGAAACCATCGCGGCTGAAGATATTTTGCATGATATCGGTGCCATTTCCATGATGTCTTCTGATTCCCAGGCCATGGGCCGAGTAGGCGAAGTCATCATGCGCACCTGGCAAACGGCAGACAAGATGAAGCAACAACGAGGTTCGCTGGCAGAAGACAATGCACGTCACGATAACTTCCGCGTCAAACGCTATATCGCCAAATACACGATCAATCCGGCGCTGACCCATGGCATTGCCCATGCAGTAGGCTCACTGGAAGTAGGCAAGATTGCTGACATCGTCTTGTGGAAGCCAGCTTTCTTTGGTGTGAAACCTTCGATGATCATCAAGGGCGGCATGATCGCCGCTGCCCAGATGGGTGACCCGAATGCATCGATACCAACGCCACAACCTGTGCATTACCGCATGATGTTTGGTGCCTTTGGTGGTGGTCTGAAAAAGTCGTTTACCTTTGTCTCGCAGGCAGGGCTGGACGCCGGGCTGGCAGAACAACTGAAGCTGAACAAGACCCTGATTGCTGTTAAAAACACGCGCCAGATTCGCAAGAAGGACATGATACACAATAGCCTGACACCAAAAATGGAAGTCGATTCTGAAACCTATGAAGTACGTGCCAATGGTGAATTGCTGGTGTGTGAACCGGCAAAAATCCTGCCCATGGCTCAACGTTATTTTTTATTTTAAACAATGCTGACATTACAAACAAAGATAGCGACTGCCGAGAGCATCGCCGGGCAACTGGTCTTGCCGTATGAGTTGCGTGAAAAAAGCCGTCTGCGTGCTACTCTTGCCAGCGGTGAAGATGTGGCCGTGTTTACCGTGCGCGGTACAGTCATGCGCCATGGTGACCTGATGCTGGGCAATGATGGCCGCGTGATTGAAGTGATAGCCGCTGCTGAACCGACATATAAAGTGGAGTGTGATACTGCTTTTAATTTATTGCGCTGTGCTTTCCATCTAGGCAACCGGCATACCCAGGCGCAGGTCGGCGACGGTTTTTTGCGCATACGCAAAGACCCGGTGCTAAAGGAAATGTTGCAGGGCTTGGGCGCAGTCGTCACTGAAGAGCAGGCCAGTTTCGAGCCTGAATCAGGTGCCTATGGTGGCGGCCATCATCATGGTGGCGATGACGGGCATCCGCATAACCCATTGGCACCAATACCTTTGCGTCAGCGCATACACCGTCCTTCAGACAACAAGGCTTGAGTATGGAGTCTGCAGCCTTACTCCATCTCTTGCAACTGGCCAGCCCGTCTTTGCCTATTGGTGCCTACAGCTATTCGCAAGGGATGGAAGCGGCGATAGAAAAGGGCCTGGTGCGCAATGAAGCCACAGCCAGGGAATGGATCATCAATTGTCTGCATGAAGTGGTGGCGCGTTTTGAAGCGCCAGTATTGTGGCGCTTGTTACGGGCTTTTGAGACTAGGGATCTGGTTGCCGTATCGCACTGGACCAGCTTGTTCATTGCGGCCAGGGACACGGCAGAATTTCGGGCAGAGAGCATACAGATGGGTTATTCGCTGGGTAAGCTGGTGAGCGACTTGAAGATTGCTGATACTGAGCTACTGGCGATATTGCTGGCGCAGCATGAATTGCCTTTGCCCACAGCCATGGCCGCTGCCGCCGCTGCCTTGCAGGTGCCACCGGAATCAGTCTTGCTGGGCATGCTGTTTTCGTGGGCAGAAAATCAGGTGCTGGTGGGTGTGAAATCCATCCCCCTGGGCCAGGTTTCGGGACAGCGTTTGCTGCTGTCGTTGCGGCCAGAACTGGAAAAAGCAGCCAGACTGGCACAAGAACTGGAAGATGATCAATTATCGAACTGGGCACCAGGTTTGTCTTTGCTGTCCATGCAACATGAGGTGCAGTACAGCCGTCTGTATAGATCATAAAAATAGGAACAATAAAATGAACACCCAAACACATACATCTTCAGAACCAAATCCCCTGCGCGTAGGCATAGGCGGTCCGGTTGGTTCCGGTAAAACTGCACTCTGCGAAATGCTGTGCAAAAGCATGCGTGATCATTATGAAATGGCCGTCATCACCAATGACATCTACACCAAGGAAGACATGGAAATCCTGCTGCGTGCAGATGCCTTGCCTGCCGAGCGTTTGATGGGCGTGGAAACAGGCGGCTGTCCACACACAGCCATACGTGAAGATGCCTCCATCAACCTGGAAGCGATAGCCCGCATGAGTGCAGACTTCCCTGATCTTGATTTGATACTGGTTGAATCAGGTGGTGACAATCTGGCGGCCACTTTCAGTCCTGAATTGTCTGACTTGACCATCTACGTCATTGATGTGGCTGGTGGAGAAAAAATCCCGCGCAAGGGCGGGCCTGGTATTACCCGTTCTGATCTGTTGATCATCAATAAAACCGATCTGGCACCGCATGTGGGCGCCAATCTCGACATCATGGCACAAGACGCCAAGCGTATGCGGGGCGAGCGCCCCTTTGTATTTACCAATCTGCGTACTGGTGAGGGATTGGAGGCAGTCGTGAGCTTCATACGCAAACAAGGCTTACTGGATGACTGAATCCATCCATTTCTATTCTGCGAGAGCGGCATTTTCATTGAAAAAAGGAGCGCATATGAAACAAGGATCCAACCCTGGCTTGGTCAAAGCAATGCTCATGTTTGCTTTAAGCGGCATATTGACACCTGCATTTGCACATGTGAGTGCATCGCATGGTGTCAATGGATTTGAGGCAGGTTTCTTGCACCCCTTGATGGGTATGGATCATTTGCTGGCAATTCTGGCTGTGGGTATTTGGGCGGCACAGCAACGCGGTCGGGCCTTATGGATATTGCCGCTGACGTTTCCCCTGACAATGTTGCTAGGAGCGTGGCTAGACATGCAGGGCATACAAATAGAGGGTGTTGAGGAAGGGATTGCTGTTTCCGTCCTGATACTGGGTTTATTGATTGCCGCTGCCATCAAATTGCCGTTGTTTATCAGCGTAGGGCTGATAAGCGTGTTTGCTTTGGCACATGGCTATGTACATGCCAGGGAAATGGCCGCTGGCGTGTCAGCGATCTGGTTTATTGCAGGTTTAGTCTTGTCTACGATTTTGTTACACATATGTGGCTTGCTGGCAGCACTAACTGCAAAGCGCTTTCTGACAGAGAAATTGAACCGTGTTGCCGGTACTGGGATTGCAATGACAGGCTTGTTCTTTGTGTCGAAGCTGATTTGAATTGATCAGCAAAAAAAACGGCAATAACGTTGATACGATATTGCCGTTTTTAACTACCAATAGGCAAGATGGCATGCGTATCCTTGCATGCCATCTTTATGGCATCAGAACTTATAAGATGCACCTATGTTGAAGAAACGACCAACCGCGCCAGCCTGGTGTAAGGCTGGGTTGTAGTAAGTACTTGTGGCGCTGCCATAAGTCTGGAAGTCCAGTGGTGGTTGTTTATCAAACAGGTTTTGTATGGAAGCATGGAACAACCAGTTTTTGCCATATTTGTAGCTGGCATACAGATCCAAAGTCGCGAAGCTATCCACTTTGCAATATTGTGCAGGTACGGTACCGCGGAAAGCGCCGCTACCGTTGTGGATTGCACCATCGCAGGTAACCAGCCCTGGATTGGTAGGATCAACCACACTGTAGCTACCTACCCAGTTGACAGTTCCTGCCACCTTGTAAGGACCATTTTCCCAGCTTGTAACCAGTTGGGCCCGATCTTTGGGATTACCGGTATTGCCAGAGATGCCAGATGGACCATGCGTACCTTCAAGACGCACTGGTGCAGCACCTGCAGTTCCTTGTTCATATTTCAGCATATGGGTGAGTGTCAAATCTGTAGAAATCTTGCCAGCAGATTCAAGATTCAGTGTCCAGCGTGCATTCAGATCTACACCGGATACTTCAGTGTACTGTGCATTTTCATACGGATAAGGTGAGTAAATAGCATTGCCTATCGGTGGTGTTCTGGTAGTTACCGTACCGTCTGGCAAGACATAGGGTTGTGGAACAGGTGTGCCTCGGACAATGAATGGTTCAGGATCGTAAGTAGGATCATTCAATGACGAGATGATCTGGTTATCGATGCGAATTTTATAGAAGTCTGTCGTCAGGCTGAATTGCTGGCTAGGCTCAAAAATCAAGCCCAGAGTATATGACTTGGATTTTTCAGCTTGCAGGTTTTTACCTGGCAGTTGTACACCTGTTAAATTGACTGCACATTGGCCAGGGTAGTTGCCAGGCGTTGCCGATGGGTCGGTACCTGCATTACCGCAAAGCTTAGGATCTTGATAGGTATTTGCAAAAAAGGACTGGCCAGCTTGTCCAGATTCAGCCGGGTTCGGTGCCCTGAAGCCTTTTGCAAAAGTACCACGTACTGTAAATTCCTTGATTGGCGAATATTTAGCACCAAACTTAGGCGTGGTCGCGTTGCTGCCTCCACTGTATTTGTCGTATCGCACGGCCGCATCGAGTTCCAGATTTTTCAAGACTGGTGCAACCAATTCCATGTATGCCGCAGAAATATTCTGATTGCCGATGGCAAAAGAATTATTCACCAATTGTGAACCATTCAGTGCAGATGCTGGTGCTTGCGCGTTTAATTCCCTGTGGGTGAACTCGCCACCCAGGCCAATCGACAGAGGTCCACCTGGTAGTGTCATCAGTTCACGGCTGCCGCGCAGGCTGACATATTCGAGTATGTCGGTTGCCTTGGCACCTACAGGTGGAGCGATGGCAGCATTTTGCGCCGCAGTGTTGCTGCCCGCAGCCAATCCAACCAGATAAGGATTTTTTGTGTCATTCAAAGCAGCTTGCAAATTGGCCAAATTCAATGCGCCATAAATGGTTTGCTTGACAGTGTTCTTGGTGTAACCAGCAGAAGCTGTTATATCCCAACTACCAATAGTACCAGTAAGATCGCCGGTCAGACGAACAGTATCGGAGTCAACATCTGTTCTTTGTGGGCCCAGGTTGACGAAGTTGTATTGCAACCATTGAGGTGAACCCGTTGTATTGCCAGGGTAGGTTGCAGGCACAGTGAATGAATACGGACCATTCACTGACGGTAATTGATTTGGGCCATAAGCGATTTGTACTTGACCGCCATTACCATTGTTAACATTTGTGCCAGGGTAATTATTGACTTGATTGGATTTAGAGTTAAACAGGGAGCCTTTCAAATTCAATTGCCAGTCATTTCCCAACTTTTGTACAAACGAGCCGACTATATTGATATTTTGTGATTCAGGCTGTAATTGTGTTGGCACTTTATAAGTACATTTACCTGCTGCTAATAAAGTCGCGTCACAGCCTGGTAAAAAACCACTGATTTCACCTGTGTTTGGATCAATGAAATAACCTGTGGCGCTGCGTGGCTGATAGCCTGGGCGACGGACGAAACCTTCTGTCTGATTGACACCACCAATACTGCTCCAATCTGTATTAGTGAAATCTGCTTTGCGATCTGCCACCAAAATCTTGTTTTGCTTGCGGTATTCGACGGACAGATAGGCATTGTGCCCCTCTTTATCCAAGTCACCCCAGCCATAAATGCCTGATGCATGCAGGGTAGTCCCGTCGCGACGGGAACTCGTGCCAGTTTCGACGGATATTTCTGTGCCAACAAATTTTTTCTTCAGGATGACATTGACAACGCCCGCAATCGCATCAGAGCCATAGACTGAAGACGCGCCATCCTTCAGAATTTCAATTCTTTCGATTGCATCAAATGGAATCTGGCTAATATCGACGAAACTACGTTGACCATCATCCGACAAGGCATATGGTGCCATGCGATGGCCGTCGATCAACACCAGGGTTGCTCCGACGGTCAGTCCACGCAAGGCGATACCAGATGCGCCACTTGAGAAAGAGCCAGGATTGGCTTGACTCAAGGTACCCTGGCCATTGGCAGTGATATTGCGTAAAACACTGGAAACGTCGGTATAACCGCTGGCTTTCATGTCTTGCAAGGTCAGTACTTGTACTGGGCTTGGTGTCTCTTTTTCAGTACGGCGTATGTTCGAGCCAGTAATTTCTACTCGTTGAACCTTATCACCAGCTTCTGATTGTTGTGCCATGGCAGGTAAAGCTACTACACCCAAGCCAACTACCAGACTACCGCTAAACATGATCTGTAAAGATCGCGACAACACTGTTTGTTTTAACATTACAACTTTTCTCCAAAGTAAGTCGACTTGGTAAATTTCCCAAGTGAAATTTATCTGTGGCACTTAATAAATCAATTGCTTGGTTTATTGGCGCAGCTGGATATGAAAACATTTTTAACATTGTTGGGTCAACTATAACTATTTGCTTTCTACAAAAAAATTTGTATTGTGTGTTCTTTTGGATACTAAGTTTCAAATAAGCAAGTTGTTTGTGCCAATATCAAATGAATGAGAACTGTGATTTTGCTTCATTGGTAATGAATATATTGCTTATTTGGTAATAACATTGCGGCGGTATGTAGGGAAATCTGCAAAAGCAAGTAAGGAAAGTGATTAATCTTCAAGATGTGCGGCTATGCCGATTTCGTCTTTGAAAATGCATACAAACATCAAGACGACATGCTCTTGCGGGCATAAACTTTGACATGTTCGAACTTGGCAACAGACGAAAAGCTGGGGTATCCATCTCAATCTGATGGCTTGCTCCTGATGCTGTCGGTGACAAGTTCCTCATTTAATTGATGTTCAAAAACTGACCGGTCTCGCCGGAGAAAGCAAGGCAAATACCATGTGGCAAGGTGTTATTCCCGCAGTAACGACAAAATTCAACCAGGACGATACGCTGGACTTCAAGGAAATGGAGCGCTGTTTCCGTTATTTGATGGATGCCGGTTGCGATGGTCTGATCGCTTGCGGTTCTTTGGGTGAAGGGCCTTTGCTGTCGCATGCAGAGCGCATTGATGTCTTGAAGTTGACTAAGGAAGTGACTGGCAAGCAGCCAGCCATCCTGACTGTGGCTGAGGCTGCAACGCGCGATGCATGCGCTTTGGCAGAAAAAGCCGCCAAAGCTGGTGCCGATGGTTTGATGGTCGTGCCTAGCACGATTTATCATACCAATCACCGTGAAACGGTGGCGACTTTGCGCAGTATTGCCAATGCTGGCGATTTGCCTATCATGATCTACTCCAACCGCCTGGCTTATCGTGTGGATGTAACGACCGACATGTTGGAAGAACTGGCTGACGACAAGCGCTTTGTCGCAGTGAAAGAATCTTCTGATGATATACGTCGCACCACAGAAATCATCAACCGCCTGGGCAATCGTTATGACTTGTTCACGGGTGTCGATAATCTGGCTTTTGAAGCGCTGACTGCAGGCGCAACGGGTTGGGTAGCAGGTTTGGTAGTGGCTTTCCCGCATGAAACGGTGGCGATCTATCGCCTCATCAAGGCAGGCCGCTATAACGAGGCGTTGGATATTTATCGCTGGTTCCGTCCTTTGCTGGATCTGGATGTTTCTTCTTATCTGGTGCAAAACATTAAACTGGTGGAGGCGCTGGTTATTGATTCCAATGACCGTGTACGTGCGCCGCGCTTGCCGCTGGATGGCGCCTTGCGCAGTCGGGTAGAGCAGGTTGTCAGCGCCTCATTAGCTCAACGCCCGGTTTTGCCAAAGTTCAATTAATCATTTTTATCACATCAGTGTGAGATGGCACAGGAAGCATGCCTATGAAGACGACAGTGTGTGTCATTGGTGCTGGCATCGTCGGCACCACCTGTGCCTTAAAAATGCAGGAAGAAGGTTATCAAGTCAGTTTGCTTGATGCTGCCGCCCCTGGTTGTGGTGTGACAGCAACTGGGATGGGGCATCTGGTTGCTCTTGATGAAAGCGAGCAGGAGCTGGACTTGTGTCTTTTGTCTCTGCGCTTGTGGAAAGAGTTTTTTACTGAATTTCCTAATGTGGCTGAAGTAAGTCAATGTGGCACATTATGGGTGGCAGAGAATGAAGAGCAGCTAAGAGAAGCCCATCACCGGGCGCAGGCGTTGAATTCCAGGCTATGGCGTGCTGAGGCTTTAAGCGGTGAGCAGGTGCAAAAACTGGAACCTGCATTGCGTCCTGGTCTGGCTGGTGGCGTCCGGGTATTTGGCGACAGCGTGGTGTATCCACCCAAGCTGGCGCATTTCATGGCCCAGCTTTTAGTCAAGCGGGGCGGCAAGCTTATCCTGAGCAAGCGTGTAGATGCGCTGGCAGCAAACCAACTGAGCTTTGCAGATGGCAGTAAGCTGCAGGCAGACATCATCATTGTTGCGGCTGGCCTGGACGTGGCCAGGTTGTTGCCTGAAATTGCCGTGTTTGGTCGCAAAGGTCATCTGGCGATCACGGATCGTTATCCAGGCCGCCTCTCACATCAAATTGTCAGTATGAATTATGGACAGGCTGCAATGACTGCTGACGCGCTGGCAGTGGCAGCGAATGTGCAGCCAAGAACAAGCGGGCAGTGGCTGATCGGTTCTTGCCGCCAGGATCAGCAAACCGACACCAGCCTGGATGCCAGGGCCCTGGGGGCAGTTTTGCAGTCAGCCATGACATTATTACCTTGTCTGGCTGATATGCAAATCATACGTGCCTGGGCAGGTATGCGTCCGGCGTCACCCGATGGCAGGCCCATCATAGGGCCACATCCTGCATTGGCCGGTGTCTGGCTGGCGGCAGGACATGAAGGGCTGGGGGTGACAACGGCGATGGCAACGGCACACATGCTGGCGGACCAGATTGCCAACCGGGCTGGAACTATCGATTATCAGCCCTATTTGCCAGAACGTTTTTTCCCTGTGCGGAGCTTGAAATATGCGTGAACAGCAAACCACAATCGCAAAAATATGGATTAACGGATCTTCGTTTGAGGCGACTACGGAAATGAGTGTTGCTGCGGCCTTAATGCGTTTTGACAGCATGCAAACGCGTCAGTCAGTTTCCGGGCAAGCCCGTTTTGCCGTCTGTGGCATGGGCGTTTGCCAGGAATGCCGGGTACGTATTAATGGCCAGTCGCATCAACTGGCTTGTCAAGCATATTGCCGCTCGGGCATGGTGATTAATACCGAAACCGCCGGTATGGGAGCTTAAGTATGGTGTCAGCGATGTTACCGTTTTCTACCGAAATCCTGATTATCGGTGCTGGCCCGGCAGGATTGGCTGCAGCGGTGGCTGCAGCAGGACAATCGTCCATTATCACCGTCATTGATGAAAACCAGGCGCCAGGTGGACAGATCTGGCGTGGCGGGCCGAGACTATGGCGCGACAAAAGGGCGCATGACTTGTGGAGCGAGTTGGCAAATTGTTTGAACGTGCGCATCGTCTATGGCGTGCGCATAGTTGCGGTCACTGGCAGCAATGAATTTTTGCTTGAGACTGCAGATGGCGCGCAAAAAATTAAATGGAACAAACTGATCGTTTGTAGTGGTGCCCGTGAATTGCTGTTGCCTTTCCCTGGCTGGACTTTACCAGGCGTCACGGGTGCCGGTGGTTTGCAGGCCATGATCAAGGCTGGCATGCCTGTGGCTGGAAAAAGGGTGGTTGTTGCGGGAAGTGGCCCTTTGTTATTGGCAGTCGCCGAATCTGTAGTTCGCGCAGGTGGTCAAGTCGTCAGCATAGTCGAAACGAAAAGTACCAGAGACTTGTTCGGGTTCTTCGTGGCCCTGCTTAAGGGACATCGCGGCAAATTGATGCAGTCGCTGAAACTGTTTTGGCAACTGAAACACGTGCATTATCGCCATGATGCACGGGTGGTGAAGGCACACGGCGAGCAAAGCTTGCGCACTATTAGCTTGCAACATAATGGTAAGCAAATTGAATTGGCCTGTGATTTACTGGCATGCGGATTTGGCTTGTTACCCAATTTGGAAATGGCAGGTTTGCTGGCTTGCGAAATTGCCGATGGCCGAATTGTTGTTGATACTAATCAAATGACTACCCGTGGGGATGTGTGGGCTGCAGGTGAGGCTTGTGGCATAGGTGGTGTTGACAAGGCACTGGCAGAAGGGCACATTGCCGGTTTGGCGGCGAGTGGGCTGTCAGTCGCGCAAGATGATGTACAACGCCGCAATCATGCCAGGCAATTCGCTGATTTGCTACAGCAAAGTTTTGCGCTGGATAGCAGCTTACGCAAGTTATGCAGGTCTGACACTTTGGTTTGTCGGTGTGAAGACGTTAGTGCCAAACAGTTGTCTGAGCATAACGACTGGCGTACTGCGAAACTGATGACCAGGGCAGGGATGGGTGCATGTCAGGGGCGTATCTGTGGTGCAGCCTGCCAATTTATTTTTGGCTGGGATGCGCCTGGTTTGCGGCAACCGGTTTTTCCAACAAAAACATCAACCCTGGCCAGCCTGAGTGTGGCGAGCAATAACGAACAATAGCGAACAATAAGCAATAACAACGACAAATAAGGAAACATGAAGATGAAGCAATTGTATATCAATGGTGGCTGGCAGGAAGGTGCAAGCATTACCACTACTCGCAGCCCCTCTGATCTTGGTGATGTGATTGATGAATATGCCAGTGCAGGCCATGAGCAAGTGGAACTGGCGATCACTGCTGCACGCGATGCTGCAGAAGGCTGGCGCAATTCCGGTGTACAGCAGCGCGCAGATGCGCTTGACAAGATAGGCACGGAAATCAATGAGCGCAAAGCCGAACTCGGCAAGCTGTTAGCCCGTGAGGAAGGCAAAACCTTGCCAGAAGCTATTGGTGAAGTAGGTCGTGCCGCTGCCATTTTCAAATTTTTTGCCCAGGAAGCTTTGCGTATCCGCGGCGACAAACTGGCTTCGGTGCGCCCTGGTGTGGATGTCGACGTCACCCGCGAACCTGTGGGCGTCGTCGGCATTATCGCTCCCTGGAATTTCCCTATCGCCATCCCAGCCTGGAAAGTCGCACCGGCACTGGCTTACGGCAATACTGTAATCTTGAAACCGGCAGAATTGGTGCCAGGCTGTTCCTGGGCCATGGCTGAGATCATCAGCCGGTCGGGTTTACCTGCTGGCGTCTTCAATCTCTTGTCTGGACCCGGTCGTATTGTTGGCGAAGCCTTGAGCAAGGATAGCAGGGTTGATGCCATCAGTTTTACCGGTTCCGTCGGCACTGGCAGCAGGGTGCTTGCCGCTTGTGCGGCTCGTCGCGCCAAAGTGCAATTGGAGATGGGCGGTAAAAATCCACTCGTGGTATTGGCTGATGCGGATCTGGATGTTGCAGTCAATGCAGCAATTCAGGGCTCTTATTTTTCTACTGGCCAGCGTTGCACTGCGTCTTCACGTCTCATTGTTGAAGAGCAGATTTACCCGGCTTTTGTGGCTGCGATGGTGGATAAATTGAAGAGCTTGAAAGTGGGCCATGCCTTGCAAGCTGGTATAGATATAGGCCCGGTAGTTGATCAATCTCAACTGGACCAGGATTTGCGCTATATACAGATAGCCAAAGATGAAGGTGCCAAACTGGCTTTTGGCGGGGAACGCCTGTCACGTGAGACAGATGGCTATTTCCTCAATCCTGCTCTGTTTGTTGACTGCGATCCGGCCATGCAGCACGCCAGGGAGGAGATATTTGGACCAGTAGCGTCAGTGATTCCAGCTAAAAACTATGAGCATGCGCTGCAACTGGCGAATGATACCGAATTTGGTTTGACTGCCGGTATTTGCACAACTTCGCTGAAATATGCGACGCACTTCAAGCGTCATGCGCGAGCTGGTATGGTCATGGTCAACCTGCCTACCGCAGGGGTGGATTACCATGTACCATTTGGCGGCAGCAAGGCATCAAGTTATGGTGCCCGCGAGCAAGGTAGTGCTGCAGTAGAATTCTTTACCACGATGAAGACCAGTTATACCGGTAGCTGAGTTTATCGCCGCTCTATAGCAAGCAAAAAAGCAGCTAATGGCTGCTTTTTTGTTTTTTGTAGTTATTGACCACAGCTTATTGCCATTTCTCCCTGCTATCTACTGTTCGAACCATGGTTTGTGCATTCTGTCGCATGCGCATGGAAGCGCCGAAGCTTCTTTTATAAGATGCTTACATCGAATCACAGAACACAAGAAATCATCCAATTCACAAAGTTATCCAGGGAGCCCATCATGACATCAAATATCACAACAAATAAACGCATCGCCATCATTCTCGTATCTATCCTGGTTTTTACCATGATAGCCCTGTACTCTTTTCATGGCATGGATGTGCAAATTGATGGGGATCATATCGATGGGGTAGGTGGATTCTTTGGTGTAATGCTGGCTGGCGGGATAGGCGTGTTGGCAGTCTTTTTTGCCCTTAGCCTGACAGGTTTGGTATTGGCAGGCGTCGCAGTTTTATTATGTGTGGTTTTTGTTGTGGTGCTAGGTTCGTTGGCGTTGGCTTTACTCCCCTTGCTGTTCCCTATATTGCTGGTGGTGGGTTTGTTCGCTCTGTTCTCACGTCGTAAAGCTGTTTGAATTTTTATTCAAGTTTGGTACGTAAAATAAATTGTACAGCTTGTTCTGCAAGTTCATCAATACTGATACCTGAGCCGCGTCTATACCATTGCGCGGTCCAGTTCAGCGTACCAAACATCAACAACTTATCCAGACGCGTGGGCATGGCCCAGTCTCCTGTAGCATGCAGGGCAATGATGATTTTTTCCCACGCTGCTTCATACCTGTCCTTCAGCGCAATGATGCGTGTGCGTGCTGGTTTGTCCAGCGCACGCCACTCATACAGCAACACAGCAATAAAATCATGCTCGGGTGCCAGCAAGGTATTCAAGTGTACTTTGACCAGGTGTTGAAAGGCCAGGCGCGGCGGTAAATCTTCCAAAGCCAGCTTCTCTATCTCCGCCAGTGATTTTTGCATACCTTGCTCCATCACGGCGACCAGTATGTCCTGCTTGGTCTTGAAGTGATAAAACCAGCTACCCGACTGTATTCCCACTGCTGCGGCGATATCGCGCACGGTGGTATTGTCATAACCTTTTTTCCTGAAAAGCTGTGCTGATTTCCTGATTAAATCCTGGCGTATGCTTTCGGATTCATCCAGTGCAGGACGACCGCGTTTTTTTGTCACGCCAGTGCCAGTACTTAGCGATGCTGTATCTATTGTGTCTGTAGAAATTTCTTTAGGCATTGCTAATGGGGGGAATCTTCTAAAAAGTGGAGAGCCGGGCTCTTATTGGCTGTCTTGATGGTAACCTTAAACATGATCACTATCAATCAAGCTGTAGATAAATCAGGCACAAAAGCCTGAATCGACAATAAAGGGGACACAAGATGCAAATCAAACCAAGCTGGATGACGCCTGAGCTGGAAAGTTTCAGGGATGCAGTACGTCGTTTTGTCACAGTCGAAGTTACTCCACATCAGGAACACTGGAGAAAGCAGCAGCATGTCGACCGCGATGTCTGGGACAAGGGTGGTGCCATGGGCATTTTGCTGGCCGACATACCTGAGGAATATGGTGGTTCAGGTGGTAGTTTTGCTCATCAATCCATCGTTTTTGAAGAATTGACTTATGCCGGTGACATGGCTTTTGGTATACATGTGCACGCCATCGTTGCTCATTATATTTTGAACCAGGGTACGGAGGAACAAAAGCACAAGTATTTGCCCAAGCTGGCCTCAGGCGAAATGATCGCTGCTATTGCTATGTCTGAACCCGGTGCCGGTTCTGACCTGAAAGGCATACGTACCACTGCCAGGCGTGATGGTGATAGCTATGTCATCAATGGTTCCAAGACCTTCATATCGAATGGGTATATGGCCGATCTGGTGGTCGTCGTGACCAAGACCGATCCTGAAGCCGGTGCCAAAGGCGTTTCTTTAATCATAGTGGAAACCAAAGACTGCCCAGGTTACCGGGTAGGGCGCATACTGGAAAAGATAGGGCAAAAAGGCCAGGATACTTGTGAGCTGTTCTTTGATGATGTGCGTGTGCCGCTGGACAGGGTGCTCGGTGGCGTCGAAGGCAAGGGCTTTACTCAGTTGATGACGGAATTGCCTTATGAACGTACGATACTGGGTGTATCCGGCGTGGCTGCCATAGAGCGTGCGCTGGATTTGACAATCACCCATACCCGTGAGCGCAAGGCCTTTGGGCAAGCCCTGATAGAAATGCAGAATACCCGCTTCGTATTGGCAGAGATCAAGACCGAGGCGACGATAGCCCGTACTTTCATTGACCGCTGTATAGTTGATATGATGGAAGGCCGCATGGATACCGAACTGGCATCGATGGCCAAATACTGGATATCTGATTTGCAGTGCAAGGTCATTGATCAATGCCTGCAATTATTCGGCGGTTATGGCTATATGCTGGAATACCCGATTGCGCAAATGTATGTTGATGCACGGGTGCAGCGTATCTATGGCGGTGCCAATGAAATCATGAAAGAAATCATTTCACGTAATCTATAAACCAGAATAGAAGCAGGGGTAGAACATGGCTGGACCATTACAAGGGGTACGTGTCATTGAAATGGTGGGCTTGGGGCCATGCCCTTTTGCAGCCATGATGCTGGCCGATATGGGGGCAGAAGTGATACGCATAGACCGTAAGCTACTTGCTGGTGCGAACAACCCTTTTCCCATGCTGGGCACCAAATATGATGTCATGGCCAGGGGGCGGCGTTCGCTGGCGCTGGACTTGAAGCAGCCGGAAGCCAAAGCTGTATTGCTGGATTTGATTGAAAATGCCGATATCCTGCTGGAAGGTTTTCGACCTGGAGTCATGGAAAGACTGGGCCTGGGGCCGGAAGCTTGCCAGCAACGTAATCCACGCTTGGTATATGGACGAATTACCGGCTGGGGCCAGGATGGCCCGCTGGCACAGGCGGCGGGCCACGACCTGAATTACATCGCACTCAGCGGCATGCTGCATGCCATGGGCAGGGCGGATACGCCACCGGCACCACCCTTGAACCTGGTCGGCGATTTTGGCGGCGGTGCCATGATGCTGGCTTTTGGCGTAGTCTGTGCTGCCCTGGAAGCACGCAGTTCTGGCAAGGGTCAGGTGGTAGATGCAGCCATGGTCGATGGCTCCGCTTTATTGGGGGCAATGATTTATGGCTTTTGTGCCTTTGGCGCATGGTCAGGCCAGCGCGGAGCTAATATGCTGGATGGTGGTGCGCATTTTTATGATACCTATGCTTGCGCTGACGGTAAATTCATCTCCATAGGCGCGATAGAACCACAGTTTTATGCCCTGTTGCTGGAACGTGCCGGTATCACTGATCCCGCATTCAATAAACAAATGGATAACCGCAAATGGCCAGAGTTGAAAGAAAAATCTACAGCACTGTTCAAGACCAGAACTCGCCAGCAATGGTGTGAGCTGATGGAAGGAACAGATATCTGTTTCGCCCCGGTACTGGATATGGCCGAAGCGCCTGAACATCCACACAATAAAGCCAGGGGCAATTTCACTGATGTTGAAGGCATAGTGCAGCCAGCACCTGCACCACGATTTAGCAGGACTTCACCAGAAATCAGCAGGCCACCGGCAGCGCCAGGGCAGCATAGCGAAGAGATTTTGCATGACTGGGGACTGAGCGAAGAAAGGATAGCCAGTTTAAAAGAAAACCGGATAATTTGAGATTATCATTGTTGCTCTATCAGCTTCGCCGCAGCTTCAAATTCAAACTGATGCATGAAGTGCCTGAGTTGTATCATGGCATCCTGACTGAACTGAGTGGCAATTGCAGTTTCATTTTCTTCAAACAGGCTCTGCGCATCTGCGTCTGATGCGGCGAGCAAGATGCGCAGCTCAGTCACAAGGTTTTTTGCCTCAGCTTCATCGACGATGACTTCTGCCTGCTGGGGTAAAATCCCTGGTAGTACCGTCTTTAACTCATCCAGTACAGCATTGAGTGACTGCGCAAGTGGTTCCAGGCTTTCGAGGATGAATTCCCGGCTTTCTTCTTTGCTGAGTTTGTATTCCAGTTCAGCCGCTATTTTTTGTAGTTTTGTGGCTCCTATGCTGCCAGCCAATCCCTTGAGCGTATGGCTGAGTCGTTCTGCATGGCCATACTCACTGATTTGTATGAGCCGGTTTAATTCATGCAAAGTATCGGCCTGACTTTGCTCAAACCTGTGCAGCATATTGATATAAAACTCGTGACGCCCCCCCATGTAATGCAAGCCAAGGCTGGTATCTAGCTCATTAAATTGCGGGAATCCAGCATCCTCATCGTCAAACACCGTACTGGTGATTAAACTGCCGGGTACGGGCAATTCATGTTCAGTATCCATCCAGTGTGAAACTATGCTGAACAAGGCATCCGGCTGTATGGGTTTGGTCAGGTAATCCTGCATGCCTTCGCGCATGCAACGCTCCCGAATATCGCCAACGGCATGCGCAGTCAGGGCGATGATGGGAGTGTCATCCATGCGCACGTCTAGCCTTATTTTTGCAGCGGCTTCATGGCCATCCATGATAGGCATTTGCAAATCCATGAAGATCATGGCGTAATACCCAGGCTCATTTGCCATGATGAGACGTACTGCCTCTTCGCCATTGTCCGCAACATCAGCCGTAATGCCGACCATGCTCAGCAACTCTATGGCGATTTGCTGATTGACAGGATTATCTTCCGCCAACAAGACACGGCGGCCAGCATGGTTTTGTGCCGCGATATTGGCACTGTGTGTGCTGCGTGATTCTGCATGAGCGTCTGATTCACCATGCAGGCTGAAATCTATTTCCAGTGGCAAAGTGAATGAAAATGTTGACCCCTGATTTTCTCGACTGTGGACATCAATTTGCCCACCCATCAATTCCACCAGGCGACGCGAAATTGACAAACCCAAACCTGTGCCACCATATTTGCGCGTGGTTGAGCCGTCGGCCTGGGTAAATGGCAGAAACAGGCTTTGCTGCTGTTGCGCTGACATGCCTATGCCAGTATCCCGTACCGAAAATGTCAGATCAGTTGTTGCTGATGCAGTGGGTGGCCGCGTGATACTGAGCTCTATCTCGCCGCCGCCTGGCGTAAATTTGACGGCATTATTGACTAGATTGGTTAATACTTGCCCAAGCCGCAGAGGGTCGCCACGCAAGCGTGCAGGAACTTCCTCAGCAATTTTTACGATGTAGGCTATTTGTTTTTCTATGGCTTTCTGGCTGGTCAGGGTGGATACGCTATTGAGTACATCCTTGATGGAAAATGAAATATGCTCCACATCCAGCATGCCAGCTTCTATCTTGGAAAAATCCAGTATGTCATTAATGATGCCCAATAGCGACTCTCCGGCATGATGGATTTTGCTGACATAGTCATATTGTTTGGGTGTCAGCCTGGTTTGTAGTGCGAGGTGGGCCAGGCCTATGACAGCATTCATGGGGGTGCGGATTTCATGGCTCATATTTGCCAGGAATTCGCTTTTCAATCTTGTTGCATCTTCCGCTTTCTTGCGTGCATGTCGTTCTGTCATACTGGCAGATTCCAGCTGCTGTTGGGTCAGGCGCAGTTCACGATAAGCGTTGGCATTGTCAAGTGCTATCGCGCCATACGAGCATAAAGAGCGAAAAATAAGGCATTCCCTTTCACCATAAGCATGCTCGCGCGGGGTCTGTATGCTCATGACACCCAATATGCGCTCACCTATACTGAGTGGTGCGAATAACAGACTCAAGGTTTCCAGTGTGTTGGGTACTACCGGAAAATCATCATCAGGAAGCAATTCAAGCCTGATTTCTCGTCTTTCACGTACGCAGCGGGCACTGGACGCGCGCTCATCATGGAGTGCCACCTCATGATAGGGATGGGGTAAATTTTCCTCTATGCCAAATGCTTGTGTCAGTACTTGTCCATCCTGTGAAAGCATATAGATAATGAAGGTAGTCGCATCCACTAAATCTTTCAGGTGAAAGTGTATGGCTTCAAACACTGCTTCAGGTTCGAGGTTGGATGTGATTTGCTGACCTATCCTGCCAAGCCGCTCCAGGGTAGCGCCTGCCTCTTGTAAAGTTGCGGCTCTGCGTGCTTCTGATGCTGCAATCAATCGGTGTTGCTCGACTTCTGCACGTATCAATTCTGTCTCATGTCTGACCTGTGCCATGGCAGTACGATTATTTGCCTGTTTTTTACTCTCGCGCTGCTCTGCGGTAATGGCGTGTCTCGCGTACAGCAAGGCCTTGCTTGTGTCGCCCACATCTGACCATGCATCGCTCAGTGCCATCAATAATTCAGTACTTGCCTGCCAGCCCTCAGTCAGTTCGCCAGTCTGCAAAGACTCTTCCAGGTAGTGAATGATGGCATTGGGTGCATCCATTTTTTCTGGCATGGTAATCACGTGACGTGCATGTATCTCTGCCAGGGTTTGATTCAGGGTAACGCCCAGAGCAGTGAATTGATGTTGCTGTATCAGAGTCCTGGCCTCGGCAATCGCTGCCAGAGCGTTGTTTGCCTGTCCATCAATCGAAAGAGCCCGAGCATAGCGTATCAGGGTTTGTGGCAGGTCATCCATGGAATGCGCAGCACGAAACAGGGTAATTGCTTCATTGAAGGCGGAGATCGCCTTCCCAGTTTCGCCTTGCATGAGCAAACATTCTGCCAGTTCAGCGTGAACTATGGCCTTGTTGATGCCTGCTGGCGTCCTTGAAAATCCGCTCAGTGCTTCTTCCAGGGTTTTTTGACTGCGTTCAAATTGCCCCAGTTGTCGCAACAAACTACCCAGGTGTGACATGGCATGGCCTATTAATGCTGGCCATTCGGTTTCGTGAGCGCGTTCTGCCGCCCAGTCAAAAACTCCCGCCGCACCTTCGAGATCACCAACGGTTTGCATGGATTCACCAGAATTGCCAGCAGAAACGATGGCCAGCCTGATCATGCCAGTCTGGCGGGCCAGTTCACTGGCTTGCAGGTAATACACAGAGGCACGTGCCGGCTCCCGCCTGCCATGGATGACACCAGATGCTGCGGCCATATGTGCCGCCACGGCAGGATGCTCGCGATGCTGGTATTGTCTGTCGAAGGCTGAATGCCTGACTGAGGCAGCCAGGGGATCATAAAAAGCCAGCTCATAGATGGCCCAGGACTCAGCTATCGCCAGCCTCAAGCTGTCGTTTGCCCTGGTATACCAGCTAATTGCAGCTGCACAGGTATGAGCTTCTCTGGCGGCGTCGCCTTGTTCCAGGGCCAGGGCGGCGCCGGTCAGACTGGCGTCTCCCAGACCAGTACTATCGTTGAGATCAGTGAAAACTGTGATCGCTTCAGCCAACAGGCGTTCAGCATTGTTGAGATCACAAAACAGAGCCGCAATTTCTGCGCGGATCAGGCAAAGCTGGGCATGAAATTGTCTTCTCAGGGTTTCTGGCGCATCCAGGTCAGCCAAATCTGCCAGGGCCGCTGCAGCTAATGCCGACGCATATTGGCTATCCCTTTGCCGCAAGTACCATGCCAGCGTCAATTGACTGATGAATTTATCCAAGCCCTGTGCCGACGTCAGCCTGTTGGTCAGCTGGCTTACTTCCTCATCGGTGGCAAATAGATTCATGGTCGCAGGCGAAATAGAATTGCTCAAATCATACCTTATGCCAGCGCGCTTGGCGGTTTAAGACTTATACGGTGTTGCAATCACCGCAAATATGTTTAGGCAGTGATGCAAACAGGAACTTTTTAAGCCCTTGAGTATCTCATTCGAGCTTCTTGATATCTTCTTGATATATTATCGCTCGCTCAAAGCCGCAGCAAAATCGAGAGTATTGTCCGAATGTTGTAAATTAAATAAAAATCATGAGAGGAGAGCGTATGCGTGTGTCAAAACTATTGCCTTTGGCCTGGGCTGTCATACTGTGCTTGCCAGCGCTGGCCGCTGAGCCAGCCACCAAACCGGATGCCGAGAAAAAGAAATGGGATGTCAATCATCCACCAGGTGAGAGCAAGACAGTCAATATTGATACACGCACTGGTACCTGGATGAGCGTGGATGTCAGCCCCGATGGTAAACAACTGGTATTTGATTTGCTTGGCGATTTATATACATTGCCAATAGCTGGTGGTGAAGCCAAGGCTCTGACACACTCCATTGCCTGGGAAATGCAGGCGCGCTTTTCACCGGATGGAAAGCAGATCGCTTATATGTCTGATGCCGGGGGCGGCGACAATGTCTGGGTCATGAATGTCGATGGCAGTAATGCGCATGCCGTCAGCAAGGAAGATTTCCGTCTTTTGAATAATCCCGTCTGGCACCCGAATGGTCAGTATATCGCGGCGCGCAAGCACTATACTGGCACTCGCTCACTGGGTTCCGGCGAAATCTGGCTGTATCATCAAAGCGGTGGCACAGGCGTGCAATTGAATGAAAAACCAAATTGGCAAAAAGACCTGGGTGAGCCAGCATTCTCACCTGATGGGCGCTATGTCTATTATTCGCAAGATACGACGCCAGGTGCATCCTTTGAATACAATAAAAATTCCAACGAGCAGATCTACCAGATTTTTCGCCGTGACCTGCAAGAGGGTAAAGTAAAGGCATTAGTCAGTGGCCCTGGTGGTGCCGTGCGCCCTGTACCTTCACCGGATGGCAAATACCTGGCTTTCGTCCGCCGCATCCGTAACCAGTCAGCCTTGTTCCTGAAAAATTTGCAGACAGGAGAAGAAACAGCAGCATGGCCGGAGCTGGAGCGCGACATGCAAGAGACCTGGGCTATACAAGGCGTGTATCCAGCCTTTGCCTGGATGCCGGGCAGCAAGGAGATCGTCGTCTGGGCCAAGGGTAAATTATGGCGTCTCGACCCATTCAGCCACAAGGCAGTGGATATACCATTCCATGTACAAGATACCAGGGAAGTACGCAGTGCCTTGCGCTTCCCGCAAGAGGTTGCACCTGATCAATTCGATGTGCACCAGTTGCGCTGGGTGAATGTCGCACCGCAAGGGGATAAAGTTGTCTACTCGGCGCTAGGGCATATCTATGTCAAAGACCTGCCAAATGGCACGCCACGCCGCCTCACTACACAAAGCACACATTTTGAATTCTTCCCCAGCTTTTCACGTGATGGCAAGTCTGTGGTGTTCAGTAGCTGGAATGATGAAAAACTCGGTGCTGTAAGGATCGTGGAGCTATCCAGTAGCAAGGAAACCATCGTGACCAAGGCAACTGGCAAATATCTGCAGGCGCGTTTTTCACCTGATGGCAAGCAAGTTGCCTATGTCAAAGCCAAGGGTGGTTACCTGACTACGCCCTGGCATGGCATGGAAACGGGAGTGTTCCTGGCGAATGCAGACGGTAAAACCGAGCCGCGCCTGTTGACGGAAGAGGGTGGTTCACCGCAATTTGGCAAAGATGGGCAGGCAGTGTATGTCACACGTACCCAATTCACTGGTGAAGTGGATTGGACTACATCTCTGGTTCGCCTACCCTTGGATGGCAAACCTGAGCAGTCAGTCGCAAAAAGTGAATTTGCCGGTGAATTTGCGATTTCGCCAGATGGTGAGTGGCTGGCTTTTGGTGAACGTTACCATGCTTATGTGATGCCCTTGCCGCTAGCTGGCAAAGCAGTGACCATAGGGCAGAAAATGGATGCACTGCCAGTCAAGCAACTGGACGTAAATGCCGGTCAATACCTGCACTGGTCTGGAGACAGCAAGCGCATCAATTTCTCTTTGGGTGACGAATTATTCAGCCGTGAATTGAAAGATGCTTTTGCCTTCATGCCAGGTGCGCCCGCCGAGTTGCCAAAACCGATAGAGCAAGGGCAAAAGATAGGTTTCCGCCAGATATCTGACAAACCGATTGGCTATACAGTCATATCCGGTGCCAGAATTGTCACCATGAAAGGCGAAGAAGTCATAGAAGATGGCCGTATCGTCGTCAAAGATAACCGCATCGTCAGTATAGGTAAATCTGCGGATGTGGCCATACCTGCAGGTGCAACCCAGATAGATGCCAAGGGCAAAACCATCTTGCCGGGCCTGGTTGATGTGCACTGGCATGGCAGCATGGGCGAGAGCGGTATTATCCCGCAACAAAGCTGGGTCAATTATGCGTCGCTGGCTTTTGGTGTGACGACGATTCATGACCCGTCAAATGATACGGGTGAGATATTCACGCAAAGTGAATTGCAAAGGGCTGGGCAAGTGTTAGGGCCGCGCATTTACTCTACCGGCACCATACTATACGGGGCCAAAGGCAATTTCGCTGCCATCGTGAACAACCTGGACGATGCATTGACACACCTGAAACGTCTCAAGGCAGCGGGGGCGATTTCGGTCAAGAGCTATAACCAGCCTAGGCGCGAACAACGCCAGCAAATCCTGGAGGCAGCACGACAGACACAAATGATGGTGGTACCAGAAGGTGGCTCACTGTTCCAGACCAATATGAGCATGGTGGTTGATGGTCATACCGGTGTTGAACATGCATTGCCAGTAGAGAAAGTTTATGATGATGTCAAGCAATTGTGGTCGCAGACACAAGTTGGTTATACGCCGACCTTGGGGGTAGCCTACGGTGGCCTCGATGGTGAACATTACTGGTATGCCCGTACCGATGTCTGGAAACATCCGCTGCTGAGTAAATATGTGCCGCGTTCGGTATTGGAAGCACGTAGCGTCAGGCGTGAAACTGCTCCGGAAGAAGACTTCAATGTAATCAAAGTAGCTCAGACGGCAACCGCTCTGCAGCGTGCTGGCGTACCCGTCAACCTTGGCGCGCATGGCCAACGTGAAGGTCTGGCAGCCCACTGGGAATTATGGATGCTGGTCAAAGGTGGCATGACACCTATGGAGGCTATACGCAGC
This sequence comes from Undibacterium sp. JH2W, assembly GCF_049340425.1. Classification (NCBI taxonomy): domain Bacteria; kingdom Pseudomonadati; phylum Pseudomonadota; class Betaproteobacteria; order Burkholderiales; family Oxalobacteraceae; genus Undibacterium; species Undibacterium sp. JH2W. The sequence goes on along the minus strand of NZ_JBMPOT010000003.1, from coordinate 116,484 downwards.
GGTACCATCAATGGAGCGCGTTATCTGGGCATGGATAAAGACTTGGGTTCACTTGAAGTGGGTAAGCTGGCCGATTTGATGATTATTGATGGCGATGTTCTCAAGGATATTGAACAATCAGACAAGCTCAGCCATGTCATGCTCAATGGACGCCTGTATGAGTCCGGTACTTTGAATGAAGTGGGTAAAACCAAAAAAGTGCGTAAGGCTTTCTTTTTTGAAGGTAAGGGCGGTGGTGAAATGCCTGTGGAAGCTCAGGAGCATGCACACGGTCATTGATGCTTAAATGCATCAATGAATTGAATCAGCATTAAGGAATGCAGCTATAAATCAAAAAATAGCTGCATTTTTTATATATTTTTTCAAGCGAATATACAGTTTGTTCCAGCGATTCTGGCTACCTGTATCCTACATTGCCGATGGCATGTGTCACAATAGAGCTCTGACGCATTAGCTTGGTGCATTCAATGTTGCATTGTTTATATTGAATGCTTAGCTTTGCAGCTTTGATTCTATGTCCAACCATCTGGAGTTCTATCATGTTTCAGCACGTCGAAGCCTATCCTGGCGATCCTATCTTGTCTTTGAATGAGGCCTTTGGTAAAGACCCACGCACCAACAAGATCAATTTGTCTATTGGTATTTATTTTGATGATGCTGGCAAGATTCCCATGCTGCCATCTGTACGTGCAGCAGAGCACAAGGTTGTAGCAGATGCGGGTGCCCGTCCTTATTTGCCGATGGAAGGTGCAGCAAATTTCCGCACTGCGGTGCAGGAACTCTTGTTTGGTGCAGATAGTGCGGCCGTCAAGGCTGGCCGTGTTGTGACCATACAGTCGGTTGGCTCTAGCGGTGGCCTGAAGGTGGGAGGCGATTTTATCAAACGTTATTTCCCGACATCAACCATGCTGGTCAGTGATCCGACCTGGGATAATCACAAGGCAGTGTTTGAGGGATGTGGTCTGGCTGTCAAAACCTATCCTTACTATGATGCAGCGACTGGTGGCTTGCGGTTTGATGCCATGATCGAAGCATTGAAAACAGCAGAAAAGAAAAGCATAGTCCTGCTGCATGCTTGCTGCCATAACCCTACAGGTGTAGACCTGACGCAAGAACAGTGGCAACAACTGGTGCCAGTGTTGAAAGAGCGCGAACTGATTGCCTTCCTTGATTTGGCATATCAGGGTTATGGTGATGGTATCGTCGAAGATGCTTATGCAGTACGTTTGTTGGCGGAGCAGGGTTTGAGTTTTTTTGTTGCCAATTCCTTCTCCAAGAGTATGAGCTTGTATGGCGAACGTTGCGGTGCCCTGAGCGTGGTTTGTCCTGACGCAGTACAGGCAGTGAATGTAATGGGCCAGTTGAAGGCAACTATCCGTCGCAATTATTCCAATCCACCTCTGCATGGTGGGCAGTTGGTGGCGCGTGTATTGAGCGACCCTGAACTGCGTCCGATGTGGGAAGCAGAAGTGGTCGCCATGCGCGATCGTATCCAGCTCATGCGCCGTAAATTGCATGATGTACTGAGTGCAAAATTGCCAGGCCGTGATTTCAGTTATTTCCTGACACAGCGCGGCATGTTTAGCTACACGGGTTTGACTGCTGAGCAATGTGATCGCCTGAAGGAAGAGTTCGGTGTCTATCTGGTGCGTTCTGGCCGTATGTGTGTTGCTGGCTTGAATACTGGGAATGTAGAAGCAACTGCGAGTGCGATTGCTGCTGTTCTGTCTTAATTTGTGTAGATCCCCTATTTTTTGAAAATAAATAAAATAGGGGATTTTTGTTGACATCCCGGTTCGCAGTTATTCTCGCACCATATGCATAAATTTCTTTTACTACTATCTCTCGTTTCGTTCAGTGCGCAAGCAGCGGATACAGCATATAAGACTTATGTTAACGGGCGCTATGGTTTTGTCATTGAGTATCCCGTGTATCTATTGCCACAAGGCGAAGCTGCTAACGGTGATGGGCAGGTATTTGTTTCGCGCACAGAAGACGCCGAGTTGCGCGTCTATGCACGCTCCTGCATAGAAGGTCGGGATACTACTCCTGCTGAGTTTCTTGCCAAGGCAGATAAAGAACAAAAGAAGGACGGCAAAGAAATTACTTACCGTGCCAAGGGCAAGTCCTTTGTGTTGGTGTCCGGCACCCAAGGGCAAAAGATTTTCTACGAAAAAGTAATTACCGATGGTAACTGGTGCAGCATGTTCCAATGGACTTATGCGAGCGTAAACAGAGCACAGTATGATGAGGCCACCAAACTCATTGCCAGTTCATTCAAGCCATAGTCTATAGAAGCCGGAAAGACCAAGATGCCGCAATTTTATTTAAATTGATGGACCTGATTTAGCGGTGAGCTTCTACATCTAAGGCCTGCTACATGAAAACTCATTGCATCCACTGGCATCTTCAGTTTGTTCTTTATCTGGTGTGATGGGCTTTTCTGTAGCATATGTTTCTGCTATCAATTGACCTAGTATATGGCCCAGTTTAAGGTCATCAATGTGTCCAAAGTGATGAAATCTGATGCGGCCTTTTTTGTCTATCAGTAGGATGCTGGGTGTGCCACGTAAGCCATATTTCTGCATGCTCAAAGGTATTCCGCTGTGTGGGTCTGGCATGTCGATGGCTATCGGGAAACCTAAACGGTATTCATGAATAAAGGCCTGTAAGGCGGCTTTGCCCATCACCTGATGATGTTCAAATACTGTGTGCAATCCTATCACTGCAAGTTCTTGTTGCGAAAATGCATTTCTTACTGCGCTTGCTTGCGGCAAACCATGTGTAACACAGGACGGGCATAGCATCTGAAAGCTATGCAGAAATACGACTTTGCCGCGTAAAGAATGCAAGCTAATAGCTGTGTCGGTGTTGAGCCAGTCTGACGAAATAAGCTCCGGTGCAATGCTGTTGATTATTGACATTTTGATTCGCCCTATTTTTATCTGATTAGAGTGCGGAATTATCCGCACTCAGAAAAAGCTTGATTAATTTGCGTCAGTCGCACTTAGTTTTATTTTGGGAAAATCCACCGGGACGTCCAGCGCTACATTGATATAGTTTGTGTACAGGTTTAGCGCGATGTGCGCCATTATTTCGACTATATGTTCATCGTAATAGCCATATAATCGCAGCGTTTCCACATCATCCTTGCTGATTTGTGCACGCTGGCTGACTACTTTCAAGACAAATTTCAATACAGCGTCAGTTTTAGCATCGTGCGAATTGCCGGACTGGGCTGCCGTCATTTCTGCACTACTGGCGCCTGCTTTTTGTCCAAGAACTGTATGTGCTGCAAGGCAGTATTCACATTGATTGCTGTTTGCTATGGCAACTGCAATTTGTTCACCCAGCTTTGCCGGGATGACGCCGTTACCCAGGGCAGCAAACGCAGACCACATGCTGTTGAGTGCGGCAGTGGAGTTGGCGACAGCACGGAACATATTTGGTGTCGCACCAAAGGCAGTATTGATGTCATTTAAAATGGCGTGGCGTGTACCGGACGTTTCTTTGATATTGATAAGCTGAACATGAGACATGGTGATTCCTTTTCTGATTTGTGGTTTGGACTTACTGGTTGAATTTGCCTGGCAGGCTTAAATTGCCTGAGGCGATTTTGTATACATTGGCGACACAAAGAAGAGGGGCATGGACGCTGGCATTGATGCGCAGGGCAGCAGTGACGCCATCAAAACCAGCAGCCTTAATGCTCTCGATGTCATCAAATGGCACTCGCACTTCCAGCGTCTTGCCTTTGAAAATGGGACTCCAGCCTGGGCTATCTATGAGTATTGGCAAGCCTGGCCAGGTTTTAGGCAGGCGGGGTTTGCTACCCTCAGGAATATCAACGACCTTCAGCGCATCTTTACCGCAAGCCTGGTCTGGCTGCAGAACTACCCAGTGTGAGTGCCAGACATTGCCATCATTATTGGGATCGCCATCGCCGTTTTCATCGAACAATGGGGTGTCATCAAAGTCTGGGTGAGAGGTGACGGCAAAAGCCAGAATGCCACTTTTAGGCTCGAAACCCACTACAGATGGGTCCAGCGTGGTTGGCCAAACATAAGAGAAGACAGTGCTACCCGCCAGCTTGCCTGATTTGGCGGGTCTGGTTTTGCCAGCTTTACCTGAGACGGCAATATGAAAAATTGCCACATTACCTTCAGTTGTGATCTTGGTGTGGAAAATGTCAAAGTCAGGTTTGACCTTGCTGCTGGCTTCAGTTTGTATCCCTCCCTGATGTGTGCATGGGCGGGATGCTGAGCAAAGTCCCTTGCTGCCGGCTTCAGTTTGTACCCCCCCCTGATGTGCATGATCATGAGCCGCTACCCAGTGAGTTGCGCTTGCCATAGTCAGGCTAAGGCCTAGGTAAGCACAGATTTTTTTGTATCGGTGTTTCATTTTTATCTTTCAAATGTCATGTTACGGTTCTGTTTTTGGTACGCATAGCCAGCTAGATTTTTGCTGCGTTTGCTGCTCATATCCGATGCAAGAACCACAGCATCAAATTTATTAAATAGGAGTCCTAATTAAATGAGTCAAAAAAATAGGCAATCTGCCTTAGCTAACTCATTTTCAGCCATTCCATTTTTACTTATTTTATTTCTATTTTTTTCCAGTTGCTGCGAATGATGTTGCTTGCTGTTTGTTGATGTTCAGGGCAGTCCAGACGCAATTGCTCTCTACGTAAAGGGGCATCTACCAAGGCGCAATGGTGAGGTGCCAGTACGCTGTCGTGTCTGTCAGGCATGAAGTGCATGCAAGTGACACAGGCGCGTATATCAGGGAAATGCTCGGCCTGCTGCAATTTGCCTATCAGGTTCAACAGGCTGGTAAAAGTTTGTTCTTGTGCTGCAGGTGACAACTGCTCGATGGCCTCGCTGGCAAAGCCAGTAGCACCAGCAATTTTTTTTACCAATTCATGACCATCGCCCGTAAGCCTCAGGGCGATAGCACGGCCATCGTCGGGAGCGCGGGCTTTTTCTACCAGACCTTTGGCAGTCAATGAACTCACAGAGTCGCTGGCACTGGCCGTGCTGACGCCTAATTGCTCGGCTATCCAGGACAGCCTGACAGCATCTTTGCGTGCAGCCAGCATATCTATGATATCTACTTGCGTGGGATTCAAACCTTCCGATGTGGCGAACTGCCAGGTGCCCGAGCGCAATACGCCGGCAATTCTGGCAATGGCATCCAGTATGCGTTCACTGGTGGCTGGCGTTTCGTCCCAAGGCTGGCTGGCTGGCTTTTTCATGCAAGTATTATGGCGCAATAAAAGGGATATGTAAAGGAGTCCTAATTAAATTATTTGTTCTTAGCTTTATTGTGGATTTACCTGTTTCTATAAAGTGTGTTTTCCAGTGCGTTTATAAGCGTATAAATTTGACGCTTAAATCTGATACTTAAATCTGATACTTAAATCAGGTTCTGAAGGTGGAAACACTTAACTTGTTTTCTGGTATGTTAATCCACTGGGTGCAGGCGTGTTTCAGCTTATCTGGATTGCCGTTGGTGTAAGCATTAATGCAAGGAATATCGCTGTTGCTGGTTTTTAGATCGCGTTCAGCCAGCAAACGTTGTATTTGGGAGGCAATGGCTTTTCCGGTATCAATGAGCGTGATGGGGTCACCTTTAGAAATATGCGTAGACGTGAGTTCCTGTATGAGCTTGGCTACAAATGGATAATGGGTGCAGCCCAGTACCAATGTATCTACTTTTGCGGCTAGCAAAGGGTTCAGATATTTTTTCAGTAAAAGCCGGGTTTGCTCTGCATTTGCTTCGGCTTTTTCTATTTGATCGACCAGGCCTACGCAGGCTTGGGGAATAAATTCCACGCCAGTGTCTGCACTTAACTGCATGCTCAAGTGCTGATACTTTTCGCTTTGCAATGTAGAGAGGGTAGCCAGTACGCCGACTTTTTTGGTCTTGCTGAGCAGGCTTGCCGGTTTCAAACCCGGTTCCATGCCAACAATGATGAGGTCTGGATAGCGCAATCGCAGATGCTTGATTGCCGCAGCAGTGGCCGTATTGCAGGCAACTACCAGGACCTTGATTTTTTTGTTCAGCAAAAAATCTGTGACGACGATGCTGCGTTCCAGAATTTCTGCACTGGTTTTGTCGCCATAAGGGGCAAAACCTGAATCTGCCACATACAGCAATGCTTCATGTGGCAGGGCGTGGCGTATGTGCTGCAATACTGACAGACCACCAAGACCGGAATCAAATACCCCTATAGGAGCAGAGCGTGCAAATTCCTCTGATGCCATTAGAGTATTTGTTCCTGTTTCAATTAGTAATATTCAACAACAATCAGGAGGCGCTGACAGGAATAATACCTATCTTTGCTTGCCATTCTTTAGGGCCGGTATTGTGTACGGATGTGCCGCTGGAATCAACCGCCACTGTGACTGGCATATCGACAACATCAAACTCATAAATCGCTTCCATGCCCAGGTCCGCAAAGCCAACTACGGTGGCCGATTTGATGGCCTTGGAAACCAGGTAAGCCGCACCACCGACTGCCATCAAGTATGCCGACTGGTGTTTGCGTATGGATTCGATGGCGACAGGGCCGCGTTCTGCCTTGCCTATCATGGAGATAAGGCCGGTTTTTTCCAGCATCATGTCGGTAAATTTATCCATACGGGTGGCAGTAGTCGGGCCAGCTGGGCCAACTGCTTCATCGCGCACAGGATCGACAGGGCCTACGTAGTAAATCACACGGTTGGTGAAGTCGACAGGCAATGACTCGCCCTTGGCCAGCATGTCCTGAATGCGTTTGTGTGCAGCATCGCGGCCAGTCAGCATTTTGCCGTTCAAGAGTAAGGTCTGGCCAGGTTTCCAGGAAGCGACTTCATCCTTCGTCAGGGTGTTCAGATCTATGCGCTTGGATTTTTCTGTGTCAGGTGCCCAGCTTACATCTGGCCAGTCAGACAGTTTTGGTGGTTCTATGTAGCTTGGGCCGGAACCATCAAGCACAAAATGTGCATGGCGTGTCGCGGCGCAGTTAGGGATCATGGCAACAGGCTTGGATGCAGCATGGGTAGGATACATATTGATCTTGACGTCGAGTACTGTCGTCAAGCCGCCCAGGCCTTGTGCACCTATACCCAGTGCATTGATCTTGTCGCACAGTTCTATGCGCAATTCTTCAGTCTTGTTTTGTGGGCCGCGTTGCTTGAGTTCATACATGTCGATGTCATCCATCAAGGATTCTTTCGCCATCAGCATGGCTTTTTCTGCAGTACCACCTATGCCTATACCCAGCATACCTGGAGGGCACCAGCCTGCGCCCATAGTTGGAACGGTCTTCATGACCCAGTCTATCAGGGAATCAGAAGGGTTCAACATGACGAACTTGGTTTTATTCTCGGAGCCACCGCCTTTGGCTGCGACCTTGACATCGACTGTGTTGCCAGGAACAAGCTCCATGTGCACTACAGCAGGTGTGTTGTCCTTGGTGTTTTTGCGTTCGAAGTGAGGGTCGGCGACGATGGAGGCGCGCAGTTTATTGTCAGGGTCGTTATAGCCGCGACGCACACCTTCATTCACGGCGTCGATGATGGAGCCGCTGAAACCTTCAAAGCGCACGCCCATGCCGATTTGCAGGAATACATTCACAATGCCAGTGTCCTGGCAAATCGGGCGGCGGCCTTCTGCGCACATACGTGAGTTGGTCAGGATTTGTGCAATCGCATCTTTTGCTGCCGGGCTTTGCTCGGCTTCATAAGCGCGTGCCAGATGGGCGATATAGTCGGCTGGATGATAGTAACTGATATATTGCAGCGCGGCAGCTACGGATTCGATCAGATCGTCTTGCTTGATGACTGTCATGATTTGGCTCTAGGCTAGGTAATAAAACTAAGTTGTAAAAAGTAACTGATGAAATTAATGGTCGTTGGCAGATTGCGCAGTCTTGGTCATGATTTGGTCGCAATAGGCAATAGCCAACGCTGACATCAAAAAGACCATATGAATACAAGTTTGCGCAATGATAGTGCCTGCATCATAGTTGCCTGCGTTGATGAAGGTCTTGAGCAAATGTATTGATGAAATGCCGATGATTGCCATCGCCAGTTTCACTTTAAGGACGGAAGCATTGACATGCGACAGCCATTCAGGTTGATCGGGATGACCATCAAGGCCCAGGCGCGAGACAAAGGTTTCATAGCCGCCAATGATGACCATGATGAGCAGGTTGGAAATCATGACCACATCTATCAGACCGAGCACTACCAACATAATGGTGGTTTCGGTCAGTTTTGTTGGTCTTACAGCGCCAGTAGAAACAGCATCGATGATGTGCTTCAGAGCTGCTTCGTTACCCATCGCTGCACCAATTAAATCTATCAACTCTACCCAGAAGTGGAATACATAAACGCATTGCGCAAGTATTAATCCGAGATAAAGTGGTAATTGCAACCAGCGACTAAAGAAAATCAAGCTGGCAAGAGGAGAGAGCTTTCCTGATGATGCTGGTGTGGACATGTTGGCAATCGTTGGTGGGCTAAGGCCTGAGTTAAGGCAAACCCATATTTTACATGGGCAAAGCCTGCTCGTGTAGAGTGAGCGCTATACCTAGGTATGTAGTGGTGATGCAATGGTATCTTTGTGGTATCATTTTATCAAAGTGCAACCGTAAGGCTTGAGTAAGTCTCCAAGTTTAAGGTTTGCCCTGAGTTTGACTGTCAGAGGCGGGCGTAATGCTGGTTTTTGATGGGGCTGTACGAGACATGGTGAGGGCCAGGTACTTTGCCCATGCTCAACAGAAGTGACGATTTCAATCAAACGATAACAAGCTGGAGATAACATGTCTGACCACAATACTGCGCAAACAGAAATCAAAACAGAATCCCGTATTTTCTATCCTCCTGCTGCATTTGCTGCCAATGCTGCCATCCCCAGCATGGAGGCCTATCAAGCCTTATGCAATGAGGCAGAGCAAGACTATGAAGGTTTTTGGGCGCGGCTGGCACGCGAAAACCTGCATTGGCACAAAGACTTTAACACTACGCTGGATGAATCTACGGCCCCGCTATATAAATGGTTTGAAGATGGTTTGCTGAATGTCTCTTATAACTGCCTGGATGTAAATCTGCAAAATGGGAATGGCGATAAGGTTGCCGTGATATTTGAGGCGGACGGTGGCGAAGTCACCAAAGTAACTTATCAGGAATTGCATGCAAAAGTCTGTCAGTTTGCCAATGGTCTGAAATCTCTAGGCATCAGCAAGGGAGATCGTGTCGTTATTTACATGCCCATGTCTGTTGAAGGGGTGGTCGCCATGCAGGCTTGCGCGCGCATAGGGGCAACACATTCTGTGGTGTTTGGTGGCTTTTCGGCCAAGTCCTTGCAGGAGCGTATTGTTGATGTGGGTGCGGTGGCTGTCATTACTGCGGACGAGCAGGTTCGCGGTGGCAAGCATCTGCCTTTGAAAAATATCGTGGATGAAGCCCTGGCCCTGGGTGATTGTGAAAAAGTAAAAAATGTCGTCATCTATAAGCGTACTGGTGGCAATATTCATATTGCAGCCGGGCGCGATGTATGGCTGCACGAGCTGGTGGCGACGCAGTCAGCAGTTTGTGAACCTGAGTGGGTCAGCGCAGAGCATCCTTTATTTATCCTGTATACGTCGGGCTCTACCGGCAAGCCAAAAGGAGTGCAACATTCCTCGGGTGGTTATTTGTTGTGGGCTATTTTGACGATGAAATGGACGTTTGATATCAAACCAGCAGACGTGTTCTGGTGTACCGCTGATATAGGATGGGTGACTGGTCACACATATATTACTTACGGTCCATTGGCAGTTGGTGCAACTGAGATTGTTTTTGAAGGTGTGCCAACTTTCCCGAATGCGGGACGTTTCTGGAGCATGATAGAAAAACACAAGGCCACTATTTTCTATACTGCGCCAACAGCGATACGTTCCCTCATCAAGGCGGCAGATAGTGATGCCAATATCCATCCCAATAAATTTGATTTATCCTCATTGCGCCTGCTGGGTTCTGTGGGGGAGCCTATCAATCCTGAAGCCTGGATGTGGTACTACAATCATATCGGCCGTGGCAATTGCCCAGTGGTGGATACCTTCTGGCAAACGGAAACTGGTGGTCATATGATGACCCCTTTGCCAGGCGCAACCCCGTTGGTGCCGGGTTCTTGCACTCTCCCTTTGCCTGGCATCATGGCGGCTATAGTCGATGAGACTGGACATGATTTGCCGAATGGCCAGGGTGGCATTCTGGTGGTGAAGCGCCCATGGCCTTCCATGATACGTACAATCTGGGGTGATCCTGAGCGTTTCAAAAAGAGTTATTTCCCGGATGAGTTCGGCGGTAAAGTCTATTTGGCAGGAGACGGTGCAATCCGCAATAAGGATACCGGCTATTTCACGATCACTGGTCGTATTGATGACGTATTGAACGTGTCTGGTCATCGTATGGGTACTATGGAAATTGAATCAGCTTTGGTTGCCAATCCCCTGGTGGCGGAGGCTGCAGTAGTTGGCAAGCCGGATGAAACCACGGGTGAAGCGATTTGCGCTTTCGTTGTACTGAAAGGTGCGCGCCCGACGGGTGATGAGGCCAAGAAAATTGCGACTGAATTGCGTAACTGGGTTGCCAAAGAAATTGGCCCTATTGCCAAGCCAAAAGAAATCCGTTTTGGCGACAATTTGCCGAAAACCCGCTCAGGTAAAATCATGCGCCGTTTGTTGCGCGTATTGGCCAAGGGGGAGGAAATCACCCAGGACGTTTCTACGCTGGAAAATCCAGCTATCCTGGAGCAATTGAAACAAGCACAGTAAGCTGGCTCAACATCATGTCGTCATAAACAAAAATGGCGCTGCAAATTTGCAGCGCCATTTTTGTTTTCGCGTTTTTTAGCGGTTGGTGCGTGACATGTGCACCAGGCGCTCAAACAAGTGCACGTCTTGCTCATTCTTTAGCAAGGCGCCATGCAGCGGAGGGACGATAGCCTTATTGTCCTTGCTGCGCATGGCTTCAGCAGGTATGTCTTCTGCCAGTAAGAGTTTCAGCCAGTCTATGAATTCTGAGGTAGAAGGTTTTTTCTTCAGTCCGGCGACGTCGCGGATTTCATAAAAGGTTTGCAGCGCCTGCGCCAACAAATCGGACTTTAGCTTGGGAAAGTGTACATCCACGATCTTTTGCATCGTTTCCTTATCAGGGAATTTGATGTAATGAAAAAAGCAGCGACGCAAGAAAGCATCGGGTAACTCTTTTTCATTGTTTGAGGTGATGATCACCAGTGGCCTATGCTTGGCGCGTACCATTTCACGGGTTTCATAGACATAGAATTCCATGCGATCAAGTTCTCGCAATAAATCATTGGGAAATTCTATATCGGCTTTATCGATTTCATCAATCAGTAAGACAACGGGCTCATCGGCTGTAAAGGCTTGCCACAATACGCCTTTGATGATGTAGTTATGAATGTCCTTGACGCGTTCGTCGCCCAACTGGGAATCGCGCAGGCGCGACACTGCATCATATTCATACAAGCCTTGCTGCGCCTTGGTGGTAGATTTGATGTGCCATTGCATCAGGGGCATGTTCAGGGCTGCGGCGACTTCTTCAGCCAGCATGGTTTTACCTGTGCCAGGCTCTCCCTTGATCAGTAATGGACGTTGCAAACTCAGGGCGGCATTGACTGCCAATTTTAAATCATCGGTGGCGACATAATTGTCGGCACCATCAAAGCGTAAGGTGGTTGGAGCTTGTGTCATGGATATAAACTCGACATATTGGGTTGCTTGAAGATGTAAGGAGTATAAGCGAGAATTTGCCCTCTTGTGAACGGCTGTTCTTTTTTCTATGCAGGCGGCAAAGAAAGTGCATAATTTTTTTGTTTGTAATTCCAGAAGTGCAGCTTTTTTGCCCTGTTGGCTGGGGCTAGCCCCAGGTTTTTACGCAATTTTGATTGTAATCAGCTAAAATACTGAGCTACATCAAAATACTGTATTTATTGATCTGCCTGCTAATTAATAATCGCTAATATGAAAAAATTGTTTGCACTACTCGCTATGGCGAGTCTCGCTCAGGCTGCTACGGCAGCAGATCCTGTTGGCAATCCTAAAGATGCCGCAGATAAGAAAATTGCCATGTGTATCGGTTGCCATGGCATCCCCGGCTACAAAGCGACTTTCCCTGAGGTGTACCAAGTACCTATGATTGGCGGGCAATCAGAAAAATATATAGAAAAGGCTTTGAAGGCTTATCAAAAAGGTGATCGCAAGCATCCATCGATGCGCGGTATTGCCGGTAGTTTGTCCGATCAGGATATTGCAGATCTGGCAGCATATTACTCTCAACAAAAATAAGAATAGGACAGGATCATGAAGAAAACTCTGTTGATGGCAACTTTGTTGTCTACCTTATCTTTCGCTGCATATGCTGGTGGTGATATTCAGGCAGGTAAGGAAGCTGCAGCAAAATTCAATTGCGCATCTTGCCACGGTGATAATTATACTATTCCGAAAGAGCCAACATATCCAAAGCTTGCTGGTCAGCATGCAGATTATTTAGCGCAAGCCTTGCGTGCTTATCAGCGCGGTGGCGATGCAGCGAATGGTCGCTCAGATCCAACCATGGCTACGCAAGCCAAGGCCTTGTCAAACAAGGATATACAGAACATTGCAGCCTACTTGCATAGCTTGCCTGGTGAGCTAGTACTTAAAAAATAAACTGTATCAGCTATTTGCGGAAAAGCCACGAATTATCGTGGCTTTTTTTATATCTTCTCATAGGGATGTGGGGTGGTTTGGAGTATCTATGTCCGGGTTTAGTTTTTGCTCAATGAGTTGAACTGAGTGAGACGAAAAAAAACCGACCCTGAAGGTCGGTTTTTCTTAAGTAATTAAAAATTACTTGGAAGCAGATGCGGAAGCTGCTGCTGGAGCGGAAGCTGCTGCAGATGCTGCAGGAGCTGCGCCAGATGCTGCTGCTGCGTCAGATGCTGCTGCTGGTGCAGGAGCTGCTGCTGGTGCTTCTGCTGCTGGAGCAGATGCTGGAGCTGGAGCTGCTACGGATGCTGCTGCAGATGCGGAAGCAGAAGCTGCTTCATCTTTTTTGCCGCAAGCGGCCAAAGCGATTGCCAACAGGGAAACGAGCAAGAGTGATTTTTTCATGTTTGTACTTTCAATAAATAGATCAAAAAAGAAGATCAAAACTTTGCGATGAATAATTACCGGTAATTATCGCTCTATAGGTTAATTCGCGAGCTTCTCGCCAAAACGACATTCGGCCCCTACGAAAGTTTCCTAACCCGGAATTATAATGATTTTTCCATTATTGGAATAGGCATAGATGCATTTTTGCACTCAAATCAGTCATTATTTAGAGGCAAGACGCTATATTTAATAGGTATTTCCGGCTTTTTATTGAAAATGACCTGTCCGCCGAAAGAAAATTTCCTTTCATATTTCATTATCATGACGCATTGCAGCATGATTTAGCGTATTTCCAGCCAGCCATCTTCATACCAAAGGCAAAAGGTTTCAAGCGCATCTGCGGAAATTTTCCCCAGGTCCGCGCCGTCCAGTTCTCTTTGATTTGCCAATTTATTCAGGCAAATCTTGTCTTCTTTGCCAACCGCGAATGATTCGCCGTTGACGAAGACATGTTTTCCTTTGTATAACATTAAGGATTTACGTGACAGCTTCAAGCCATTCTTTAGGGCCGTTTGATGGAAGCGTTTGGGCGTCAGCGGTTTTTCCGGTCCGTTGAAAAAGACACTGGGCTTGGGTTCGGTCAAATGTTCGCCCAAAAAGATGAGTACATCATCATCCGTGAATTGAATCTTGGCAATCTCTGCTGCAACCTGCTCCAGCATGTCGTCGCCGATCTCTGCCGGCTTCGCACTGAGTTTCAATTCTGGATCTGCATATCTTCCTGGCAAGTCAATTGAATCCGACATGAAATGCAGGAAGGATTCTCCGAGCTCTTGATACGAGGGAGCGCGGAAACCTATGGAATAGGTCATGCATTCGCCGATGGCCAGGCCATCATGGGCATATTTGGGCGGCAAATAGAGCATGTCACCTGGTTCCAGGATGAATTCCTGTTCAGCCTTGAAGTTGCGCAAGATCTTGAGCGGCATACCATCAATCAGCGTCAAGTCTTTTTGCGCACCTATGCGCCATTTGCGCTGGCCATGTGCCTGCAGCAGGAATACGTCGTAGGAATCAAAATGGGGGCCAACACCACCACCATCTGCTGCAAAGCTGATCATCAGGTCATCAAGGCGGCTGTCAGGTATGAAGCGAAATTGCCTGAGCAAGGCATCGGCCTTGTCATCATGTAAATTAACGCCTTGCACCAGCAAGGTCCAATCTTTCTTTTCCTTGACTGGTATGCTGGCTTGCGGGCCAGACTTCATTTCCCAGTGTTTGTTGAAGAAGCTGATGAGCCTGGATTCAACATCCTCACGGCCAGCCATGTCAAACAAATCATCTTTAGGGATCAGAGGCTGAAAGTCAGGGATGGCCTGGCGTATCAGCAAGGGCTTCTTGTGCCAGTATTCGCTGAGAAATTCTTCTGCTGTAATGCCGCCCAGCAGGGGTAGGGGGGGGGTATTTTTTTTCATGCCCGCATTATAGGCCGAGCTAAAGGACTCGACTAGACGGGTATAATCGCTAGGCAAATAAATTTTTAAGGAATTGCTATGAAGATAGGCAAGAATTCAGTTGTTACTGCAGTCTATACCTTGAAAGACGCACAAGACAATCTGATAGAAGAAGGTCAGGAGCCTATGGTTTACCTGCATGGCGGGTACGACAATGTGTTTCCTAAAATAGAAGAAACACTGGAAGGCAAGGAAAAGGGGTTTAGTACCGTTATCCACCTCAATCCCGAAGATGCCTTTGGTGATTACAATGCCGAGTTGGTGAAAGTGGAGCCACGCGAGCGCTTCCCTTCGCCATTAGAAGTGGGTATGCAATTCGAGGGCATGCCAGAAGAGTCCGACGATGATGCTGATGAAGATAATGCCCATATTTTCACAGTAACAGATATCGCCGACGATAAAGTCGTGTTGGATGGTAATCACCCACTGGCTGGCATAGCATTGCGTTTTAGCCTGACGGTTGAAGATGTACGCGCAGCTTCCGATGAAGAAATCGCGCATGGCCACGTACATGGCGCGCACGGCCATCACCACGACGAAGATGATGAGGACGATGAAGGCATGGGCGACGAATATCGTAGCCATCCTTTGCACTAAGCTTGTATAAAAAATGCCGCTGAATTATCTCAGCGGCATTTTTTTCAGTAGAAGTAGCTTGTTTCGCTCAAGCCTTGTTTGCCAGATTCTTCAATTCATACAGGGCAGCCAGTGCTTCTCTTGGCGTCATGCTATCTGGATCCATGGTGTCAAGGGTATCCATTAATTCAGTATTGACTGGAGCTTGTTCCAGGACTTCTGTTTCTGGTGCGGAAGCTGCTGAAGAGAATAAATCAAACTGTGGCGTCGATTGCAGCGACTGCGCCTCAAGATCGGCCAGATGTTTGCGCGCAGAACGGATAACGGCCTGAGGTATGCCCGCCAGTTGCGCCACCTGCAAACCATAACTTTGCGAAGCCGGGCCAGCCTGAACTGCATGCAGGAAGACGATGTTTTCCTTATGCTCCACTGCCGACAAATGCACGTTTTCTGCCGAAGAATGTACTTCTGGTAATTGCGTCAGTTCAAAATAGTGCGTGGCGAACAAGGTATAACTCTTGGATACCTGTATCAGGTGCTTGGCAATTGCCCAGGCCAGGGCCAAGCCATCGAAGGTCGATGTGCCGCGACCTACTTCATCCATCAATACCAGCGAATGGTCGCTTGCCCCATTTAGGATAGCGGCAGACTCTGTCATTTCCACCATGAAGGTCGAACGCCCACCTGCCAGGTCATCTGCCGCACCTATGCGTGTGAAGATACGGTCTATCGGGCCCATCGTCACTTCAGTGGCAGGTACATAACTGCCTACATAGGCGAGTAAAGTTATCAGAGCAACCTGGCGCATGAAAGTCGATTTACCGCCCATGTTAGGGCCGGTAATCAGTAATAATTTGCGCTCGGCAGAAAAATCGCAATCATTGGCGATAAAACGTTCTATCTGGTTCTCGACCACTGGATGGCGACCTTGCACTATATGCAAGGTCGGCTCTTCCACCAGTTGCGGCGCGCACCAGTTATTTTTGGTTGCATGTTCAGCCAGACTGACCAGGGTGTCGAGTTGCGCAATGGCATTCGCCACTCTTTGCAATACAGGCACTTGCGGCAGCAAGTCTTGCAACAGGCGCTCATACAGCATTTTTTCACGCACCAGGGCACGTTCCTGGGCTGACAATGCCTTGTCTTCAAAGGCCTTCAACTCTGGCGTAATATAGCGCTCAGCATTTTTCAAGGTCTGGCGGCGGCGATAATTGTCCGGGACTTTATCGCTTTGCCCGTTTGTGACTTCAATATAAAAGCCATGCACACGGTTATATTCAACCCGCAGATTGGCTATGCCTGTGCGTTCACGTTCAGATACTTCCAGATCTATCAGGAATTGTCCTGCGTTTTCTGACAAGGCGCGCAGTTCATCGAGTTCGGCATCAAAGCCAGTCGCAATCACGCCACCGTCACGTACCATGGTGGCTGGTTGCAGCATCAAGCCGCCTTCCAGTAAGTCCAGGCACTCTGTTGGTGTGTCCAGATCAGTCAAGACCTTGGTCAACAGGTTGGTTTGATTATCGGCGATGCACAGGCTGACATAATTACGCAAGCCGGGCAGATTTTGCAGGCCATCACGCAACGCAGACAAGTCGCGCGGGCGCGCAGATTGCAGGGCAATACGTGTAGTAATGCGCTCTATGTCAGGAATGGCCTTTAAAGTGGTCGCAAGGCCATCGGTGGAATCAGCCTGTATCAGGGCCTTGATCGCGTCATGACGTGCCCTGGCGACTGCCTGATCGCGGCGTGCATGGTGCAACCAGTGACGCAGCAGGCGTGAGCCCATGGCAGTGCGGCAATGATCAAGCAAAGAAAACAGGGTGGGGGATTCTTGTCCGCGCAAGGTCTCTGTCAATTCCAGATTGCGACGCGTAGCTGTGTCCAGGCCTATGAACTCATGTTCGCTCTCGACATTGAGGGTATTGACGTGCTTGAGGCCGCGACCTTGTGTACTTTCTGCATAGCGCAACAAGGCGCCTGCCGCACCAAGCGCAGCATTCAGGTTTTCTACCCCAAAGCCAGTCAATGAGGCAGTGCCTAGCTGATCCTGCAAAGCTTTTTGCCCTTGCTTGACATCAAAATGCCAGTCAGGTAATTCAGAGAATTTGCCTGGCAGTTGCGCATAATGCTCATCGAGTAAAAGCGTGCCAGCAGACAGTAATACTTCAGCCGGGCTGATGCGTTCCAGTTCTTGTTGCAGGCGTTGCGGCAGAGATTTTTCGTCGGTAGATACTTCCATCAACTTCAATGCGCCACTGGCCAGCGATAGCCAGGCCAAGCCTATGCTGACGGTTTTTCTTTGTTGCAGCATGCATAGCGACAGCAATGGGCGGTCAGATTTCTCTGGCAGCAAATCGGTATCAGTCAATGTGCCCGGCGTGATCACGCGCATGACTTTGCGCTCTACTGGTCCTTTGCTGGTCGCAGGGTCACCTATTTGTTCGCAGATAGCTGCTGATTCACCTATCTTGACCAGCTTGGCCAGATAGGGTTCCAGTGAGTGAAAAGGCACACCTGCCATCTTGATAGGCTCGCCACCAGAGCTACCACGCTGAGTAAGAGTAATGCCCAGTAAGCGCGAAACTTTTTCGGCGTCACCAAAAAACAGTTCATAAAAATCGCCCATGCGATAAAACACCAGGGTCTCAGGATAATCTGCTTTGATGCGCAAATATTGCTGCATCATGGGAGTATGTTGATTTTCTTTTGCGGTCATAACACGTTGATTTTATTCGTTTTATATTCTTTGTTTTGCTCGCTGATGATCTGGTGTTGATATCCAGTCAGCTCAAATTTGGTGCGCACCATATCATAGACGATTGCCTTGGTCTATGGTTGCCGGGCTTTATTGTTGAATCAACACCTTAGGTGTCCGCACAATTGACTGGTGAAAGCTAAATTCGTTCGTGATATTGTTGAAATGGAAAAATCTGATTGTGGCAATAGATTGTGGCAATATCTTCCTCAGTATCGAAAGGGCGTCGGGTTAATGATAAATGAATTTATGTATGGTCAAAGCACTGCACTGATTGTGCTCTTGCTTTTGGTCGGTATGCTCATTGCCACTGAGCTGGCGTACAGAAATGGCCTGCGCAAACAGTCTGATGCGAATGATGCCGCCAAATCACAGATCAATACCTTGCAGGCATCCATGCTGGGTTTATTAGCCTTGCTGTTGAGTTTTGTCTTTTCCCTGGCGCTGCAAAGGTTTGATGAACGTAGTCAGTTTGTCGTTAACGAGGCAAATGCGATAGGCACAACATATTTGCGTACTCAACTTTTGCCACTCAGTATACGTGACCAGGCGCAGGCTATGTTGAAGCAATATGTCGACGTCAGGGTAGAGGAGGGGCAAGTTAATCTGGCCGAAATAGAGAAACGCGAAGCGTTGGTCAAGAAATCCAGCCAGATCAGCGAGCAGTTATGGGCACTCGCGATGAAATCAGTAGAGCTGGATAAAAACGCCGTGACTACTGGTATGTTCATGCAGTCATTAAATGACACTATCGATGCCTTTGGAAAAAGAGAGGCAGGCTTGCAAAGGCATGTGCCTGAAACGGTAGTCTTGCTTTTGCTGATCACTATCATTATGACGGCAGCGACGATAGGTTACGCATCAGGTTTGACTGGGCAGAGGGCTGTGTTTGCCACTCTGGTATTGCAAATATTGATTAGTATGGCAGTGTTTTTGACGATAGACCTGGATCGTCCGCGGCGGGGTTTTATACAGGTAAGTCAAGCGAGCATGGTGAGTTTGCAGCAGTCTATTCATTCAGCGATTAAATGAACACAAACGACAAAGGGCCTGAATGGCCCTTTGTCGTTTTAATCAGATTTCATCCGAATATCAGCCGTTGCCACGACTACCGGACCTGCGCGGAGCAGATTGTTTTACTGCGGGCCTGGGGCCCGCCGGGCGGGGTTTTGCAGCCTGAGGTGCGGCAGTTTTACCTGGCGCGCGGGCTTGCTGTCCACGACCATCGCCAGCAGGGCGTTGTCCGCGCCCCGATGGCTGGCCTCTGCCACCGCCGCCGCCACGATGATCAAAGCTGCGCAATTGTATGGGCTCTGCCTTGGCATGTGGATCGGGAATGAAACCGTCTATAATTTCTTGCGGTATCTGGCGCTTGATGAGTTTTTCTATGTCAGCCAGTAATTTGAATTCATCGACGCACACCAGAGACACTGCTTCGCCGGTTGCACCTGCGCGGCCAGTACGGCCTATACGATGCACATAATCTTCTGGCACATTCGGCAAATCATAATTGACAACGTGAGGTAACTGGTCAATATCAATGCCGCGGGCTGCGATGTCGGTGGCAACCAGCACAGTCAGGCTGGCATCCTTGAATTCAGCCAGGGCCTTAGTACGGGCAGACTGGCTCTTGTTGCCGTGGATGGCCATGGCAGCGATGCCATCTTTACCCAATTGCTCCACCAGTTTGTTGGCACCATGCTTGGTGCGGGTAAATACCAGGACTTGTGACCATTGATGCGTCTTGATCAGGTGCGCCAGCAAAGGGTGCTTTTTGTCGCGATCAACCGGATGCACTTTTTGTGCAATGACTTCGACGGTAGAATTGCGGCGTGCTACTTCTATCATTGCCGGATTGTCCAGCAAGCGGTCAGCCAAGGCCTTGATCTCATCCGAGAAGGTGGCAGAGAACAACAGATTCTGACGTTTGGCTGGCAGGATCGCCAATACTTTTTTGATGTCATGGATGAAACCCATGTCCAGCATGCGGTCAGCTTCATCCAAGACCAGGATTTCAATATGGCGCAGGTCTATCGTGCCTTGCTGATGATGGTCAAGCAGACGGCCAGGCGTTGCTACCAGAATATCGACACCTTGCTTCAATAATTTGATTTGCGGATTGATGCCGACACCACCAAAAATCACGCCAGAATTCAGTGGTACGTATTTTCCGTAAGTGTTGACGCTTTCTTCTACCTGAGCTGCCAGTTCGCGCGTAGGTGTCAATACCAGGGCGCGGATAGGGCGTCTGCTGGTTTTGTCTTTTGGAGCATTGACTGAGGTGGACAGGCGCTGCAAGATGGGCAGGGTAAAGCCCGCGGTTTTGCCTGTGCCGGTTTGTGCGCCAGCCAGCAAGTCGCCGCCTTTGATGACAGCAGGAATCGCTTGCTGCTGTATCGGGGTTGGAGAGGTATAGCCTTGTTCGCTGACTGCGCGGACAATGTTCTCGGATAAGCCGAGTTCGTTGAATGATGCCATGTGGTTTTACTGTGTTTCTTTATGATCAGGCCGATTTACGTCAGCCTGAAGAGGGGGCGCTCCGGTCAAATAACCGAAGCGTGAGAATTTACTTTTTAGCGGAAAACGGTTGCAATGCATTGACCATCTGGGCGAATACTTTTGGTGTGCCCGCCAGGACATCACCTTTATGCAGATAATCGGAGTCACCAGAGAAGTTGCCGACAATGCCGCCAGCTTCGGTGATGACGAGTGAGCCAGCAGCGATATCCCAAGGGGCCAGGCCTTTTTCAAAGAAGCCATCCAAACGGCCAGTTGCGACATAGGCCAGGTCCAGTGCCGCAGAGCCTGGTCTTCTCAGTCCCTGACACTTGCTGGTCATGACCTTGAACATGGCCAGATATTCGTCCAGACCGGACAGATCGCGCGAAGGAAAGCCTGTACCTATCAGTGCATCA
The DNA here is from genome assembly GCF_049340425.1 of Undibacterium sp. JH2W. Lineage (NCBI taxonomy): Bacteria > Pseudomonadati > Pseudomonadota > Betaproteobacteria > Burkholderiales > Oxalobacteraceae > Undibacterium > Undibacterium sp. JH2W. The sequence continues at coordinate 95,595 of NZ_JBMPOT010000003.1, read as the reverse complement.
GCCAGTTTGTCGCAACGGGTAACGCGTATGCGCTTATCGTTCAGGAAAGCACCGCCACCTTTGCTTGCAGTGAACATTTCATTGCGGGTAGGGTCATAGATGACAGCTTGTGTAATTACGCCACGCTGCTGCAAGGCGATGGAAACGCAATACTGTGGGAAGCCGTGGATGAAGTTGGTCGTACCATCCAGAGGATCAATGATCCAGACATTATCATTTTCATCATGCAAATTAGCGGATGCACCCGATTCTTCAGCCAGGATGGCATGGTCAGGGTAGGCAGAAGTCAATACTTCTATGATGGCAGCTTCAGCAGCGTGGTCGACTTCGGTCACAAAATCATTGAATTGTTTTTCTGTGACTTGGACACGGTCAAGGTCAAAAGATGCGCGATTGATAATAGTCGCGCCACGACGAGCGGCTTTTACTGCCGTATTCAGCATTGGGTGCATAAGGTTTCCGATAAAATGACAGCATGCAAACGACTATCCCCAAAAAGGACGCCGTTACTATGCTAGACAAAAATGATAAAGAGCGTGCGTAATTGACATTCATCTGTCATCCGTCTGGCAAATTAGACGCACAACCGAATAAAAATTAACGCGTGATACCGCTATTTTAAATGAACTTGCCCAAAACCGACACATCTCTTTTTCAGCGCTTGCGCTTTATCCTGGTTGAAACCAGCCATCCTGGCAATATAGGTTCGGCGGCCAGAGCGATTAAAACCATGGGCTTTAGTGAATTAATCCTGGTGAAGCCACGTTTTGCTGACGCTTTGCAGCACCCGGAAGCGATAGCACTTGCCAGTGGTGCGCAAGACGTGCTCGACAATGCCCGTATCGTGGATCATATTGATGAGGCATTGCAGGGTTGTGAATATGTGGCTGCCGTCAGTGCGAGGTTGCGTGAGTTTTCTCCACCAATTCTCAGTCCCAGAGTATTTGCTGAAACAATGGCACAAAGCCAGCATGCCAACATAGGACTGATTTTTGGTAATGAGCGTTTCGGTCTGCCGAATGAGATAGTCATGAATTGCCACGCTTTGATCAATATCCCTGCCAATCCTGCTTATTCTTCATTGAACCTGGCTCAGGCGATACAATTACTTTCTTATGAAAGCCGCATGGCCGAGGACTCTGGTCTGTCGATTGCTGGAAATATTGGTTTCCAGGGGCAATTGGCGGCTGTAGATGAAATAGATGGCATGTATAAACATCTGGAGGAAGCTCTGGTCGCGATTGAATTCTTGAACCCAGATAACCCCAGGAAACTAATGCCTCGTTTAAAACGTATGTTGTCTCGCACGCAACTGGAAATAGAGGAGGTAAATATTTTGAGAGGCATAGCAAGAAAAATACTTGACGCTAGCAAGAAGTGACAACATCTGACTGTTAGTGTGGGCAATAGGAAAGTTGCTTCCTGTGTCTTTTTAGCAAATTGAAATAAACAGTAATTGCAAAAAGCGATATAGTCTTTTTCGGTAGTTTTCCTTCAAATTGAAGGGGTAAATAAAACATAATCCATTTGTACCGAATGAAGCGGCTATTTGCAATTGTTGTTACAATTGATAAATATGTTGAAATCGACAAACATTCTAACCATTGTTTGCGTTTTACATTTGGTAACGTCTTCAAGGATTGTTATAAAGCCAGTAAGATTGCAGTTAATATACATTCAGGAATAGCAATTGATTTTCTGAAATAACGCATTTTCTTTCTGAGGTCATTATCATATTTGTTCCATTCCGCCGATCTACGCTATATCTGCTTTGCCTTGGTGCACTTGCATCCGGCACAACAGGGAAGGTTCATGCTCTGGGCTTTAGTAATTTGACTGTTCAGTCTGGTTTGGGGCAGCAATTACGTGCGCAACTGGAATTGACTGGTAATGATGCAGCAGAGATAGAGCAATCTTGTTTCAAGGCCAAGGTGGAAAGCCCGGATGGTAATCCCCTGGCGCAAATCAATGTCAATCTCATACAAAAGGGAAGTGCACGCTATCTGACGCTGGTTACCAAGAAAGACCTTCTGGAGCCAGCAGTGAAGATCATGGTGGACATGGGGTGTGAAATTCAGCTTCATCGCGAATTTCTGATCTTGCTTGATCCGCCTTTCTCTAACTCTGTATCGCCAGCGATGCTCGCCAGTGCACCCAAAACCGGTGCAGGCGATAGACCAAATCCGGCAGTTGAGCAGCCAACTGCGTCAGCAGGGCCTGTCGTGCAAAAAAGCAGTCGCAGGAAAGAGAAACCTAATCCGGTTACTTCGGAGATTGTTGCCACTCCTGCTGAGACAGCAATATCAAAAAAAAAGCCGTCCAGGCCAACAGATCTTAGAACCAATCCAGACAAGCTGGCCGTGGTGCCAAAAGACACACTAAAGCTTTCCGATGACTTGCCGGTTTTGCCGCAAGGCTTACGTCTCAGTGAACAGTTGTCTGTCAGAGCCCCACAGTCCAATATCGAAGAATTGCGTGCTGCGCAGGCGCAGCTTGCGGCTATGTTGCGTGATGAAAAACCGAATCAAATCTCATCGGAAAAATTGCAAAGCGAGCAGCAAAAAATCCTTAGTCTGCAGCAAGAGGCGCAGCAACTCAAGCGACAAAGTCAGCTTGATAAGGCTGCGCTGGAAGAGGCTAAAGAAGGCAGTTTTTCGCGCAATTGGGTCATGGGCTTGAGCGTTTTTATTTTTTCCGGATTAGTCATTATTGGTTTGCTTTTGTATTATGTCAGTCGTATGCGTAAAAAAATGCAGTCGACCTGGTGGCAGCAAAAAGAACCTGCTTCCGAATCTGAATCTAAAAAGAATATAGAAGAAATCGTCAATAGCATACAAGCTTCATATGGGCCGACAACAACCAGCGCCTTGTATCAGGTTCACGATGATGAGGAAGAGCACGTTGGCGTTAGTCGTCCGGTGGTCGCCTTGTCCAAAAAAACTACAGCAGATACCAATCTTGGTAAGTTGGATGCACCTTCCGCATTCAACAAGGCCTATGTACCTACGCTGGAAGACAGTAATAGCAGTACCTTTAATTTCTTCTCTACCAAAGGTCAGTCCGTCAATGTAGAGGAAATATCGGATGTGACACAAGAGGCAGAATTCTGGATTTCTGTGAACGACCCGCAAAGAGCGATAGAAATTCTGGAACCTCAGGCCAATGCAGAGCAACCTGAATCGCCAGTACCATGGCTGTACTTGCTCGACTTGTACCGTGTTACAGCTAACAAAGAAAAATACGATGCATTGCGAGACAGGTTTATCGTATTCTTCAATGCCAATATTCCTGAGTTTGAAGTTGATCCGGCGACATTACCTAGTAGACAATTGGAAGACTTTGAACATTTGATGAATCGCATATGTCGTATGTGGAGTACTAACGATATTTTGCCTTTCCTCGAAAGTTTGTTGGTTGATGACAGGGATGGGAAGCGCATGGGCTTTGAGTTGCCAGTGTATCGCGACATATTGTTATTGATTTCAGTGGCAAATGAACTGGAAAAATCGCATGCTTTTGGTGGAGAGAAAAAGCGTGCCTGGGCCAATGTCCCAGGTTTGCCTCCAGACGAGGATGAAATTTCTACAAAAGAGGTTGAGGGAGATTCGAATTTGATTAATTTCGAGACTATAGATTTCCCCAGAGGAAAATGATTTCATTGGTGATTGTGCTTGCCTTTGCAAGCCGAGTAATTCGAAACTATGCTTTTAAAAAATAAAATGGGGACATATGATCAAGCTTTGCGGTTTTGCTGTCAGTAATTACTACAATAAAGTGAAATTGGCTCTTTTGGAAAAGGCCATACCCTTTGAAGAACAACTGGTCTGGACGGGGAAGTCTGCTGAATTGCTAGCTCATTCTCCTTTAGGCAAGATACCTTATATAGAAACTGAACATGGTTCACTTTGTGAGTCACAGGTCATAGTCGAGTATCTGGAACAGCGTTTTCCTGATAACCCCCTGATGCCATCAGACCCATTTGCAGAGGCCAAATTACGGGAATTGATCACGTTTATTGAATTGCATATGGAATTGCCTGCGCGGGAATTGTATGCGGAAGCTTTTTTTGGTGGCAAAGTGTCTGATGAAGTGAAGACCAGAGTGGAAAAACTTCTGACTCGAAATATTCCAGCATTTGCAACTTTGGCCAAATTTGATCCCTTTATAGGTGGCACGCAATTCACCCTGGCAGATTGCGCTGCCGTTGTACATTTCCCACTTGTGTCGATGGCGACCAAGATTATTTATGGCCGTGATTTTTTGGCAGATTTGCCCACGCGCGAATATGTGAAGCAAATTTCTGAAAGACCAAGCATGCAAAAGGTCAACGCCGATCGCAAGGCGAATCAGGAGTTGATGGCAAACCGCGGAAAATAAGAATGTGGCTGACGCTGATGGCAAATGCCAGGCGTCAGCCAATTGCGCTAGTATGTATTTATACAGCTCTACGCATTTTTTGCACCGTATAGGTTTTGGCTTGTGCCGGTGGTTCCACCAGTTTGACTATCGCAAAGGTGCAATTATCACCGCGACCACTGGCCCTGTCCCTGGCTTTTCTGATTAAAAACTCTGATGCCTGGCGTGGGCTATTGGCAGCAACTGCGGCAGACAATTCGGCATCTTCAAAATAATGCCACAGGCCATCGGAACATAACAAAAAGCTGTCATGTGCTTTAAGTGCGCTATGTTCTCCAAAGGTAATATAGGGTGCAGTTGTGCTCGAACCCAGGACATTGACCAGGATATTCGAAAGTCTGTGGGTTTTAGCCTCTTCTGCCGATATCTTGCCTTCGTCTACCAATTTCTCCACATAAGAATGGTCTTTGGTTTTTTCTCCGTAATTGGGGCCATCAAAGCGATACAGGCGCGAATCGCCCACATGTGCCCAGATAGCTTCTTGCTTTGGGGTAATAACTAAGGCCACAAAAGTACTGTGTGGTTCTTTTTCTGATGAGACACCAGACAATTTAATGACGGTGTGTGCTTCGTTGACGATATTTTCTAAAAGATTACGAACATCATTTCCGGGATAAAATTCATCAAATAATTGTTTTGCTGTCCGCACGACTTGCTCTGCGGCAAGTGCGCCGCCACTTTTCCCACCCATGCCATCTGCCACGATGGCCATGACATAGCCTGGCGCATGTGGTGCCGCAAAAAGTGCTGTGCGGTCTTGTTGTTCCTGCCTGTCGCCGATATGTTGTCCGGTTCCAGCTTCGATCTTATATTGGCTCATACGTCTTGGTAGATTAAACTAACGGGATAAACCCAAAAATGGTCTTTCCTTAATTAAACTTTATTTTACTGCAACCAGAAGACTATGAGCCACCCGGAACAAATACAACAACGCATAATTGAACTCGAGGTTGAACATAGAGACCTGGATGTGGTAATCGAGACCCTGATTAAGGATCCTTGCCACGATGAACTACAACTGCGTCGCCTCAAAAAGCGAAAATTACAGTTAAAAGATCATATTACTTTATTAAAAATGCAACTGACACCTGATGTCCCTGCATGATTATCCACTTTTCCTTAGCTTTATAGTTAGTTTCTGATTGCCTCATTTTGACTGAACCACTCGCCACGCCGAATGCAATTGGCATTCATGATGCAGAAGTAGAACATATTTTTGGCTTGACCGGACCTTTAAGTGCATCGATAAAAGGTTATCGTCCGCGTCAGGCGCAGACAGAAATGGCAAAAGCCATTGCCGATGCCATCGCCGGACAAAAAACCTTGTTGGCTGAAGCTGGTACGGGTACGGGCAAGACTTATGCCTATCTTACTCCTGCATTACTGTGGGGGGGGAAGGTCATCGTCTCTACTGGAACCAAAAACCTGCAAGATCAATTATTTTTGCGCGATATCCCCACCATACGCAAAGTATTGAAAGCGCCTGTGTCAGTTGCCTTGCTGAAGGGGAGGGCCAATTACCTTTGCCACTATCACCTGGAAAGAACCATACAAAATGGCAGGCTCAGTTCACGTGAGGACGTGGGGTATTTACGTGATATAGGGCGTTTCATTAAAACCACAATGACTGGTGACAAGGCAGAATTGGCGCGCGTACCAGAAAACGCCTCGGTCTGGAGTCTGGTGACATCGACCAAAGATACTTGTATGGGGTCGGAATGCCAGTACTACCAGGATTGCTTTGTCATGAAGGCACGCAAGGAAGCGCAGCAAGCAGATGTAGTGGTGGTCAATCACCATTTATTTTTCGCTGATGTCGCCTTGAAAGACACCGGCATTGCCGAACTGTTGCCCTCGGCGAATACCGTCATCTTCGATGAAGCGCATCAATTGCCAGAAACAGCCACCCTGTTTTTTGGTGAGACGGTTTCAACCTCGCAAGTGCTGGAGCTGTGCCGAGATGTGCTGGCCGAAGGTTTGTCACATGCTCGCGATGGCGCAGAGTGGGCCAAACTGGTAGCACCTGTAGAGCGGGCAGCGCGCGATTTGCGCCTGGCTTTCCCGCAAGACATTGTCCGTTATTCCATCGATCAGATCGCAACTTCCAGCCCCTTCTTTGAAGCGCTGGAAACTTTGAAATCCAGCATGGATGGCATGATCGCTGTGCTGGAAAAGCAGGCCGAGCGTGCAGAAACCCTGGAGCAATGCCGCGCGCGGTCAATATTACTGGCGGAGCAATATGAGAAATGGAATGCTACCGATGATGGCAAGTCCGGTGACTATGTTCTGTGGGTAGAAGCTTTTTCCACCTCCTTGCAATTGCACCGAACTCCTTTGTCGATAGCCCCTATTTTCAACAAACAGCGTGAAGGTGTCCCGCGTACCTGGATATTCACCTCCGCTACCATGGCGGTGAAGAATGATTTCAGCCATTATGTGTCACAAATGGGCCTGTGGGATCAACCAGCACGCACCTGGCCCAGCCCCTTCAATTACCAGGAGCAAGGTTACTTATACGTCCCCAATGGCATGCCACAGCCAAATTCATATGAATACATGGACGCGGTTATTGATGCTGCCTTGCCTGTTATTGAGGCGGCGGGCGGCAAGACTTTCCTGCTGTGTACGACCTTGAAAGCTGTCAAGCACAGTGCCGAGCGTTTGCGCGATGAATTCCAAAAGCGCGGCCTGGATTTCCCTTTGTTTATTCACGGGGATGCAGGCAGAACAGAGTTGCTTGACAGGTTCCGTGCTGCCGGCAATGGCGTCCTCATTGGTAGTCAAAGTTTTTGGGAGGGCGTGGATGTGCGTGGCGATGCGCTGTCTCTCGTGATTATCGATAAGCTGCCCTTCGCACCACCGGATGACCCGGTATTGTCTGCCCGTATAGCAGCGATGGAGAAAAAAGGTTTGAATGGCTTTGTCCATCATCAATTGCCCGAGGCGATTATCAACCTCAAACAGGGTGCGGGTCGTCTGATTCGCGATGAAGGTGACAAAGGGGTCTTGATGATTTGCGATCCCAGGCTGATCTCGAAACCTTATGGCAAGCGTATCTGGCAAAGTTTACCAAGCTTTTCTCGCACGCGGGAACTGGCAGATGTGCAGGCTTTTTTTAAGAAAATAAAAAATCCAGCTTAGTGGTTTGTTGGTAGCACCCTGTATTTGCCAATAAAAAAGGCAGCACTATTTTCAGTGCTGCCTTTTTACTTGCACTGCCCAAATAGGGCAGTAGTAGAATTACCAGATGCTTACACGTTCTGTCGGTGTCAAATACATCTTGTCACCTTCTTTGAGTTTGTAAGCGTCATAAAAGCCCGCCATATTGCGCAGAGTGCCATTGGCACGGATTTCTGCAGGTGAATGTGGATCTGTCTTTAATTGAACAATAGTTGAAGCTTCACGCATTTTGCCGCGCCATACCTGGGCAAAACCCATGAAGAAACGCTGGTCGCCCGTCAAACCGCCAATCACAGGCGCAGGCTTGCCACCCAAGGACAATTTATAAGCTTTGTACGCAATTGCCAGGCCTGAGTTATCGGCAATGTTTTCACCCAGTGTCAATTCACCATTGACGTTGTAGCCAGGAATAGGGCTGAATGCACTATATTGTTTGACCAATACAGCTGTTTTGGCAGCGAATTTGGCGTGATCTTCTTTGGTCCACCAGTCACGCAAATTACCCAAGCCATCATATTGTGCACCTTGGTCGTCGAAACCATGGCTGATTTCATGGCCGATCACCGCACCAATGCCACCATAGTTGACTGCATCATCAGCCTTGGCATTGAAGAATGGTGGCTGCAAGATCGCTGCCGGGAAAACAATCTCGTTCAATTCTGGATTGTAGTAAGCGTTGACGGTTTGCGGTGTCATGCCCCATTCATCGCGGTCTACTGGCTTGCCCAATTTGTCGAGTTCAAACTGTGCAGCATAGATGCGGGAATTGCGCAAATTGGCAATGGCATCACCTTTGGCAATCGTCAGGCCAGAATAATCGCGCCATTTATTCGGGTAGCCAATCTTGGGCATGAAGGTTGACAGTTTGGCCTGGGCTTCTTTCTTGGTTTCTGGACTCATCCAGTCCAGGGTATCTATGCTTTGCTTGTAGGCCAGCAGTAAATTACCTACCAGTTTTTCCATCTTGGCCTTGCTCTCAGCCGGGAAATGCTTGGCTACATACATTTTGCCCAGGCTTTCACCAAGTGCAGAGTCAGCCAGGCGTACGCCGCGTTTCCAGCGTGGTTCCTGGACAGGAATACCACGTAAAGTGGTGGAGTTAAAGGCAAAACTCTCGTCGCTGAACTGGGTCGGCAATTGACCTGCAGCAGAGCGCAGGATATGCCATTTGAAATAAGTCTTCAGATTGTCTAACGATGTTTCTTGCAAGATTTTGTTCAAGCCTGTCAGGTAACTAGGCTGGCTGACGATGACATAATCAATCTTGCCCTTGACACCCAGATCGCTCAGGTAGGCGTTCCAGTCATAGCCTGGTGTCAATGCATCCAGTTTGCTGACTTCAATTTTGTTATAGGCCTTGACCGGGTCACGCAACTCAACCTTGGTCCATTGCGCTTTGGCGAGCTCTGTTTCCAGGGCCAGGATGTCTGCTGCATGTTTAGCTGCATCCTTGTCGCCCGCCAAGCTCAGCATTTTTTCTACGTGTGCCTGGTATTTAGTACGGAATTCTTTTAATTTTGCGTCATCACTATTGAGGTAATAATCGCGATCAGGCAAGCCGAGGCCGGATTGACCAAGATCCAGAACGTATTTGGTGGAATCCTTATTATCCTGGTGGATCTGGAATTCATAAGGTGCACCTATGCTGGCGCGGTTCAACCATGCGATCAAGCCCGGGATTTGTTTTTTGTCAGACAAGCTATCCACTTTGGCAAATTCATTTTGCAAAGGTTTTAAACCAAGTGAGTCTATATGGGCAGTATCCATATAGCTGGCATACATATCCGCAATTTTTTGCGCATCTGTACCAGGCTTGTTTTTCGCTTTGGCCAAGCCTTCAATAATGCCATGCAGGCGCGGGACAACTGCTTCGCGCAAATCCATGAAGGCACCGGCTGACGATCTGTCAGAAGGGATTTCTGTATTTTTTAACCAGCTACCATTCACATGGCGAAAAAAATCGTCCTGAGCGCGGACTGCGCCATCATTATGTTTGGACTCTATACCGGACAACAAAACGGATGTTGCAGATACTGTTTTCGCTGGTTCTGCGGCTGTCGCAAGTTGACTGCCAACTGTACCGGCAATCATCAGCGCTATGGCGCTAAGTACGTGTGCTTTCACTTGGGGGGTCTCCTGAGAGTGAAGGTTGGGTTAAAAATAAGGCAAGCCTCAAGCTTGCTCTGGATGTTGCCACAAAAGCAAATATGGCTCTTGCAGCAGTCCCTGAGTCTGAATAAGACTGCGAGAGTTTAACGAAGTTCGCCAGATTTAGTAAAAGTTTTAGTTAATTTCTTCCACTCTATGGCAGGCGACGAGCCTATTATCAAATGGTCTCAATAATGGTATTTCTTGCCGGCATCTTTCAATGGCGTGCGGGCAACGATTATTGAAGGCGCATCCAGGTGGTGGTGCCAGCGGTGAGGGCAATTCACCGTTCAACATCATTTTCTGCTGGCGTTGCGCCGGATCTATGCGTGGTGTTGATGCCAGCAATGCCTTGGTATAAGGGTGTAGCGGACGCTGAAAAATACTTTGCTTATTACCATGCTCTACCGTTTTCCCCAGATACATGACCAGAACATCGTCGGCAATATGTTCAACCACCGATAGATTATGAGAGATGAACAGATAGGCAACGCCGTTCTGCTGTTGCAAGTCCATTAATAAATTCAAGACTTGTGCTTGGATTGATACGTCCAGGGCAGAGACTGGTTCGTCGGCGACGATTACTTCGGGGTCCAGCATGAGTGCACGGGCGATCGCAACACGCTGCCTTTGGCCGCCTGAAAACATATGAGGATAGCGTCCATAATGCTCAGGCCGCAAACCTACTTTTGCCATCATGGCACGTGCTTTTTCTTCCCGTGCTGCTGAGGACGCGTGAGTATTGATGATTAGCGGTTCTTCCAGCATGGCACCCACTTTTTTACGGGGGTTCAAACTGGCATAAGGGTTCTGGAATACCATTTGTACCAAAGGCCGTACTTGTTTGAGCGTAATTTTATCTGCGTGCGCTATGTTTTTACCACCCATCCAGAGTTCGCCGCTGCTGGGTGTCTCTATCATGGTGATCTGGCGTGCGAGGGTAGACTTACCGCAGCCAGACTCACCAACCACAGCCAAAGTTTTACCTGCAGTTAGCTGGAATGAAACACCGTCCAGCGCTTTGGCAAGTGCCCTGGGCTTGAAAAAGCCTTGTGATACTGGGTAATGCTTGGCCAGATTTTTTGCTTCCAGTAATACGGGAGTAGTCGTGGTATTTTGCATCATGCTGCCTGATTAATTTGTGGTGTTTGCCATCCGCTACCCGGCACGCCTTGCGCGTCCAGAGGGAAATGGCAACGCACCTGGGTATTAGGCTGTCCTTGTAATTGCGGCCGTTCAGTTTGACAACGCGCTGTTGCATAACTGCAGCGCGGTGCCAGCAGGCAGCCTGTAGGCCTGTCATACAGACCTGGTACCACACCCGGTATCGTTTGTAGGCGCGCCTTGCCCAGATTGTGCTCAGGTAGAGCTGCCAGTAAAGCTTGGGTATAGGGGTGTTTGGGAGCGTTGAATATTTCTGGCACGCTGCCAGTTTCCAGTACCTGGCCCGCATACATCACCACGACACGCTTGGCAGTCTGGGCAACAACGGCCAGATCATGGGTAATCAACATCAGGGCCATGCCGCGTTCACGCTGTAATTGCAGCAATAATTCCAGCATTTGTGCTTGCACAGTGACGTCCAGCGCCGTGGTAGGCTCATCCGCGATCAGCAGGCGTGGGTTGCACGCGATAGCGATAGCCACCATGACACGCTGGCTCATGCCGCCTGAAAGCTGGTGCGGATAGGCACTCATGCGCCTTTCCGGGTCCGGGATATCCACTTGCTTCAATAAAGCCAGGGCTTTGGCGCGCAAGTCTTTTTCCTTGTCACCCTGATGCAGGCGCAGGGTTTCCATCAACTGAAAAGCCACGGTGTAGCAGGGATTTAAGCTGGTCATAGGATCCTGGAAGATCATGGCAATATCCTTGCCCAGCAATTGCCGTCTTTCCTTATCCTTCATCTTCAGCAAGTCACGGCCATCGAATTCCATCTGATCTGCCCGCACACGTCCAGGAAAATCGATGAGGCCCATCAAGGCCAGCGAAGTCACACTTTTGCCAGAACCTGATTCGCCGACTATGCCGACCACTTCACCTTGTTCTATGAACAGATCAAGACCGTCAACTGCCTTGAATGGCTGAGCTTCCGAGCCAAATTCAACGCTTAGATTTTTAATATCCAATAATGGGTTCATGTGGAAGCGTTGTTTAGCGTTTTAACTTGGGGTCGAGTGCATCGCGCAAGCCATCACCCATGAGGTTAAAGGCAAGTACGGAAATCAGGATCGCCAGGCCAGGGAAGGTGACTACCCACCAGGCGCTTTGTATGAATTCCATTGCGCTAGCGAGCATTGAGCCCCATTCAGGGGTCGGTGGTTGTGCACCCAGGCCCAAAAAGCCCAAGGCAGCAGCATCCAGTATTGCCGTGGAAAATCCCAGAGTAGCCTGGACGATGATAGGGGCAGCACAGTTGGGCAATACGCAATTGAACATCAGGCGTAAATTGCCAGCGCCAGCTATGCGTGAAGCATTCACGTAGTCTTTGTTCAACTCACCGCTGACTGCTGCCCGCGTTAGCCTGGCATACGAAGGCATGAGGACAATGGCAATCGCATACATGGCATTCATCAGGCCAGGGCCAAGTATCGCCACGACCGCAATCGCCAACAGCAGGCTGGGTAAGGCTTGCAGGATATCCATGAAGCGCATGATGATCGTTTCCAGCATGCGTGCAAAGCGGCCGGTCCAACTGCGCGAAAAACCGGCAATCAAACCCAGGGTCACACCCACACTCATGGACAGGGTGACTGAGACCAGGCCTATGAACAACGACAAACGTGAGCCATGAATGAGACGGGACAAAATGTCGCGACCAACCGGATCAGTGCCGAGTATGAATTTACTGCTGCCAGTTGCTGTCCATGCGGGAGGCATCAACGTGGATTCTCGGAATTGTTCTATGGCTGAGTGTGGCGCTATCCATTCTGCGAACAGGGCGCACAGACTCAGTATCCCAACTAGCACCAGGCCGATGACGGCTCCACGGTTTTGCTTGAAATAATGCCAGAACTCGACTATTGGATGAGGCGGTGACAAGTTGGTGGCAGTGCCCGCGGAAGCCGGTAAATTAGTATTACTCATAATTCTGCGATCAAGTCTTTTGTATGATGAAGAGTATTCAGCATGGCATCAATGGCGTATGCGCGGATTGATCACGCCATACAGCACATCAACAATCAGGTTGACAGTGATGACGATGGTGGCGATCAGTAATATCCCACCTTGCACGGTCGGGTAATCACGCCTTTGTATCGCTTCAATCAACCACTTGCCTATGCCTGGCCAGGAAAAAATAGTTTCAGTCAGGATGGCACCTGCCAATAGCGTGCCGACTTGCATGCCGATCACGGTAATCACAGGTATCAGCGCGTTGCGCAAGGCATGCACCCAGACTACCCGCATCCATGACATACCTTTGGCGCGTGCAGTACGAACATAATCTTCTTTTAACACTTCCAGCATGGCAGAGCGGGTCATGCGGGCAATCACAGCCAAGGGTATCGTGCCTAAGGCTATCGCAGGTAAAATCAGATGCATCACTGCTGATTTGAAAGCACCTGCTTCACCTGATACCAAGCTGTCAACCAGCATCAATCCTGTCACGGGCGGCAGATCAAACAGGATGTCAATGCGGCCAGATACCGGTGTCCAGCCCAGGGTCACCGAAAACATCAGGATAAGCAAGAGCGCCCACCAAAAGATGGGCATGGAATAGCCAGTCAGGGACGCGCCCATGACGGAGTAATCAAGAAAAGTATTGCGCTTCAAGGCCGCCAATATGCCTGCTGGCAAGCCTAGGACAACGGCAAAAATAATCGCGCATAGCGATAACTCCAGTGTCGCCGGGAATAAAGTGAAAAATTCCTTGCTGACCAGTTCCTGGGTAATGATGGAACGACCCAGATCACCCTGGAGGACTTTGCCCAGATAAGAAAAATACTGTTGATATAGAGGCTGATCCAGTCCATACAAATGCATGAGGCTGGCATAGCGCTCGGCGTCCATGCCGCGCTCGCCCGTCATGGCTTCTACGACATTGCCAGGTATCAGATGTATTAATGAGAAGACGAGTAGCGTAATACCGAGGAAGGTAGGGATGACTACTCCCAGGCGTCGAAAAATAAAACCCAGCATCTAAAAACCTTTGGAAAACAGTGCAATTGACTTTTCAGTTTATTGGAAGCAGCAAGGCAAATAGAATCATGGCACCAATTTGCAGCGAGCAAAATTGGTGCCACATTTGTATATTGCTTATTTATCCAAATCCACTTTTTTAAAGTAATGATGTGCGGTGGAATCCATTTTGAAACCAATCACATTCTTACGTACGGGTGTGTAACGCAAAGAGTGTGCCAACAGCAGTAGGGGAGCTTCTTCACGAACGATTTCCTGGGCTTTTTCGTAAAGCTTGGTCCTTTCGGCTTGTTTAGGTGTTGATTTGGCCTTTTGTATCAGCTCTTCATAATCCTTGTTGCACCACCTTGGGATATTGCCGCCACCTTTGACAGCTTCACAGCCCAAAATTGGTTCAAAGAAATTATCTGGATCGCCGTTATCACCAGACCAGCCAAACATCATGGAATGATGTTCTCCCGTTTTACTGCGTTTCTTATATTCCGTCCATTCATAGGTCGTCAGCTTGGTCTTGACGCCGATTTTTGCCCAGTCGGCCTGTATCAGTTCGGCCATGCGCTTGCCATCAGGATTGTAAGGGCGGGACACTGGCAAATACCAGAGTTCCATTTCAAACCCATTGGCATAGCCTGCCTTGGCCAATAATTCTTTGGCCTGGGCGACATCGTAAGGATATTCCTTGATCTTGTCGTTATACGACCACATGGTGGGTGGTATGACATTCTTGGCTATTTGCCCTGTGCCCGCATACACGGATTTGAGTATCGATGCACGATCAACAGCAAGATTCAAAGCCTGGCGCACCAGCTTGTTATCAAAAGGTTTTTTCTCTACATTGAAACCGACATAACCAATATTCAAGCCCTGTTGAGACAGTAGTTTGATATTGGGATCGCTCTTCATTAATTCTACATCTGCCGGTTTGGGCAGGGACATGACATGGCATTCACCTGCCTTGAGTTTGGCGTAGCGCACAGATGCGTCCGGGGTAATCGCGTAGATCAGATTGTCGATTTTTGGGCGACCATCCCAATAGCCATCATGTGCCTTGTAGCGGATGATGGCGTCTTTTTGGTAAGAGACAAACTGGAAGGCACCTGTGCCTATGATTTCTTTGTCGATTAGCTCTGGCGTTCCTGCTGCCTTCATTTTTTGCGCATACTCCGCAGAATGAACAGACATGAAGTCCATCGTCAGCGTCGCGAGAAAAGGAGCTTCCTGGCGCTTTAGTTTGAAGCGCACAGTCAAATCATCGACTTTCTCCAGTTTATCAACGATCTTGGCTATGCCCAGATCCTGGAAATAGGCGTATGTCTGGCCTGGAGTATTTTTATTGAAGGGATGGTTTTCATCTGCCATGCGATAGTAGCTGAACAGGATATCGTCGGCATTCAGGTCGCGGCTGGGTTTGAATTTGGCATTGCTATGAAACTTGACACCCTTGCGCAACTTGAAGGTGTAGGTCAGACCATCTGCAGAGATGTCCCAGGACTCAGCCAGGGCAGGCGTGATATTGGTAGTGCCTGTTTCCATTTCAACCAGGCGGTTATACATCGGTACCGAACCGGCATCAGCAGTGGTGCCGGTAGTGAAAAACTGCGGATTGAAACCTTCCGGGCTACCTTCTGAGCAAAATACCAAAGTCTTTGCTGCCATCGCAGTGCCAGTATGCAAGCCAACAAAGGCGCCCAATACGGCCAAAGCGCCGGTCTTCAACAGCCAATTACCTTTTTTCATCCAGACTCTCCATAGTGAACAAGTACCAGTAAAAAAGCGACAAGTCGATTGTGCCATGGACGACTTGCACAGACTTTTGTATTGTGCAGTAATTCAATAGGTTTTGTATTATTTTGTTACAAGCCCGAAGAAAATTTTGAAAATAAAACTGACAAACATAAATACTGCTATTAGGTAAATGCTCTTACAAAGAAGATTTGCCCTGTGTTGCAAATATGATGAATTGCTGTGAATGGCTATTGCGGCGCTGAGCTATGGAAGCAAAAGATAGGCAATGACATCCAAGCGCCATATGCGATCTGCGCATAAGCAATCATCGAAATCCATACATTTCTAAGCCAGGGCGGCGGTAATGAATTACGACTGCTCAGTCAGAATTATCCTGATGTCGAAACTGAGAACAGGCATATTCTCGTGCTAGTTGGTAATCATGTTTTGGAAATACCAATAGCAAATGTAGTGGAGGCAGCAAACCTGTTTGAGCGCAATATGCATTTGCTGGCCTGTCACGTGGTGAATGTTGATTCGGATAATTTACTCTATATGCTCCACCAAGAGCTGCACTTTGGTTACGCCATTGTATTCATTGGCATCGAGTCTGAACGCGACATGCACATGCTCGGTTAAAGTATCGGTATGACCAAACCAGATCGCATCATAGCGCAGCTTATTTTTTTCCAGCACGAGTTTTAAGTGGCGCTCTTTTAATATCCTTTGCGAGATCAGTTTAAAATCGTCGCAAAATATGGGGGGCGGAAAGCCCTGTCCCCAGACCTGGGTATCAAGTAGTCGTATGAAATCTGTCGTGTAATACGCATCTTCCAGAGGGCCATCGGTTTCCACGACGCGTTCAAGCTGGTGTGCCTGTAGCCAGTTTTTACCTACAGCTTCAAAAGCCTGCTGAAATGCAGAAAAATCTTCTGCGCGTAAAGTCAGGCCGGCGGCCATCGCATGCCCGCCAAATTTTTGTATCAGGCTGGGAGCATGTTTGGATACCAGATCCAGTGCATCCCGCAGATGAAACCCGGGGATGGAGCGTCCCGACCCTTTGATCAAGCCTTCGCCGCCAGGGGCAAAGGTAATTGTTGGCCGGTAGAATTTATCCTTGAGGCGGGATGCAACGATGCCGATGACACCCTGATGCCAGCTTTCATCGAATACGGTGATAGTATTGCTGTCTTGTGGCTGGAAATCATCAAGATGGAGTAGGGCAACATCCTGCATTTCGCGCTCTATGTCTTTGCGGTCAGCATTGATGCTGTTCAATTCCTGGGCAATTTGCCAGGCACGGCCTTCGTCATCCGTCGTCAGGCACTCTATGCCTAGCGCCATATCTGCCAGGCGGCCAGCAGCATTCAACCTGGGGCCTAGTGCAAAACCCAGGTCAAAGGGACTGGCATTGCCTGGTTCGCGGCCAGCGATGCGAAATAAAGCTGCGATCCCGGCACACATGCGGCCAGCACGCATGCGCTTCAAGCCTTGTGCCACCAGAATGCGGTTATTCGCATCCAGTTTCACTACGTCGGCGACTGTGCCTAGTGCGACCAAATCCAGTAAAGTATCCAGCTTGGGTTGGTTTTGCTGGTCAAATACGCCGCGTTGACGCAATTCTGCCCGCAAAGCCAGTAACACATAAAACATGACGCCAACGCCAGCCAGATTCTTGCTGGGAAAGCCGCATTCAGGCTGATTGGGGTTGACGATGACGGCGGCGTCTGGCAAATGGTCGCCCGGTAGATGGTGGTCTGTGACGACTACGGCTATACCCTGGGCATTGGCTGCTGCTACGCCATCTACACTGGCGATACCATTGTCGACGGTGACGATGACGTCCGGCGACTTCTCTTTTTGTGTCAATGCGACGATCTCTGGTGTCAGGCCATAGCCATATTCAAAACGATTCGGGACAATATAGTCAACATTCGCGCCCAGCATGCGCAAGCCACGCAAGCCTACTGCACAGGCAGTTGCACCATCACAGTCATAATCGGCAACGATGACCAGTTTCTTCTTCTGTGCAATGGCATCAGCCAAAAATTGTGCTGCCTGACCTATATGCAATAGCCCGGCGGGTGGCAACATTGCATTGAGTTCAGTGCTAAGTTCTTTTTCTTCTGTTGCTCCACGCGATGCATACAGTCGTGCCAGGACGGGATGCAGGCCATTCTGGCGCAGCATTTCAGATTCACGGAAAGGACAGGGACGTACAGTAATGCGTGTCATGAAATCGTAAATAAATGATGTAATGAGGGTTTGACCCAGAATTTACGCAGCGACCAGGGCGTCAGATCAAAGCTGGCCAAGCTGTGCGCATTGCTAAATATCAGCTTCAGGCTGGCTGGCTGCTTGCCTTTCAGGCCTGCCACCAAAGGCGAGAACCAGTTTGTTTCCAATTCATGCATGCCGTCCAGCCATAATGCCCAGTCATTGCTGATCGCTGGCTCGCATAGCTTGTCCAATAAGACGGCCTGGGACTTGGCCCCGGCATTTGACTGCATATCGTGTTGCTGGTAAGTCTGCGCAGTATATTGCTTAAGCTTGGGGTCGATCGCTTGTGCCCCGCCAGATATCCAGACAGAGTTAATGACTTTGGCGCCGCGCATTTCACGTTGTGCATTGACATCGTGAGTGAACCACTGCATTTGAATTTCATTTTGCAGTTTGCGCCAAGGGCGTTCAAATTCGCCTTTCGGCATCCAGATGTCAATATTGTGGCCGCTGGCAGCGTCTACGGTTGCTGTTTGCAAGTCGGCCCATGCATCAGCACGTAAAAACCAGGTTTGCGCATCACCAAATAAAAGCTGAAAACCCATTTCTTCGCAGCTTGCCTTTGCTACTTCAAACAAGAGACGGGATTCGGCTGCGCTGATATCCAGGCGTCGCTGATCGGTCAGCACCAGGTGATCACGGGCAATGTGAATATGTACGGGTTGCAAGATGAACCAATGACCAGCTTCAGGTGTCAGGGCCAGGCTTTGCATGCGGTTCCAGGAAATTGCCGGGCTATTCGCTTTGTCTGCGGGAGGAAACTGGTCCGCAAGCCAGTATTCATAACTCAAGGCACGCGAGAAATCGTCTATGGTTTGCAAGCTGGCTTTGCCTGCGCAAGCGATCAGCCTGGCCAAACCAGGGGTGCGCATTTCTTTTAACAGGTCTTTGGCTAGGCTTGCTGGGGGAATCCCAAACGGGATTATCAATTCTAAATGGCTCATAGTGCTGTATTGTATGGCAAACGTATGGCAAACTGCTGGCTGCCTTCACAACAAGTGTAAATGCAGTGAAAAATCTCTCTTTTGAATGGCTGGTCGGCTTGCGTTATACGCGGGCAGGCCGGCGTAGTGGCCGTAATGGTTTTATTTCTTTTATCTCGCTGATCTCCATAGCAGGCATAGGTTTGGGTGTAGCAGCCATGATTGTTGTTATTTCAGTCATGAACGGTTTCCAGAAAGAAGTGCGAGACCGCATGTTGTCCGTGCTGGCCCATGTGGAAGTGTTCGATGCCAGTGGTGCTTTGCCTGACTGGCGCGCTACAGCACTGGAAGTGCAAAAAAATCCAGCCGTCAAGGGTACTGCCCCTTATGTGGATGGACAGGCCATGATCATACGCGAAGATGTCATGCGCGGCGTTATCCTGCGCGGTATCTTGCCAGAAGAAGAGCCCAAAGTGTCTGATGTCGCCAGCAAGATCAAGGATGGTAAATGGGCAGACTTGCGCGCAGGCGAATTTAATATCATCCTGGGTTCGGCACTGGCAAGCAACTTACGGGTGCGGGTGGGAGAAAAAATCACACTGGCCGCGCCTGAAGGGCAAATGACACCCGCCGGGATGGTGCCAAGGCTGAAAGCGTTTACCGTAGTCGGTATATTTGAAGCCGGTCATTATGAATATGATTCAGGTATGGCTTTCATGCACATTGAAGATGCAGAGAAATTCTTCCGACTGAATTCACCATCCGGCCTGCGCTTGCGTATCAAGGAAATGCTGAAAGCACCCCAGGTGGCGCTGGAGCTGTCGCGTACCCTGTCTGGCGATTTGCTGATACGTGACTGGTCACAGCAGAATAAAGTGTATTTTGCTGCGGTAAAAGCAGAAAAAACCATGATGTTCATCATCCTGACACTGATTATCGCAGTGGCTACATTTAATCTGGTGTCTACCCTGGTCATGACTGTGACAGACAAGCAGGCGGATATTGCCATCTTGCGTACTCTGGGGGCAGCACCCTCGTCCATCATGAAAATATTCGTCATACAGGGAACCATCGTTGGTTGCCTGGGGACGCTCTCTGGCGTGGGCCTGGGGCTATTAATTTCCCTTAATATCGATGTGCTCGTGCCTTTTATAGAAAATTTACTGGGTATACAGCTACTATCCAAAGAAGTATATGTCATCAGCAAATTGCCATCTGATGTGCAATTGTTTGATGTGCTGACCATAGGCGGTGTTGCTTTGGTCCTGGCCATGTTGGCCACCATTTATCCTAGTTGGCGTGCTTCACGCGTGAAACCTGCGGAGGCATTGCGTTATGAATAATCAAGTACTGAACAAAGAAGAGAATGAAGTTGCGGTTTTATCCTGCAGCAATTTGGCTAAGACGTTTTCTCAGGGGCTGGAATCTGTCAACGTCCTGAAAGAAGTCAACCTCAGTATCTTCCGTGGCGAGAGGGTGGCTATCATCGGTGCATCTGGTTGCGGCAAGTCTACCTTGTTGCATTTGCTGGGTGGCTTGGATACGCCGAGTAAAGGTACAGTGACCCTGCAAGGCAAGGATTTTGCCAGCTTGAACGAGACTGCGCGCGGCACTTTGCGTAACCATGCCCTGGGATTTGTATACCAGTTCCACCATCTTTTGCCTGAATTTTCAGCACTGGATAATGTCGCCATGCCCCTCATCATTCGTCGCATGGCGCGCAGTGAAGCACAAAAAATTGCGCAAGCCATATTGGAAAAAGTGGGCCTGGGGCATAGACTCAAACATGTACCCGGCGAATTATCTGGGGGTGAGCGGCAGCGAGTAGCTTTGGCACGTGCCCTGGTGACCCAGCCTGCTTGCGTATTGGCAGATGAACCCACCGGCAATCTGGATGGCAGCACTGCGCAACAAGTGTTTGCCCTGATGCTGGAATTGTCGCGTACTCTAGGCACGGCTTTTGTTATCGTCACTCATGATGCAGGATTGGCTGGTCGCTGTGACCGCGTTTTCCGTTTAACTGATCAAGGTTTGCAACAACAATAAGAAATGGCATGCAAAAGACCAGCAAAATGAATATCAGGAGACGGCACAGCACGTTTCCCCTGGCTCATTTTCCTACCAAACCTGGTGGCTGGTTAGTGCTGGGCTTGTTGTATCTCTTGGGTGGTACAGCCAGAGCCGCTGATACTGTTGAGTTGGTCCTGCAACTGGAAACTTCGCTGACCAGTGATAGCAACCCTTTTCGCTTTTACGAGCAAACTGCTAAACCAGATCCGCCGGATCAAACTGAAACAACAACCAATCAACAGTTCCGCAATCGCGATAGCGTGACTGGTACTGATGTGCGGGCTGGTGCCATTATTCCCATTTTGTCTGAGCGTACGCGTCTGATATTGACTGGTTCTCTGGGTAACCGGCACTATAAAAACTATAAAGATCTTGACCATCATTTGACCGCAGCCGACGCAACCCTGGAGTGGGCCGCTGGGCAAATCGTCAATGGGCATGTGTCCGCAGGTAAGGAAGACAGGTTATTCCAATACATTAACGGCAGTTTGACTGAAAAAGATATTTCGCATCAAAAACGTGCTGCTGCTGACCTGAATTTTAAACTGACAGATGAATGGTCACTGAATGCAAAAGTCGACCGGGCAGGCTTAAATTATGATTTGCCGCTGAATCAGTTATATAACTTTGATGAGCGTGGCCGACAATTGAGTGGGCGCTATTATTCGCCAACAGGCTCTGGTGTTGAAATAGGTAGCCGTTTATCAGAAACCAGTTTTCCTGACCGGAATGCCCAGGATATTGCTGACCTTGATAAAGCCTATAAAGAATCTGAAGTTTTTCTTGATGCAGAGTGGCGCTATAGCAGCAAGTCTGTCACCAGCGCGCATCTTGGGATCATCAAGCGCCAGTATGATGTACTGACTGAGCGCAATACGAACCTGTCAAACATCTTATGGCGCGGTACTTATCACTATTCACCTAAGCTGCGCCTGGATTTGCAGTTGTGGGACCGGCCTTTTACTATCGTAGACCGCACGGTAGTCTATGTCCTGAGTAAGGCCATGCGCTTCGATGCGCAGTGGAAGTACTCAGACAAATCGCAAATGAATTTTTCCACTTTGCTGCAAAATAGCGATAACGTACTCGTCCCCCGTCTGGCGAGCGTGGCTGATGGTGCACCGGGCACCTCGCGCAAAGAAAAGCTGATTCGCATAGGCTTAGGTGGTGCTTATGAGTTTGAGCGGGGTTTTCGCCTGGTGCTGGATAGTTTTTATGAAAAAGTACAGCGAGAATCTGATGGCGTGAATTTGAAACAATCCGTTGTCAAACTGGGGTTGGAATATACCTATGAAAATTTACCAGGGAGTAATTCGCGTATGGGTTTGAAACGCTATCAACATTCCTTGAGTGCTTCTGATAGCTTGCGCTGACCATGGGATTTAAGCAAAGATTGAGCCGTTTCGCCGCCCGTCATCTGGCTAATCGCTGGTTGCCCTTGAATAAAGGCAGGGGAGTAGTCAGTTTCAGTTTTGATGATGTACCTGCCAGCGCCTGTCATCAGGGTGCAATGCTGCTGGAGTTATATCAGGCACGCGGTACTTTCTATGTATGCGGTAGCCTGACAGATGGTATCGAACAAAATCAAGTATGTCATAGCGTAGTCGATTTACAGCGGCTGCTGGAAAACGGGCATGAAATTGGCTGCCACACTTATTCACATACCAATTGCGCCAATGCGTCTTCGGGCTTTTTGCTGGAGGACTGGGAACGTAATCTGGCTTTCTTCAGACAGCACGGTATTACTCACCACGGTTTTGCCTTCCCTTTCGGTGCTTATGATCTGGGCAGTAAACTGGCAGCATCCAAACGATTCTCATATAACCGCATTACCGGTGGCGGTACGCAGACAGTGCGGGCGGATTTGTCTGCCTTGCGTGCGCAATCCCTGTATTCTGCCAGCAGCAATATGGATGCGCTGGGCGCATTAATCAAACATACAGCAACAGAAGGGGGATGGTTAATTTTATATACGCACGAAGTCAGCGAAACGCCAGGTCCCTGGGGTGCCACGCCAGCCTTGCTGGAAGCAGCATTGCAGGCTGCGACACAAGAGGGGTGTCAACTGTTACCTGTACATAGGGCAATAGATTTTTTTCTTTCCTGATCTTAAAAAATGCTTTTCACTCAATTCAGACTTGAGTAAGTTACAATTCTTGCGGTTTTAATCTTAATTTTCAGGTAGCAGATATCATCCATGAGCCAACATAGCCAGTTTACCCTGCTGTCCCAGCGTCGCTTTGCTCCTTTCTTCTGGACACAATTCTTGGGCGCCTTCAACGACAATGTCTTCAAGACAGCCTTGCTCACCATACTGACGTATGACGCATTGTCCTGGACTGACATGAAAGTTGGCCTGCTCAATAACCTGATTCCCGGCCTATTTATTTTGCCCTTTGTGCTGTTTTCTGCGACTTCGGGACAATTGGCTGATAAATTTGAAAAAGGCAGGATGGCCCGCAAGGTTAAGCTGCTAGAGATCGGTATCATGCTGGTCGCAGCGGTGGGTTGGCAAACGCATAATTTGTGGCTCCTGATCGCTGCTGTTTGCGGCATGGGCATACATTCGACTCTGTTTGGTCCTGTCAAATATGCGTATTTGCCACAACACCTGAAGACAGATGAGCTGGTCGGTGGCAATGGCCTGATAGAAATGGGCACCTTTGTTGGCATCCTGTTGGGTGAAATACTCGGTGCCATGCTCGTGGTACACAAACCATGGGGTACTGAATTAGTGGCTGGTGGTGCGATCGTTGTCGCCATCATGGGCTACCTGACAGCCTTGCGCATTCCTGACTCACCAGCCCCAGCTCCTGAATTGAAAATTAACTGGAATCCGGTCACAGAAACGATCAGGAATATCAGCTTCAGCAAGCAAAACCGCCCGGTGTTTTTATCCTTGCTGGGCAATTCCTGGTTCTGGTTTTATGGTGCCATCGTCCTCGCGCAATTCCCTTTATACGCCAAAGATTATCTGCATGGCGACCACAGTGTCTTCGTGCTGTTACTAACGATTTTCTCTTTTGGCATAGGTGCTGGTTCCCTGTTGTGTGAGAAGCTGTCTGGTCATAAGGTGGAAATCGGTCTGGTCCCATTTGGTGCCATAGGCTTGTCTGTATTTGGTTTTGATCTGTATTTGTCCAGTATCAGCTACACCAATGTTGCGACCGTCAGTGCAATGGAGTTTGTTAAGCAAACAGGTAGTTGGCACATCCTGTTTGACATCACAATGATAGGTATTTTTGGCGGCCTGTATATCGTTCCCCTGTTTGCCTTGATACAGACACGTTGCGATCCAAAACATTTGTCACGCACGATAGCAGGCATGAATATCCTGAACGCCTTGTTCATGGTGGTTGCTTCACTGTCTGCTGTGGCGATGCTGGAAAAAGGTTTCACGATACCGCAAATCTTCATGGCAACCGCCATACTGAACGCAATCGTGGCAATTTACATCTTCAGCCTCGTGCCTGAGTTCTTGATGCGCTTTATCGCCTGGATACTGATACACACGATTTATAAGGTCAGAGGTGTCAATACTCAACGCTTGCCGGATGAGGGGGCTGGTATCCTGGTCTGCAATCATGTCAGCTATATGGATGCCATAGTCATCATGGCGTCAAGTCCAAGACCAGTACGTTTTGTGATGGACCACAGGATTTTCAAAATACCATTCCTGTCCTGGGTATTCAGAACGGCTAAAGCCATTCCCATTGCACCAGCTAAAGAAGACCCTTGGTTAATGGAGAAATCTTTTATCGACGTTGCTCAAGCTTTGCATGAAGGGGAGTTGGTTTGTATTTTTCCTGAGGGCAAGTTGACGGCAACAGGGGAGTTGAATGAATTCAAAGGTGGGGTCATGAAGATTCTGGAACGTAGTCCCGTCCCGGTTTATCCTCTGGCTTTGCGTGGTTTATGGGGTAGTTTTTTTTCTCGTGACAAAAGTAATTCATTTGAACGTGCTTTTCGCCGGGGGCCATTTTCCAAACTTGAATTGGTGGTGGGGGAGGCCATGCAAGCCAAGGATGTAACGCCACAAATTTTGCAAGAGCAGGTTAGTCTATTAAGAGGCGATTGGAAGTAAAACTAGCATATTGGCTGCAACGGTATTCACATCAGGGATAAAAATGAAAAGATACATAAGTGGACTGTTGACAGCTTTAATTGTGGCTGGATGTGGAGGTGGTGGCGGTACCACATCCAGCGGCAATACAGTCGCTATTATTGCTACTGAGGCAACAACAAAGAGCAGTACTTTTTTGTCAAAGTCTACGGGTGTGTTGTATCCGATTAATGTGTATGTGCCTGCAGATTATGCAAGCACCAATGATGCGCTGCCCGTTATTTTCACCCTGGATGGTGAATTGAGTAGCGGTCCTTTCGAGATGATGCGCAGAATTTTGATGGACGAGGGAACGCGTGTAATACTGGTTGGCGTCGCCACTGCGGGACATAGAGACTTCGACTATTTGCTGCCTGGGGCCACGGATTTTTATAGATTTTTGAGTAATGAACTAGTACCTTCGATTGAGCTGGATTATCGTGTCAATACCAAACAGCGAACCTTGGTTGGACATTCATTTGGTGCTGATTTTGTACAGACTGCCTTAACGCTCGATAGACCAGATAAGCGTGTCTTCAGGAATTTTGTTGCGATTGACGGTCCATTGCGAAATCCTGTAGAAAATAACCAGCTGGACAATACTATGTTCCTTGCATCTTCAGGAAAAATGCCGGATACGACTTTTATTTATGCGAGTGCTGGTGGCGCCGGCTTTAACAGCGATGTAGAAATCGCCTACCAAAAGATGCTGGCTCGTAATTACCAGGGTTTGAACCTGATACGGTTGCCAGCATATAAAGCGGATCATGTTAGTGTGTTTACTCCTGCTATTACGGATGCCTTGCATTTATTATTCAAAAAATAAATCTGTGGCAGGAGTGTGGAAATAAGTAAATGGCACATGTTGGTGCCATTTACTTATGTCTGACATGAAAATCTGAAGAGATACTTTCCATGTGGCATCATAGTATGAGAATCTAATTCGCAACTAGTATTTATATTGTATTTAATTTCCTTGACACTTGATGTTATTGCTTTAATATTTGATGCGCAATTTAACATTTTGTATAGAAGTTGAAATGCGCTTATGTCTCCATTTTTGAAAAATACTTTTCAAAAATTTATGGTGACACTTAGTTATGTCACACCTCTTTGGTACTTGGGGTTGCAGACTTTGTACCAAAGCAAATGAAATCTGCGCAATCATGGGGAATTTTGATAATGAATATCCAAGCTAAAAAAACTGAAGCTGAGGCTGGTGTTATAGGAATGAAGATTGCACGTGTATTGACTGAGCAGGAAATATTGCTGGTTTCTGGTGGGGATGATAGTAATGGTGGGCAAAACCACGATCCAAGTGCAGGTGAAGAACCACCACCGGGTCATGTCCCTTATCCATGGGAACTGCCTATATCTTAATAGATTTTTACTCGATTTCAGGCATCTGTTATCCGGTTCTTGAACAAAAAAATGGCACCCAAACTGGGTGCCATTTTTATTTGCAACGTACTCTGTGAATTACAAAATCTCGCTCGCGTGATCTGCCAGACGAGAACGTTCGCCGCGTGCCAGTGTCACGTGGCCACTGTGTGCCCAACCCTTGAATCTGTCTACAACATAAGTCAGACCGCTGGAGCCTTCAGTCAGGTATGGTGTATCGATCTGGGCAATATTGCCCAAGCAGATGATCTTGGTACCTGGACCTGCGCGCGTCACCAGAGTCTTGACCTGTTTGGGTGTCAAGTTCTGCGCTTCGTCGATGATGAGGAATTTGTTGACGAAAGTGCGGCCACGCATGAAATTCAGGGATTTGATCTTGATCTTCGAGCGTATCAAATCCTGAGTTGCGGCACGACCCCAGTCACCTGCATCATTGTCGGATTTGTTGAGCACTTCCAGGTTGTCATCAAATGCACCCATCCAAGGTGACATTTTTTCTTCTTCAGTACCGGGTAAGAAACCTATGTCTTCACCAACCGGCACAGTGACGCGGGTGACGATGATTTCATTATAGGTTTTGGTTTCCAGTACCTGCGCCAGACCTGCAGCCAGGGCCAGCAAAGTTTTGCCTGTACCAGCCTGACCCAACAGGGTAACGAAATCGCATTCCGGATCCATCAGCAGATTCAATGCAAAGTTCTGCTCGCGGTTGCGCGAGGTGATGCCCCAAACGCTATGCTTGACATGGCCATAGTCACGCAAGGTTTGCAGTACTGCAGTCTTGCCATTGATTTGCCTGACCTGGCCATAGAAAGAAGCTTCACCATTCTTGGGTTCCAGATACACGAACTGATTCACCAGCAGGGAGGGAATGACCGGCCCGGTGATGCGGTAGAAAGTCGTGCTCAAACCGTTACGGTTTTCTTGCCAGGTTTCTATTCCCTTGCCATGCTTGTTCCAGAAGTCGTCAGGCAACTGCACGATGCCTGAATACAGGAGATCTGAATCTTCCAGTACGTGGTCATTGAAATAGTCTTCGGCAGGCAGACCCATGGCTCGCGCCTTGATGCGCATATTGATGTCTTTCGACACCAGGACGACAGGGCGGCCAGGCATTTCCGTTTCCAGGGCGCGTACTACACCAAGAATCTGGTTATCGGCCTTGCCTTTAGGCAGGCCAACCGGCAAATCGGCACTTTGCAGCTTGGTCTGGAAGTACAGATGGCCCTTGGCATCCTTGTTGCCCAGTTTGGACAGCAAGATACCTTTTTCTATATCGTGATGATCGATGTCACCTACCAGTGCATCCAGTGAGCGCGATACCTGGCGCGCATTGCGGGCGACCTCGGACATGCCTTTTTTATGATCATCCAGTTCTTCCAGCGTGATCATGGGCAAGTAGACATCATGCTCTTCAAAACGGAACAGCGATGATGGGTCATGCATCAAGACATTGGTATCAAGCACAAACAATTTGGTTGTACCAGATTTGTCGGCTGCACGACTGGTGCCAGACTTGACACGGCTGTCATGGGCCTTGGCCTTGCTTGCTGCGACGACAGGCAAGGCTTTGGCGATGACGGCTGGCGTCGTTTTTTCTGCAACGGGCTTACTGACCACTGCCGGGACGGGTGCTGCTTTCTTTTTTTGTGGTACGGGTACTACAGCAATAGCTTTGATTTTCTCTGGCGTTGCGGATTTTATTGTTTTGGCTGGTTTGCCTTTTTCTGCCTTCGGATAATCCTTGGGTGAAAGCAGTGCTGCTGGCTTGGTCGGCATTTTTGGCAATGGCATGAAAACCTCAATCAAAAAGTGAGAGCTGAAAAGTTAAAAGCCGCTAAGGACATACCAGTATTGCTACTGGCACTGTCTTTCACGGCTTTTATCAAGAGTAATTCTGGAGAGTTCAATTAAGTTTGGGCGCTCACAAATTCGAGTACTTCGTCTACGTGTCCTGCTACTTTGACTCCACGCCATTCTTTCACTAATTTGCCATTGCCGTCAATCACAAATGTGCTGCGTTCTATGCCACGCACTTGTTTGCCATACATGTTCTTCATTTTCATGACATTGAACAACAGGCATAAGGTTTCGTCAGGGTCAGAAATCAGTTCGAAAGGCAGGTCTAATTTATTTTTAAATCCGTCGTGAGAGCGCAGGCTGTCACGACTGACACCAAAAACGACAGAATTAGCTTGCTGGAATTGTGGGTGCAAGTCACGGAAGGCGATGCTTTCCGTGGTGCAGCCTGGCGTGTTGTCTTTGGGGTAAAAATAAATAATGATATTTTTACCAATATGCTCACTTAATTGAAACGCTTTGCCGCCAGTCATGACGGCGGAAAATTCTGGTACCTGGCAGTGTAGTGCGGAAGGGGTCTCAGCCACTTTCATCTCCTTGGTTAGGGGTGGAGAAATGTTGCTGACTGACTAGATCAGGGCGACCAGTTCTCCGGAACGACCTGGCAAGCTTGCCCATGACAATGGACGTGTCGGTAAGTCACTGTTCTTGATGGACGCATAGTAGTCCGCCATGGAAATACAACGATAACCTTGCTTGTGCCAGCCTGTCAGCAATTCCTCGAATATGGGGGCGAGTTTCTGTCCTTCAAGCTCTGCATGTAAGGTAAATACATGATCTTTGGGAGTTGCTGTCAGTCCCAGTATATTCGCAGCGATATTTGACTCGCTAATGACATTGCCCGCGATGTCTCGTCCCAGCAACTCGTCAAGTGTGGGCAGGGTAGTCGGCATCTGTATGCAGGACATGGCATTGCCACCTACTTGCAGGCGGTAAGGGCCAGCCTTCGGATTGCTAAGGCTGCCATCTTCATTGAGCACGGCGCGCCCATCAGATGCGTATTGCATGCCGAACTGGTCAAGCTGGGCAAAGGCGTGATCATTCATTTGCCAGCCAGCCGCACCATGGGTTTTTGGTGTGGCACCAAAAATTTGCTGGAAGCGCTGATGGGCTTGCTGCATTTGTTTGCGTGTCCAGTCCAGGTCACGTACCCGCACATTGTCTTGCCAGACTACGTGGTCCCAGGTGTGAATGCCACACTCAAAACCAGCATCACGCACGGCCTGCATTTCTGTCGTGCAGCTACCGATATCCGGGGCTGGCAAGAAAACGCCATACATCAGGGTCTTGAAACCATAATGTTCTAGGACTGAGGTGCGCGACACTTTTTGGAAAAAACCAGGGCGAAATGCCCTGCGCAAAGCCCAGCCCGTGTGGTCCTTGCCTAAAGAAAACAGGAAAGTTGCGCCTGCATTGTGTTTTTTAAGAATGCGCACCAGATTAGGTACGCCTTCTTTAGTGCCGCGATAAGTATCGACGTCGATCTTGAGAACGATGGTAGGCATGTAGTCCAGTATTAGTCCATCAAGGCGCGTGCTTCGGCTACCTGGCTGCGGTAAGCGTCAAAAATATTGCGCATGGTGTCTGGCATGGTTGTCACTGGTTTCCAACCCAGTTCTTCACAGGTATTGGTTATTTTTGGAACGCGGTTTTGCACGTCCTGATAGCCTTTGCCATAGTAGGCTGCAGAAGTAGTTTCTGTCAGTTCTACTTTTTTGGCTGTTTCCGCGTACTCAGGGTATTCAGCAGCGAGATCCAGCATCATGTGAGCCAGTTCGCGGATGGAGAAATTATTGGTCGGGTTACCGATGTTGTAGATCTTGCCGCTGGCTACACCATTTTTGTTATCGATAATACGCATTAAGGCATCGATACCATCGTCGATATAAGTGAAAGCGCGTTTTTGCGCACCGCCATCGACCAGAGAGATATTCTCACCACGGACGATATGGCCAAAGAATTGCGTCACCACGCGTGAGCTGCCTTCTTTAGGTGTGTGGATATTGTCCAGGCCAGCACCGATCCAGTTGAATGGACGGAACAGGGTGAAGTTCAAGCCCTCCATGCCATAACCCCAGATCACGCGATCCATCAATTGCTTGGCGCAAGAATAAATCCAGCGCGGTTTATTGATAGGACCACAAATCAGTTCAGATTCTTCTGGATCGAATTCGTCATCATGGCACATGCCATAGACTTCAGAAGTGGATGGGAACACCAGGTGTTTGCCATATTTTGCAGCGGAGCGGACGATAGGCAGGTTGGCTTCAAAATCCAGTTCGAACACGCGCAAAGGCTGTTTTACGTATGTGGAAGGTGTAGCGATCGCCACCAGCGGCAGGATCACGTCGCACTTCTTGACATGATATTCAACCCATTCTTTATTGATGGTGATGTCACCTTCAAAGAAATGCATGCGTGGATGGTTGATCATGTCGCCCAGACGCTCGGTTTGCATGTCCATGCCATACACTTCCCAGTCTGTGGTTTCCAGAATGCGCTTGGACAAATGGTGACCGATAAAACCGTTCACGCCGAGAATGAGGACTTTTTTCATAATGAATTCTTTTTAAAGTAAATGTTGATTGCCAGTTCAGATGCGCAAAACAAAGGCTTATGCCGTTTGCTTCAATAGGGACGCCAATTCTTGCGTGCCCACAATTTTGCCATCCATTAACAATTCAATAATATGCAGTGCCCGGCCATCGCCGCACACGCCAAGGACGTTATTATCTACTACATGTAAGCCTGTCGGCAAATTTGCCGTACCAGATTTGGATAAGCGTGCTTTTCCGATAACAAAACGCTGGCCAGCCTGATCCGTAAACGCACCGGGGTAGGGCGGGGCAACGGCTCTGTGCAGGTTATACACCTGCTGTGCAGTCTGTTCCCAGTGGATACGTCCATCCTCTGGTTTGCGGCCACCGAAATAGCTACCAGTTGACAAATCATTAGGTAAGCGTCTGGCCGTGCCTGCGATCAAATCTGGCAGGGCATTCCACAGACATTGTTCAGCAGCCACAGTCAATTTACCAAATACTTCATAGGCTGTGTCGTCCGGCAAAATAGGCGCTGATACTTGAGCAAGAATGTCGCCTGCATCAGGCTTTAAGGCCATTTCATGCAAGGTGGCACCAGTTTCAGTTTCACCATGTAATACAGCCCAATTGACAGGTACACGACCACGGTATTTAGGCAGCAAGGAGCCATGCAGGTTGTAAGCGCCACGTTTTGCCAGCGCCAATACATCCAGCGGCAGCATGTGGCGATAATAAAAGCTGAAAATGAAATCTGGCGCTATAGCTGCCACTTGTTCTTTCAGCTCAGCTGATTTTGGATCGTCAGGAGTGATGCAAGGTATGCCTTGCTCACGACAAAGATCGGCAACGGATTCAAACCAGATGGTTTCTGCCGGGTTGTCAGTATGGCTAACGACCAGTTTGACGTCTACGCCACGTGCCAGCAAAGTCTTGATGCAACGTACACCGACGCTGTGATAGGCAAAAACCACTGCTTTTGCAGGGGATGCTGATGGTGTCATCTCTGCTTTCTTAATTAACTTCAGGCAAATCTGCGCTGGATTGCTCAAGTATGGTTTGCACCACATAACGCGGGCGACCGCGCACTTGCTGGTAAATGCGACCTACATATTCACCGAGCAAGCCTATACCAAACAAAATGACGCCCATCAGGAAGAAGGCTATGGCGAACAGGGTGAACAAGCCTTCGGCTTCAGCACCCAGTACAAAACGGCGCACCAGCAAGAGTAGCACCAGGCCACCAGATAAGACGGACAAGACCATACCCAACATGGAAA
The DNA here is from genome assembly GCF_049340425.1 of Undibacterium sp. JH2W. Classification (NCBI taxonomy): domain Bacteria; kingdom Pseudomonadati; phylum Pseudomonadota; class Betaproteobacteria; order Burkholderiales; family Oxalobacteraceae; genus Undibacterium; species Undibacterium sp. JH2W. The sequence goes on along the minus strand of NZ_JBMPOT010000003.1, from coordinate 63,536 downwards.
ACCATTGCAAAGGCATGATGGAAAAGCCCGTCATCAAATCAAAATTCAGGCGTATCAGGCTATAGATAGAATATTTCGATTCGCCAGCCGAACGTTCTTCATGTTCAACCGTGATTTCTGTAGGCTTACGGGCAAAAGTATATGCCAGGGCAGGAACGAAGGTATTCACCTCGCTGCACTGGTTGATGAGGTTAATCACATTGCGGTCATAGGCGCGCAGCATATTGCCTTGATCCGTGATCTTGATGCGCGTGATTTTTTCGCGGAAACGATTCATCGCCTTGGATGCATAAGTGCGCCAGGCAGAATCCTGACGCTTACGGCGTATGGATCCCACGTAATCATAGCCTTCACGCATTTTATCGACGAGGGCACCAATTTCTTCTGGCGGATTTTGCAAATCTGCATCCAGGGTGACGACGATCTCACCACGTGTAGCTTCAAAACCGGCCAGAATCGCCATGTGCTGGCCGTAATTGCCATTGAACAGTACAACACGAGTTACATCGGGGCGCAAACGATACTGGTCAGCCAGCAAAGCAGGCGTGTTATCGCGGCTGCCATCGTTGACAAAGACTATTTCATAGCTGACGCCACGCGCTGCCAGTGCATCAAGCGCTGGGTATAAGCGCTCAAACAGCTTGGCCAGGCCAGCTTCTTCGTTGTAGACGGGTATGACAACAGAGAGTTCGGGTTTCATTGGTATTGTTCTGCCGATTTCAGAGAAGGCAGGATTTTACCGCAGACACGACTCTTTCGACATCTTCTGTGTTCATTGAAGGAAATAATGGCAAAGTAACAATTTGTTTGCCTATGCGTTCTGCAATCGGGAACATGCCATCGGTAAAGCCGCGCTCGCGGTACATACTGAACAAATGGATGGCACGATAGTGATAACCCAGGCCAATTTGCTGATCCAGCATTTGCTGCATGAAGCTTGCGCGATTAACGCTTTCTGGCAAGACCAGGTGGAACATATGCCAGTTACTGTTTTCAAAGTCGGCAACGGGTAACTCTGCACCTGTCTTTTGTTCAAAGTCAGTACCAAAGCTCGTGAAGTAATGCTGTGCTAAGGCCGCGCGCTTGGCATTGAACTCTGTCAGATGCTTCATTTGGCCCAGACCTATGGCAGCGGCAATATCGGTCATATTGTATTTGCCACCGAGTACATCAACGTCTATACCGTCCAGGCCACTGCGCGTTACGCCTTGCAGTCTGTATTTTTCTGCCAGGCGCACTTCTTCTGCATTGTTCAAGACCAGGCAACCACCTTCGCCCGTCATGATGTTTTTGTTGACCTGGAAGCTAAATGAAGCAAAGTCACCAAAAGCGCCTATGCGCTTGCCTTTCCAACTGGAACCTATGGCTTGGGCTGCATCTTCAATGACGCGCAATTTGTATTTGTCGGCGATGGCATACAACTTGTCCATATCGCAAGGCAGGCCGCACATATGCACGGGAATAATCGCCTTGGTACGTGGCGTGATCGCTGCTTCGACTTTGTCGAGATCAATATTATGTGTTTTTGGATCAATGTCAGCAAACACAGGCGTCGCACCAGTTTCTATGATGACATTGGCGGTCGCCACCCATGAATTTGGTGTGGTGATAACTTCATCGCCTGCGCCTATGCCAGCTATACGCAGGGCAATTTCCATGGTGCAGGTGCCGGAATTGAAAGTGCGCACAGGGCGACCACCAAAATATTCAGATAATTGTGCTTCCAGTGCCTGCACCTTGGGTCCACTCGTCAACCATCCAGAACGCAAGACTTCGGTGACGGCTGCGATGGTTTCTTCATCGATAGTTGGTTTGGTGAATGGCAAAAATGTGGATGCGTCACTCATGGTGAACCTTTCAATAAAACAGAACTATTCTTGTGGAATATGAGATGTGGCCTAATGCAGTAATTCAGCTCTTTACCAGCAAAGCTACGCCTATGATGATGACGCCGATTGCCAGCATTCTTTGCAGGGACATGACTTCCCCCAGGAAATACCAGGCACCGATGGCATTAACGATATAGCCCAAGGATAATAAGGGATAAGCGATGCTGACATCGACCCGTGACAAACCAATAATCCAGACGACGACTGAAAAGACATAACAAGTCAGGCCGCCAATGATGGGTAACTGTGTTGCCAGTTGCAAGCCTGTGGAAAACCAGTTTTCAGCAGTCAGGTGGATTGCGCCTATCGCGTTCGTCCCCTTTTTGAGCAGGAGCTGTGCCACAGCATTGAGCATGATGCCAGTGAAGATGAAGCCAAAAGTATTGATATTCATAATGATTTATTTGTTTTTATTGACCAGATTGGCGACGATAACCCGGCGTGGGTCCTGGGCAATTACCCGCATGGGGAAATTGTCTTTTTTCAGGATCTCATAAATATCATTGCGCAAAATGGCGATAGCTGCTTCACCCTTGTCCTGGTGTGCTTGCCACTGCACGATGAAATCTTCTCTTTTGGGTATCCATAATTGTGGTTCATGCTCAAGACCGAATTGCATTTCATCAGGGAACTCGACCAGAATAGTGGTTTTTTGTAGATAAAATGGTAAAGCCTGCTCATAGCGTCCGACTGCATAAATAGGTGTGTCAGGTTGCGTCAGTTCAGTCTTAATCGATTGGATATAGTTGCTGCCAGCAATATACTTGCCCCAGGGATCGTGTCCAAGAAAGGCAATTTGTCCCGCGAGAAAGCCAGCCGCTGCCAAGACAATAAGAGACCAGTCTTTGCTCGCAACATTCTTGTGCGCCATAAACCAGGCTAGCAGGCCGCCAGCGATGCAAAGTGCTGAAGCCGTTGCTAACCAGGGGGCGTAATTGATGGCCAATGCATGGTCAATTGCATCCGTGTTGGCATCCAGTGTTTTTAAGTAAACGCTTAAACCTGCCAGGCCCGCAATGCCTATCAAGACCAACGACACAGCGGCCAATTTGGCAGGGCGATTACCGGCTTGTTCAAAATGCCAGGCGATCAGCAGTGCCAGTGCCGGAAATACCGGCAAGATATAACCAGGCAATTTGGAGCCAGAGATACTGAAAAAGAAAAACAGGAACGCCACCCAAATCAGCAGCATCTTGCGTGGCTGAAAGCCAGGATTGTTATCACGTACGCCGGACCATAAGCCTTGCAAGAGTGTACCCAGCCAGGGAACTATGCCCAAAATAAGAAAAGGGAAGAAGTAATACCAGGCACCACCGCGTTTGTGCACGTCACTGGTGAAACGATCAAAATGCTCGTGAATAAAGAAGAAGTGTGGATGTTCAGGGTTTCTCAGTGCTATCAAGATAAACCAGGGTGCAGTCACAGCAAAAAACAAGACCAGGCCTTTGCCCATATGCAGGCGTGTCCATAAACGCAAATCACGTGTCACTGCAGTATAGATCACCAGCACAGCACCGGGCAGGACGAAACCTATCAAACCCTTGGACATGGTGGCCAATGCCATGCCCAGCCAACATACCAGCATGGCATTACGCTCGGTCCTACTATCTTTACTAGCGTTTTGCGCCACCAGCAAACCACACAGACTTAAGGTCATCATACCAGACAAGCCCATGTCCAATGAGTTGACATGGCTCATACCTGCCCAGTAGAAGCTGGAACCCAACACCAATGCCGACGTAATACCTATGCGGCGATTGAATATTTTGCTGCCTGTGTATGCTACAGCAGCAACACCCAGCAAGCCATTCAAACCTGTCCAAAGACGTGCTTGCCAGTCCCCCAGACCGAAGATGGTAAAGGTCAGTGCATTCATCCAGTTTTGCAGCGGAGGCTTTTCAAAATACTTGATGCCGTTCAGGCGCAGGGTAATCCAGTCGCCAGAGGCCAGCATTTCACGCGCCATTTCGGCATAGCGGCCTTCATCCGTCGGCACCAGGGTTCTTGCGCCCAGCATGTAAAACCAGATCACTAAAAAGGCGATGGTCAGCGCCCATAAGGTACGCGGTGAATCGTAAGGGGAGGTGTGGTTCATGCAGCTTCCATAATCAGCGCCAGCGCAACCTTGCGGCCTTCTGCCATCAATATATTGTATGTCCGGCAAGCCGCCTGATTGTCCATGCATTCCACGCCTATGCGTTTCGCAGCCAGAGCAGCCGTCAACCTGGGGCGCACAAAGCGCTGTTTGTTGCCTGTGCCTAAAATGACAACATCTGGCTCTGTGGCTTCGATTTGGGCGAAGTCAGCATTATTCAAATGCTCAAAACTGGTGGCAGACCATTGTTGGGGCTTGGTTTCCGGCAGCACGATCAGGCTGTGGGTATAGGTAATTGCATTAATTTCTACACTGTCTCGTTCATAGGCAGTGATGGTCTGGTATTGCTGCGTAGGGGTAGAATGCAACTTCATCGATATAGCTCAAAGGTTGGGGCTGAAATGAGTGGCGCATTGTAACGTTTTTTATTCCTGCTCATACTATCCTTGCGATTTCAGGCTTATTTTTTTGCCCAGGCATCCCATCCTACCCGTGTAATTTTGGCGATGGTGAGGTCGCGGGAGACATGCGGTGCCGTACTGTCAGTGATAAAGACGGCAACTGCCATATGGTGACCATCTGGTAAAGTCACAATACCTACGTCATTATGGGCAGGGGTCAAGCTGCCGCGAGGGGGCGAATTACCGCTGACGTGAACGACAGGTGTGCCTGCAGGCAGCAAGCCTTTTATGCGACCCGGACTGGGCTTGGTGTCAGTCTTGGTGTCAATGTCGGTCATCCATTGCATGAGCAAATCATGACTTTTGGGACTGAGCGCTTTACCTTGCTGAAAAGCTTGTAACAGCTTGATCATGGCTTTGGGTGTGGCCACATTGCGGTACTGCATATTCCAGGATTTTGCCATTTCCTTGTCAGTATCAATGATCTTGATCTCTTGTATTCCCAGTTGTGCCAGATATTGCATGACTGCATTTGGCCCACCCAGCAAACGCAACAAGACATCGCTGGCTGTGCCATCGCTATCTGCGATGGCGTGATGCATGAGTTCTTTCAAGGTGATTCTAAAATTGCCGTCGGGGTGTTCGTCGCGTAACAAGCTATGTTGTTCTTCATTGAGCAAGTCTTCTTTGCTAACGATGATCTTGTGATCCAGCTTGAACTTGTTTTGATCCACAGCTGCCAATGCTGCCATGACGATAGGTAACTTGCTCACACCTTGCATGGGTGCTGGCGCATCCGGCAATATCCATAGGCTTTGCCCAGTTTCCAGGACGAGAAGGCTGGCGCTTAGTCTGCCACCACTATCAATGGCAATCGCTTCCAGGACGTTTTGTGAACAGGCATTCCCCAGGAACGTGAATGTCAATACTACGGAAAGCAAGAGTTTTTTCATGATGGTTTCTTATTCAGTGTTCAAGGCTTTATGACAGATGCAGCACTTTTTGTTCTCTTTATCTGCGCCTGGATAAGCTTATTAGGTGGTAAAACCCTCATTTACGATACATGCTGCGACTCTATTCATGCAAATCCACTAGCGAGTTCAGCTTTTGCTAAGTTCTGATTGATAAAATTCGGCGCTTTGTGCAGAATGGAACGTTCGGCAGTGCAGCATTTTCTGTATTGCGCTTTTTCTGTATTGTGGGCTTTCATCTGCTTTCAGCTTAGCTTGTAAATGTGGATGTTGCCAACTCACGAATATTATCAAGGATTGCAGCGGTGCGACCTATACAAAAATCACAAAAACTAGCAGACGTTTGTTATGACATCCGTGGCCCAGTCATGGAAAAAGCCAAGCAGATGGAGGATGAAGGCCACAAGATCATCAAGCTGAACATCGGTAATCTGGCCGTCTTCAACTTTGATCCGCCGGATGAAATCGTGCAGGATATGATACGCAATATGCAAAATGCAGCCGGTTATACCGACTCCAAAGGCATGTTTGCACCGCGCAAAGCGATTATGCATTACACCCAGGAAAAGCATATCCGTGGTGTGACCATAGAAGATATCTATATCGGCAATGGCGCGTCAGAACTGATCGTCATGGGCATGAATGCCTTGCTCAATAGTGGTGATGAAGTATTGGTGCCCGCGCCTGACTATCCATTGTGGACGGCAGCTGTCAGCCTGTCTGGCGGCAAGCCTGTGCATTATGTCTGCGACGAAAGTGCAGACTGGATGCCGGATATTGACGATATCAAGAGCAAGATTACACCCAATACCAAGGCCATCGTCGTTATTAATCCGAATAATCCGACTGGTGCCTTGTACCCGGTCGAGGTCTTGCAGCAGATAGTAGAAGTGGCACGGCAGCACCAGCTCATCGTTTTTGCAGATGAAATTTACGACAAGACTTTGTATGATGGCGAAGAGCATACCTCCATTGCCTCGCTGGCCGATGACGTACTGTTCCTGACGCTGAATGGGCTTTCCAAGAATTACCGTTCTTGTGGCTATCGCGCAGGCTGGATGGTGGTATCTGGAGAAAAACGTCATGCCAAGGATTATATTGAAGGCTTGAATATGTTAGCCTCCATGCGGTTGTGTGCAAATGCGCCAGGGCAGTTTGCCATCCAGACGGCGCTTGGCGGCTACCAAAGTATCAATGACCTGGTTGGGCCCGGTGGACGTTTGCTCAAGCAACGTGATCTGGCGCACAAGCTGTTGACGGCAATTCCTGGTGTGACTTGCGTCAAACCCAAGGCTGCGCTGTATATGTTTCCTAAACTGGACCCCTTGATGTACCCCATCAAGGATGACCAGGAGTTTATCCACGAACTGCTGACCGAGCAGCGTGTGTTGCTGGTACAGGGAACGGGATTTAACTGGATCAATCCCGACCATTTCCGTGTGGTGTTCTTGCCCAATACGGATGATTTGACAGATGCTTTCGGACGTATAGCTAACTTTTTAGAGTCCTACCGAAAGCGTCACGGCACCAATTAGCAGTACTTGCGCAAAACCGCCCCAGCGGCGTTATGACTCCTAGTCGTACAATTTGTACTGCCTTCGTCGTCATGCCTTGCTGGGACAATTTTGCGAAAGTCCTGAAATTTTCATTTTTTACTGTTTAGAAAACTTATGAAACCCATCAAAGTAGGCCTGTTAGGCATAGGCACTGTCGGCTCCGGCACTTTCAACGTTTTGAAGCGCAATCAATTAGAGATTACGCGTCGCGCAGGTCGCTCGATTGAGATTGCCATGGTGGCAGACCTGAACGTTGAGCGGGCACGTGAGTTGACCAATGGTGAATGTGAAGTCGTCAATGATGCCAATCTGGTTGTCACTAACCCGGATATCGATATCGTCATCGAATTGATAGGCGGCTATGGCATCGCCAAAGACCTGGTCATGAAAGCGATTGCCAATGGCAAGCATGTTGTCACTGCTAACAAAGCTTTGCTGGCCACGCATGGTAATGAAATCTTCAAGGCTGCAGAACAAAAAGGCGTGATGGTTGCGTTTGAGGCCGCAGTTGCTGGCGGCATCCCTATCATCAAGGCTTTGCGTGAAGGTCTGACTGCCAACCGCATACAGTGGATCGCCGGTATCATCAATGGCACGACCAATTTCATCTTGTCTGAAATGCGTGACAAGGGTCTGGACTTTGCCACTGTGCTAAAACAGGCGCAAGAACTGGGTTATGCAGAGGCAGATCCTACTTTTGATATCGAAGGCGTCGATGCTGCACATAAAGCCACCATCATGGCATCAATTGCCTATGGCATCCCCATGCAGTTTGACAAAGCCCATGTCGAAGGTATCACCAAGCTGCAAGCCAGTGATATCCGTTATGCAGAAGAACTCGGTTACCGCATCAAATTGCTGGGTATCAGCAAGCGCACTGAAGCTGGCATAGAGCTACGTGTGCATCCAACCCTGATCCCAGAAAAACGTCTGATCGCCAACGTGGAAGGTGCCATGAATGCGGTACTGGTGCATGGTGATGCAGTGGGCGCGACGCTGTACTATGGCAAGGGCGCAGGTTCCGAGCCTACCGCTTCTGCAGTGATTGCTGATCTGGTTGACATCACGCGCCTGGCAACAGCTGATCCTGAGCATCGCGTACCTTACCTGGCTTTCCAGTCTAATTCTCTCAGCGATTTGCCAGTCTTGCCGATGGCAGAAATCGTCACCAGTTATTATCTGCGTATGCACGTAGCAGACAAACCTGGTGTTCTGGCTGATGTCACGCGTATCCTGGCAGATTTGACGATCTCCATCGATGCCATGCTGCAAAAAGAACCGGCTGAAGGTGAAACGCAGACAGATATCATTATCCTGACACATCAGACCAAGGAAAAAAATATCGTCGCGGCGATAGAGAAAATAGAAAAACTCGATTCCGTCTTTGGTGCTGTGACGAAGTTGCGCCTGGAAGAACTGAGCTAAATCACCAGGCTTCAAACGAAAAAGCGTGGCCATACAATAATGACCATGCTTTTTCTTTGCATAAACAGGATAAACAGGGCAACATGCCGCGCCTCTCCCTATCGCAGTTGCTGCCCTATGCCATGTTTGGTTTTCCGTTGGCGATGGTGGCATTGCCCATCTATGTCTATGTGCCACAATTTTATGCCGACCGCCTGGGCATGTCTTTGTCGGCAATAGGCACGGCATTATTGCTGACCCGTATCATGGATGCCTTCATTGACCCTTTTCTAGGTGCAGTGATAGACCGCAGGCCACAGAGCCGTACTTACGCGCCGTATATAGCTTTGGCATTGCCATTCTTGATAATTGGTTTCATTGGACTATTTCATCCTCCTCACTTGTCAGGCAATCCTGCTTTCCTCTGGTTCTTCGTGACACTGGTGGTTGTATATGCCGGATTCAGCCTGGCCAGTATTGCTTACCAGAGTTGGGGTGCATCCCTGACGCAAGAGCCTGGTCAAAGAGTCAGGCTGACCAGTGTACGGGAGGCATGTGGTCTGGTAGGTGTGATCACCACGGCCACCATCATCCAGTTTGGCAATGTCACAATATTGTCTGGTATCTTGAGTTTTAGTTTGTTGATCACGGCGTGGCTTTTGATACGCCATACGCCGCGAAAGTCGGGTGTGACAGAAGCGGATCATGTCCCGCTATCTTTGCGTCATCTATTCGCCAATCGCAGCTTCAAAGCCTTGTTTTTGGTATTTGTTGTCAATGGCATAGCCGCTGCCATACCGGCAACCCTGTTTCTGTTTTTTACTAACGACCGCTTGCATCTGGCACATTTGTCCGGTGTGTTGTTGCTGATGTATTTTCTGGCGGCTGCTTTATCCATGTCTTTTTGGACTCACCTTGCCCAAAGAAAAGGAGAAGTCAAAGCGTGGCTGTTTGCGATGTTGCTGTCAGTACTCAGTTTTGTTGGCGTGCTTGCACTGGGTGCTGGCGATGCCTGGGCTTTTGCTCTGATTTGCATTTTTTCAGGTATTAGCCTGGGAGCTGATCTGGCTTTGCCACCGGCTTTGCTGGCAGGCGTCATCCATGCAGCAGGGCATAGTGAAAAAAACGAAGCCAGCTATTTTGGCGTCTGGAACTGGGCTAGCAAGATGAATCTGGCCGTGGCAGCAGGCTTAGCTTTGCCAGTACTGGAATACTTGGGCTATATACCTGGTGTGGCAAGTCCCAAGGGCTTGCAGGCGCTGACACTGGCGTATGCAGCTTTACCCTGCATATTAAAGTTGCTGGCGGCAGCTTTGTTGTGGAAAGCCAAACTCGAAAAAGTATAAGGCCTGACTAGCAATGAATGGCGATCAGGCCAGATATTGAATGCTACTCAGCGCAACAGCTTTTCATGGAATTCCGCCGGATAGTCTTTGTGAACTTTGACTACCGTAGAAACTCTGGTGCCATAATTGGGTGAGACTATGCAGGGCGAGGACAATAAGCGCTCCATCTCGAAAGAAATACCAGTATCAGGCAAGCGGCAATCGGGGGCGGGGGTGGTGTTGGCCAACACTTCAAAATAGGCATCTACCGGGGCGCGCTGGCATATCATGCTGGCAAATTCTGCCTTGGTACGGACGACTTTAGGCCAGGGGGTATCCAGCGAGGCATTCGAAATGCCATAGATGCCAGGGGGGAGGGGCTGGCCATTGCGTACATCATCCTGATTGCGGTTGGAAAACCAGATCAAGTCTTCCTTATCACCGATCAGTAAATTGAAACCGTTATAGTCCGCGACGGTATCGCGAATACTGGCAATGTACTCTTGCGCGCTCATATCACTCTTAAGATAATTGGCAACCAGTTCGCCGCGCGATGGGGCATCTTCCCGTCTTTCGGAAGGTGCGCGGATATTGGTAATCGCGGCAAATTTGCTGGTCAGGCTATCTGCGCCATCCAGTGTACTCATACCCAGCCAGGTGCCACCAGATTGCAAGTCGCGCCCCGCATATATTCTGGGGTTGTCTTGCCACCAATCAGCTGCTGCAGATGGCCGATCATAAAATTCATCACGGTTACCAGCAAACACAAAAGGTGTGCAGGGTATCAGTTTCCAGGCAAAGACGATCAGGCACATAAGTTTACATCCATAAAATATTCCATATGTCGCTCACCAGACTGTAATTGCTGCAATCCAGTTTGTGCATAAGCCAGCTCTAGACGTTGCTCAAAATCAGACGCGACCTGATGATAAACTTCCATCCAGGTATGCATGCCATCCTGTTCCGTTGGACGTCTCTGCAAGCCTGGCCTTTGCTGGTTAGCCTGATGCATCAGGTTTTGCAACAACTGTTCTTGTTGCAGCACTTCAGCTTCTTTATCAGCGGCAGCTTTAAAATAGATATAACAATTCATATGCCTGTCTTTGATTCTTTATTTCGCGAATTTGTATAATTACTGCGTAATATCGGTAATCTCATACGGCAAACGAAGCAATTCTATTGCTGCGCCAGTGGCCGAATCCAAGGTCAGTTGACCACTTTCCTGATCGGCCAGCTTCATTTCTATCAGCACCAGCGAACTGTCTTCCTGATGTTGTTCTGCATTAACGATCATGCCGCAAGGCTGGCTGACATCATCGCTATTAAATACTTCTGTTCCTGCTGCTACATTTTTCGCGTGCACCAATGCTATTGCCATACGGCGCTTGAGTTTGCCCAGATATTGGCTGCGTGCGACTATTTCCTGGCCTGGATAGCAACCTTTTTTAAAATTCACACCACCTATGAGTTCAAAATTGATCATCTGAGGGACAAACTTCTCTTGTGTGCTGGCGATGACGATGGCAATGCCCGCCTGAATCTCAGTCACACGCCAAGCGCTGGTGTTCACGGCCTTTAACTCGGTGCTTAATTTTGGCCAGGCTTGCTGGGCAATTTCCAGCGGTACTATCCATTGATAACGCGGTGCATCATTGGCATCGACCATGCGCAGCAGGCTGCCATATTCATTACTCAGCTTTTTGTCAACTTTGGATGGCAGCTCGGGGAACCATTCTTGCAGTGCTGCTGAGGCAGCAGTTCCGCCCAGCCCCAAAACGACGTATTCAGCATTGATATCGTGTAATTTGGCCTTGGCCCGTAAAACAAACATTTGCAAGCGTTTCTGTACTGTTGCTTGTATGGTTTTTGATAGCTGCAGGATAATATCCTGACCATCTCTCCAGTACACAAAGCTGGCCAGCATACGTCCTTTGGGAGTGCAATAGGCAGCGCGGTGCAGTTCACTAGCACCCAAATGCTCAACGTCGTTGCTTAATTGATTATGCAAAAATGAGGCTGCGTCTTCACCAGTGACACGAATCAGGCCAAGATCGGTCAAAGGAGCAATAAATCCTGTCTGCAGGGCATCTGACTGCCAATGCGGTACGAAACCGGAAGTGCTCAAGTCTTCAAGCGATGCGCCCTGGTTGGATAAAAAGTCTTCCCACGTCATATTGATATACTCACTCTTATTTGCTGATTCGCTTAATGTCTGCGCTGGCTTTACAATACCGCCTGCACCTGTTCAGGCGAATTATAGTAGTGTCTGCAAAATCTCGTCAGAACTCCCTCAATTTTGATTAAGCTGCCTACATGGGTTTCATAAAAAAACTATTTGTATTATTGATTTTACTTGCGCTGGCCGCAGGTGGTGGCTTCTATTACTGGATGCAACTCCCTATTTTCAGCGAGGGCGCAGCGCGGGAATTTACCATTAAACCAGGTAGCAGCGTACGTACTGCATCGCGTCAGGTCTATGAGGCCGGGGTGCCAGTGCAACCATTGCTGTTAGAAGCACTGGCACGCACACTTGGCAAGGCTAATCGCATGAAAGCAGGGTCTTTTGAGATAGAGGCAGGCAAAACTCCCGTTGATTTACTCAATAAGATTGTCAATGGTGACTTTTCCATGGCCAGCCTGGCAGTCATAGAAGGTTGGACATTTCAGCAAATGCGCAAGCTGGTCGACGCACATCCAGCAATCAAACATGAAACCCAGGGTTTGAGCGAAACTGAGCTGATGCGCAAGATCACACCTGATTTTCCGCAAGCTGAAGGACTGTTTTTTCCTGACACCTATCGTTTTGCGAAGGGGAGTACCGATGTCCAGCTATATCAGCAGGCGCATGGCCTATTGTTGAAAAAACTCGATGACGCATGGAAAAAACGCGCAGATGGCTTGCCCTACAAGAATCGTTATGAAGCGCTGACCATGGCTTCCATCATAGAAAAAGAGACCGGGCAAAAATCCGAGCGCCCTATGATAGCCTCGGTCTTTGTCAATCGCCTGCGTACGGGTATGCTGTTGCAAACCGACCCAACCGTTATTTATGGTATGGGCGAGAGCTATCAGGGCAAGATACATAAACGTGATTTGCTGACCGATACTCCCTATAACACCTACACACGCGTTGGCTTGCCGCCCACGCCGATTGCCTTGCCTGGCATGGAATCGATTTCTGCGGCTTTGGCGCCAGCACGCAGTGATGCTTTATACTTCGTGGCGCGTGGTAATGGCACCAGCCAGTTTTCAGATAACCTGAATGACCATAATCGCGCAGTGAACAAGTATCAACGCTAATTAATAAAATTAAGAATGAAGCACACAGGAAAATTTATCAGCTTTGAAGGCATAGACGGTGCAGGTAAGTCCACCCATATCGCCTATGTGGCAGAGCGTTTGCAAAACAGACTGCAAGCGTATGGAGTAAAAGTCATTTGCAGCCGTGAGCCAGGAGGCACTTCGCTGGGTGAGACCTTGCGCGAATTGCTTTTAAAGCAAAAAATGCATCTGGAAACAGAGACTTTATTGATGTTTGCCGTGCGCCGTGAACATATCGCGCAAGTCATAGAGCCTGCACTCGCTCGGGGGGACTGGGTTATTTCAGATCGATTCACCGATGCCAGCTTTGCTTATCAGGGTGGTGGCAGGAATTTATCGCTGGATAAACTCAATGCCTTGGAACAATGGGTACATCCGCATTTGCAGCCAGACCTGACGCTATTATTCGATGTACCTCTGGAAGTGGCACGTGCCCGCCTGGATGCTACACGTGATCTGGACAAGTTTGAACAGGAAAAAGCCGATTTCTTCGCCGCTACCCGCAGTGAATACCTGCGCAGGGCTGCAGAATTTCCACAGCGTTTCAGAATCATAGACTCCACGCAAAGCATAGAGGCAATTCGTTTGCAGCTGGATGTCTTGATCGACGACTTGCTGAAATCGGCGCATGCAGTGATATGAGACACCCACTTTATACCTGGCAAGAAGAAGCCTGGCAGCAAATACAGGCTTTGGGACAGCGCTTGCCCCATGCTTTTTTATTGCATGGGCCACAAGGCATAGGTAAAACTGTGTTTGCCGAGCATTTGGCGCAATCCCTGCTTTGCGAAAGCCCAGGGCAGGGTGGGCACGCCTGTCAGCAATGTGGGTCCTGCGGCTGGTTTGCACAATACAGCCATCCGGATTATCGTCGCGTCAGGCCAGAGTTACTGGATGAAGAAGACGCACCAGCAGGAGAGGAGGCGGAACCTGCTGCTAAAACCAGTAAGGCCAGTAAAGCACCTTCCAAGGAAATCGTCATCAACCAAATCCGGGCCTTGTCGGATTTCATGAATATTTCCACCCATCGCAGCGGTAGGCGCGTCATCGTCTTGTATCCAGCCGAGGCGCTGAATGTGCCAGCGGCAAATGCCTTGCTGAAATCGCTGGAAGAGCCCAATGCCAATACGGTATTCATTCTGGTCTCGAATAGCATAGACAGGTTGTTGCCAACGATCTTGTCGCGTTGCCACAAGTTTGGTCTGGGCTTGCCTGATGCTGCTGTCGCCCTGGAATGGTTGCAAAAACAAGGGATCAAGGACGCCGATGTCTGGCTTGCACAGCAGGGCGGTGCTCCTTTGGCAGCTATGGATATGGCGCATTCAGATTTGCGTGCTGACCTCGATGAATTTATTCGTTTTTTGAGCAAGCCAGGTACAGAACTCAGCCTCAAAGCAGCAGACAAGATGCAGAAAATGGAAATGCCCGTCGTCGTTGGCTGGCTACAACGTTGGCTCTACGATATATTTTCCTATAAACAAAGTGGCAGAATCCGGTATCATCCTCGCTATGAGAAAGAGTTGAAAGCCTTGTCCATGCAGGTTGATGAGTCAGCTTTGCAGCAATTCATCAAAAATTGCAATGAAAGACAGGCGATAGCCAGCCATCCTTTGTCGGCCAAATTATTTTTGGAAGACATGCTGCTTGAATACTCAGCACTATTTGATTAAAGAATTGAGAAAGCCTGAACATGTCAGATTTACCAGCAGACCCTAGTGCTCCGCTCAATATGCCTTCACCGAATCGGCCTTCGGTGTTATCACTGGCAATTAAAGAAAAAGCTGCCTTGTTTGCAGCCTACATGCCTTTCTTGAAGCATGGCGGTATTTTTGTGCCTACTAACAAGACATATCGCCTGGGTGAGGAGATTTATCTGATTTTGACACTCCTGGATGACCCCAATAAATACCCTATCGCTGGCAAGGTGGCCTGGATCACTCCTGCAGGTGCTGGTAATAACAAGTCGCAAGGCATAGGTGTACATTTCCCGGACGATGAAAGCGGCACCAGGATACGCTTGCGTGTAGAAGAATTGCTAGGCGCGGCAGTACGTTCTTCCCGGGCCACGCATACGATTTGATGAAGATGGCTGCAGAATTTACGCATAGACTGGCTCAATTTGAGGATTTGCCACAAATCGTGGAGATTTATAACTCCACAATTGATTCTCGTGAGGTCACCGCAGATACCGAGCCGGTGACGGTAGAGTCGCGTCATGCCTGGTTTCATGAACATCAGCCTGAGTCACGACCGCTCTGGGTATGCGAGCAACATGGCCAGATCATAGGTTGGTTATCATTTTCAAATTTTTATGGCAGGCCTGCCTATTCAGGCACTGCCGAATTGTCTATTTACTTGCATGTAGCAGCACGTGGTCAGGGTTTGGGACGTTATTTCCTGAATCAGGCTATTGCCCATGCACCTAAAATCAAGGTTCACACTCTGCTAGGCTTTATTTTTGGTCATAATGTCCCTAGTCTGAAGTTATTTGCTGCATTTGATTTTGCGACCTGGGCAAATATGCCACGGGTAGCGACATTGGATGGCATAGAGCGCGATTTGATCATACTCGGCAAGCGGGTAGCCTGAACTAGCTTTTCATTTTCGCTTGCTACCATTTCGGGTGACTTGCCTATGGCAGGTTGCCTATCCATTTTTGAAAGATTTTATTATGCTGAGCTACCGCCACGGCTTTCATGCCGGTAATCATGCCGACGTTTTGAAACACTTTGTCCTGATCCAGTTGCTTGATTATCTGGGCCAAAAAGATACGGCGTATACCTATATCGACACCCATGCAGGTGCTGGTTTGTATGCACTGGATAGTGGCTATGCCAGTAAAAATGCGGAATTTGAAACTGGTATAGCCCCTTTGTGGGACAGGAAAGATATCCCCGAGGCTTTGGCTTCCTATATGGATTTGATCAAGGGCCTCAATCCCAGCGGTAAAATGCGTTACTACCCTGGCTCACCATATTGCGCCAATATCGTCATGCGTGAGCAAGACCGCTTGCGCCTGTTTGAACTGCATCCCAGCGAAATCAAGATATTGAGTGAAAACTTCCGCAAGCTTGATAACCATGCGGCTGAACAGGGCAAGCGCCAGACGGTCAGGGGCAAGCGTGTCATTATCTCGGCTGGCGATGGCTTTGAAAGCCTGAAGGCCTTACTGCCACCACCATCCCGCCGTGGCATGGTACTCATCGATCCTCCCTATGAAGTCAAGGATGACTACCGACGTGTCAAGGTCTGCCTTGAGGATGGTATAAAACGCTTCCCCACTGGTACTTTTGCGGTCTGGTATCCCGTGTTACAGCGTCAGGAATCGCGCTCCCTTCCTGAAAAACTCAAACGCCTGCAAGCGAATAGCTGGCTAAACGTCACTTTGTCCATCAGTGGCCCGTCGCCGGATGGTTTTGGTTTGCATAGCAGTGGCATGTTTATCTTGAATCCACCCTGGACTTTGCTGGCTACCCTGAAGGAAGTCATGCCCTATTTAGTCAAAGTATTGGGCAAAGATGCGGGTGCTGGTTTTGTACTTGAGTGCGGCGAAGCAGGTGCAACTGGAAAGCGTTAAGAGAATGTGTCCGTCAAAGGGAGTGAAGCTCTCTTTTCGAGACAAAGCAAATTTGTTGATTGTTGCGATGCGGAAGAGCTTTTCTTCCGCATTTTTGTTTGTGGGGAAACAAAAAAGTTGAAGCTGGACAAGATATCCTTTGTGCATTGCAAAAGAAATACTGATTGACGGATTAGTACGGTCGTACAAAAATCAATAAAGAATAATATTCAGAAAATTAGCAAAATACCAAAATAATCGATAACGCTGCAGATTTCAGGAGAACAAATGTCGTCTTATGCTATGAGTCCCGTAATGGGGCAAATGATGAGCAAGCCCATGCTTATTTCCAGTCTCATTGAACATGCTGACCGTTATTTTGGGAAGAATGAAATTGTTTCCCGCAGGGTGGAAGGGGATATACATCGTTATAACTATAACGAATGTCATAAGCGCTCCAAAAAACTGGCGAATGCTTTTGCCAAGCTGGGTGTTAAGCTCGGCGATCGTATCGCCACCCTGGCCTGGAATGGCTACAGGCATCTGGAAGCCTATTATGCAGTTTCTGGTTCTGGCGCAGTCTTACACACGATCAACCCAAGGCTACATCCTGAACAGATTGTGTATATCGCCAATCATGCAGAAGACCAGTATTTATTGTTCGATATGACCTTCCTGCCTATAGTCCAAGCTATAGCCTCACATTGTCCGGGTATCAAGGGCTATATCATGATGTGTGACAGGGATAAACTGCCTGTCGACAGCAAAATTCCGAACCTGATGGCATATGAAGATTTAATCGAAGCTCATAGTGATGATTATATCTGGCCTATGTTTGATGAAAATTCTGCCTCCAGCCTTTGCTATACCTCAGGCACAACAGGTAACCCTAAAGGTGCCTTGTACTCTCACCGCTCCACCATCTTGCATTCTTATGGCTCCTCATTGCCCGATGGCTTGAATGTATCAGCGCGGGATTCTGTCCTGCCTGTGGTCCCCATGTTTCATGTGAATGCCTGGGGCTTGCCTTACTCTGCACCTTTGAATGGGGCCAAACTGGTTTTCCCTGGCCCGCATCTGGATGGTAAATCTCTCTACGAGTTGTTTGAGCAAGAAAAGGTAACCTTTTCTGCTGGCGTACCTACCGTCTGGCTGGGCTTGCTGACCTATGTGGCCCAAAATAACTTGAAATTCTCGACCTTCAAACGTACTGTGATTGGAGGGTCAGCCTGCCCGCCAGCCATGATGAAAACCTTGCGCCATACCTATGGTGTGGAAGTGGTACATGCTTGGGGGATGACAGAAATGTCGCCTTTGGGTACCGCTGGCACCTTGATGGCCAAGCATGCTGATTTGGCGGAAGAAGAGAAAGAAGCCATACTCCAGAAACAAGGCCATGTCTTGTACGGCGTGGACATGAAAATCGTCGATGATGTAGGTAAGGAATTACCCTGGGATGGCAAGACTTACGGCAATTTGCTGGTCAAAGGCCCGTGGATCATCCAGAGTTATTTCAAAAATGAAGGCGGTGATGTGCTGCAGGATGGCTGGTTCCCCACTGGAGACGTAGCAACCATAGACGCTGAAGGTTATATGCAAATTACTGACCGCAGCAAGGATGTTGTCAAATCCGGCGGTGAGTGGATAGGTACGATAGACCTGGAGAATGTTGCTGTTTCGCATCCGGCGATTTTACAGGCTGCCTGCATAGGTGTGTTTCACCCTAAATGGGATGAACGCCCTTTGCTGCTGGCAGTCAAAAAAACAGGTGCCGAAGTCACAAAAGAAGAGCTGCTGCAATTTTTTGAAGGCAAGGTTGCCAAATGGTGGTTGCCCGATGATGTCGTCTTTATCGATAGCCTGCCTTTGGGTGCGACAGGGAAAATTTTGAAAAATAAACTGAGGGAGCAATTCAAGGAATATAAACTACCAACAGCATAGGAAGAGCAGGGCATGGACCATCAGCGCGAATTGTGATGTGCCCTGGAAGTAGCGATAAAACGAAAAAATCTAGATTCCAAACAAAGAGAATACCGGAGAGAGACAAATGAAATTTCCTTTACGTGTCAGCCTTGCTGCAGTCGCTTTATCCTTCGCCGTACCAGCAGTGATGGCTGATACCATCAAGATCGCCTATATCGATCCACTGTCAGGTGCCTTTGCACCAGTTGGGCAAAATATTCTGAATTCCTATCAATATATTGCTGACAAAGCGAATGCTGAAAAATGGGCGGGGGAACACAAGTTTGAAGTGGTTGGTTTTGATAACAAAGGCAGCCCGCAAGAATCGCTGAATGTCTTGAAAACTGTCATCGATAAAGGTTTTCGCTATATCACTCAAGGTAATGGGTCTGGTGTCGGCCTGGCATTGCTGGACGCGGTCAATAAGCACAATGAGCGCAATCCAGGAAAAGAAATCATTTACCTGAATCATGCTGCCGTTGATCCTGATATGACAAACAGCAAATGCAGTTTCTGGCATTTCCGTTTTGATTCCAATTCGGATATGAAAATGGAAGCCTTGACGACCTTCATGGCGGCAGACAAAAATATCCAAAAGGTTTATATCATAGGCCAAAATTATTCATTTGGGCATCAGGTGACGCGTGCAGCCAAGGAATATCTGGCACGCAAGCGTCCTGATATACAAATCGTCGGTGACGATCTTCACCCTATTGGGCAAGTCAAGGATTTCTCTCCTTATGTCGCCAAGATCAAGGCTTCCGGTGCAGACACGGTTATTACCGGCAACTGGGGGGCCGATCTGGCCTTGCTGATCAAATCTGCCAAAGATGCTGATTTGAAAGCCAATTTCTACACTTATTATGCGTCAACTACTGGCGTGCCTACAGCCATGGGTGCTGCAGGTATAGACCGTGTCAAATATGTAGGCTATTGGAATGCCAACAATGAAACTTTCGCCGGCAAAGACATCATTGAAGGATTCAAGGCCAAATACAAGGATGACTATTATTCCATGGCGACTTACTCTGTCCTGGCAGCTATGGGACAGGCCGTCAAACAGGCCAAATCCATAGAGCCTGGCAAGGTGGCCTTGGCGCTTGAGGGTTTGAATTTCAAAAGCCTGAATGGCGATGACAGTATGCGTAAAGTCGATCATCAAATCCAGCAGCCGCTGTATATCGCCACCTGGGTAAAAACCAATGGCAAGGATGTCAAATTTGATCAGGAAAATACCGGCATGGGTTGGAAAACCAACCAGAAGATAGATGCATTCGTTGCATCACAACCTTCTTCATGCCAAATGAAACGACCAGGCTAAGTACATGAAAAGAGAGTGCCAGCATGCGCACTCTCTTTTTTTAACTATAAATAGTACGATCGTTCAAGAATTTTCTGAAAAGGGTCTACGCTGTGGAATTTACACTGATCACTTTGCTCAATGGTGTCAGTTACGGATTGCTGTTGTTCATGCTTTCATCCGGATTGACATTAATTTTCAGCATGATGGGCGTACTCAACTTCGCCCACGCCAGCTTCTATATGCTGGGTGCGTATTTTGCCTATGCCATTAGTATTAAAATCGGCTTTTGGCCAGCCTTGTTTCTGGCACCACTAGTCGTTGGCTTGCTGGGTGCCATGGTAGAGCGCTATGGTCTGCGTTCGGTACATAAATATGGGCATATTCCAGAATTATTGTTCACCTTTGGGCTCTCATACGTGATTGTCGAATTGGTGCAATTGATCTGGGGTAGATCTACCGTGCCTTACCCTATCCCGGCATCTCTGGATGGCCCCCTGTTCACCTTGTACACAACGACTTTTCCCATCTATCGCGGCTTCATGATGCTGGTTGCGCTATTGATGTTGGCCTCGATTTATCTCTTATTGACACGTACCCGCATAGGTTTGGTGATTCAGGCTGCTCTCACTCACCCCGATACCGTTGAGGCGCTGGGGCACAATGTGCCGCGCGTTTTCATGCTGGTATTTGGCGGTGGTTGCGCACTGGCAGGCTTGGCAGGCGTAGTCGGGGGAAATGCCTTTGTGACTGAACCGGGGATGGCATCTACCCTCGGCAGTATTATTTTCGTAGTGGTGGTGGTTGGTGGCATGGGATCTTTGGCGGGGGCATTTGTGGCATCGCTATTGATAGGCGTATTGCAGACATTTGCCGTGGCGCTTGATTATTCATTTGTCACCATGTTTGCCAAACTGGGGATGGTGATTACGGTAAATGCACCAGCTTATGCCTTGTTGAGCCTGACGATAGCCCAGGTCGCACCTATCTTGCCCTATCTCTTATTGGTACTCATCCTGATTTTCAGGCCCAGAGGTTTACTCGGCACACGTGAAGGATAAAAGATGAGCAAACCTTTAGTATTCAAGCCTATCAATCTGGCACGCTGGATTATCTGGGGCAGCTTTGTGATCTTGCTGGTTCTTGCGCCTTTGATCTTCAGCTCTGGCGGCTCATTGTCTCTGCTCTCACAAATGGGCACAGTCATGATCTTTGGCCTCTCCTTCAATATGTTGTTGGGGCAGGGGGGCATGCTGTCGTTTGGGCATGCCGTTTATTCCGGTCTGGGGGCTTTCTTTGCCATTCATGCCATGAATATGGTGGCGGCTGGCAGCTTGCATTTTCCTATCACGCTGATTCCTTTGATAGGCGGTATCGCCGGTATGTGTTTTGGTGTGTTGTTTGGCTATGTCACGACCAAAAAATCAGGCACCACTTTTTCCATGATCACTTTGGGCATGGTGGAGCTGGTTTTTGCCTGTTCCCTGATGTTTCCCAGCTTTTTTGGCGGTGAGGGAGGTATTTCTACCAATCGCGTCATAGGCCAGCCTTTTCTGGGTATCACTTATGGTCCACAAATTCAGGTGTATTACCTGATTGCCTTTTGGCTATTCATCAGCACCATAGGCATGTATGCATTCACGCAAACACCTTTGGGCCGTATCGTCAATGCTGTCAGGGATAACCCCGAGCGTGTTGAGTTCATAGGCTACGATACGCAATGGGTGCGCTACATGACGTTAATCCTGTCGGCCTTCTTCGCAGGTATTGCCGGTGGTTTGTCAGCCATTAATTTTGAGATCGTGACGGCGGAAAATGTCAGTGCAGTGCGATCAGGAGCGGTATTGCTGTTCACCTTTATTGGTGGTGTGGGCTTTTTCTTCGGGCCCATGATAGGAGCGATTTTTGGAGTGTTTCTAACCGTGATGCTGTCTGATTTAACCAAAGCCTGGCAATTATACCTGGGGGTCTTTTTTATCCTGATCGTCATGTACGCTCCTGGCGGTGTTGCCAGCATACTTATGATGAATTTGCGGGTAGCAAAATTCGGCCTGTTCAAGCGGGTATGGCCCAGTATGTGGAAACTGGTGCTGGCCGCTGCAGTGACCGCAGCCGGCGTCATATTGGCGATAGAAATGCTGTATCAGCGCACACTGGAGGCTACTCAAAGTGCGGTCATAGAAATGTTTGGCATTTCCATAGACACTGCCAGTGGCGTTTGGTGGACAATGACGATGCTTGTCATTGCCCTTGGTATTTTTGCCTGCATCAGGCTGAAAGGTGGTTTCTCTCAGCATTGGGGTGAAGTCAATGCTGAAATTGAAGAGCAAATGCGGAGGGTGCAAGTATGACAGGCTTTTCGCTGGAATTAAAAGAAGTACGCAAATCCTTTGGCAGCGCAGAAATCATCCGGGGGGCAAGCCTGCAGGTGCCCAAGGGCGAACGCTTCGCTATCATTGGCCCCAATGGTGCTGGCAAGTCCACCTTGTTCAACCTGATTTCTGGCCGCTTCCCTATCAGTTCAGGAGATATTCTGCTCAATGGCGACAGCATTACCAGTCTGAAACCATATGAAATCAATCGCCGTGGGCTCTCACGTAGTTTCCAGATCACGAATATATTCCATCGTCTGTCAGTGTATGAAAACCTGCGCTGTGCCGTATTGTGGTCGCTAGGGTATAAATATTCTTTTTGGCACAGGCTGAATGGCTTGAAGGATGCACATGAAAGAGCCGAGGCTGTGCTGGAGCAAATTGGCCTCAAGCGCAGACGCAACGTGACTGCTGGTTTGTTGACCTATGCAGAGCAAAGGGCGCTGGAAATTGGCATCACGATTGCTGGTGGTGCTGATGTGATACTGTTGGATGAACCCACTGCCGGCATGAGTCGTTCTGAGTCAGATGCGGCAGTTGAATTGATACGCAAAGTCACGGTCGGTAAATCCCTGCTGATGGTAGAGCATGACATGAGCGTGGTCTTTGGGCTGGCTGATAAAATTGCCGTGGTCGTCTATGGCGAGGTCATCGCCTGCGATACTCCAGCCAATATTCGTAATAATCAAAAAGTCAAAGACGCCTATCTGGGTGGTCATGCGCCGGTGGAGGTTGAATGAGTTTGCTCACGATTAAAAATCTGAATGCTTACTATGGCAAGAGTCATGTCTTGCATGGTGTGGACATGCAAGTCCATCCTGGTGAAATTGTCAGCTTGCTGGGGCGCAATGGTGTCGGTCGTTCCACGACGGTCAAGGCGACCATGGGGCAGGTTGATGCCACAGGTTCCATTTTGTTCAAAGGTGAAGAAATCATCGGTCTGAAAGCTTTCCAGATTGCCCATAGGGGATTGGGTTACGTACCTGAAAATCGCGACATTTTCCCTAGCCTGACTGTAGAGCAAAATTTGATGCTGGGTGAAAAATCTGGTCGCTCCAAAGACAGCAAGCCGCGCTGGAGCATGGAAGATATGTACCAGATGTTTCCACGCCTGCGTGAACGCAGGAATACCCAGGCAGGTGTGATGTCGGGCGGCGAGCAGCAAATGCTGACCTTATGCCGCACCTTGATGGGGGACCCTGATCTGATCATGATAGATGAACCGACAGAGGGTCTGGCGCCAAAGATTGTGGAGTTGGTGGCCGAGTATTTGAAGGAACTGAAAAACCGAGGTATATCGGTCTTGCTGGTGGAGCAAAAACTCGCCATTGCCCTGGAAATCTCACAGCGCGTGTATGTCATGGGGCACGGCAGCATCGTTTTTGAAGGCACGCCAGCCGATCTGCGGGCCAATGAAAACATCCGTAAAGAATGGCTGGAGGTATAGTAAGAACGATATTTTTAAAATGATGATCAGGCCTGCTTACTTGGGGTCTGGCCATTGTCATTTTTGACTTCATCAAAATTATGATATTCAACCCGATTGCGCCCATTTTCCTTGGCACGATAGAGTGCCTTGTCAGCCACTACCAATAATGCTTCAATATCCTGTACGGCACGGATGACGAAAGTGCAGCCTATGCTCACGGTCACAGAGATTTGCTGTCCATCACCTATATCTATGGATTTATTGGCGAGACTAACGCGTATGCGTTGGGCTATCCTGTCCGCTTCCTCATGAGCACAGCTAGGCAATATGGCGGCAAACTCTTCACCACCTATGCGACCCAGCATATCAACGTCCCGCAAACTTGAGCTGGCGATGCGTGCAAAAGCTACCAGTACCTGGTCGCCGCCAGCATGCCCGTAGTTATCATTGACGCCCTTGAATTTGTCTATATCCAGCATCAATACTGCTACCGGTTTTTCTTGCTGCGCAAGCTCGCCTAACAGATTCAGGGCGCGTTCATAAAAAGCGCGTCGGTTCAATAAACCAGTGAGTGCATCATGCTCTGCAATGTACTCAAGATGGCGCAAAAGTTCTTCACGAGCTGCCATGACACTGGCTACGGTCAATGGTGCCAGCGCCAGCATGCTGACCCCTGTGCGTATGGACAGCAACATCGACCGTGAATTCATGTTGACGATAGAGATAGGCAGATAGCCCAGGGACATGGAAATTAATACCCAGCCGCTATACAGCAAGGTCATTATGCTGGTCGTGAAGATGCCATAACTTAAGGCACACCAAAGTAGCGCCGGAATAGGGAAGGCCAGTGCGCCCGGGCCGCCAAGCATGATACCCAAGGCAAAAGATGCAAACAGCGTACCAACTGGCAATAGTTTGTGGATTTTCAGGCGATAGATATCCTTCGATCGACGTCGATTGATCCTGAATTTTGAAACATTGGGCAAACTCAATATGACAGGCAAAATGGCAAGCAAATTCACCAATTCAGTCACTGACCAAAATGTCCATGCCTTGAGATGACTGTCATTCGATAGGACTGAGTCAGCGATCGTGTTCACTATGCCAGCGGTAGCAGCACAAGTAACGGCGATCAGAGCGAGATATAACACAGACAGTGGATGCTTCAAACGGCGATGTCCTGCGTCCAACCATGAAAACAGCATACATCCCACGATGACACAAGCCAGATTGCCAGCACTGAGTAATAAACTGCTTGGCCAGCTTTCACCACTCAATACCTCAGATGCGATATAAGCTGCTACTGCACCCAGCCACCCACAGGGCTTGTTCAGAAAGGGAAAGCGTACGAACATGCCAAGCAAAAGAGCATTGGCTGGCCATAGGCCTGCCAGATGGCCCATGGAGCGACTGAATATGCCTAGCAGGCATGCCAAAAGTACGACGACGCAAGTGATGGCGGCGATCTTTATTTCATCTATCCACGCAGGTCTGGTATCCAGCATGAGTTCACAGGCTCCTGGTCACTGCCAATCTGACATAAGGAAGGATTTCTCCTGATTTTGGCATATAGTGACAAAGATGTTTAATTTATTGATACTTCACAAACCAGAAGGCTTGCTTACCCCGATGTTTATACCAGCAAAAAGCAAAATAAAAACCCAAATAAAAATAATACGCTCGTACTATTTTGCGGTATAGTAAGCAAAAAATAAGCTTATTCCCAATTTTTTAAGCACTGAACTGGCAAATCCAAGCAGTATTTCACCTATAGGAAGAGACATGAGCGCCGAATACCAAGTGAATGGCAATATTGCCGTAATTACTCTGAACAATCCGCCTGTCAATGGACTAGGCCATGCTACCCGTACAGCAGCGGTGAATGGCATGAAGCAGGCATTGAATGATGATGCTGTCAAAGCCATTGTCATTACAGGTGCTGGTAAGGCATTTTCCGGCGGTGCGGATATCAAGGAATTCAATTCTCCCAAAGCATCTGCCGAGCCTAGCTTGCACACCCTTATCAATGTAGTCGAAGGATCGGATAAGCCGGTCGTCGCGGCTATTCATACTGTTTGCATGGGCGGTGGCCTGGAGTTGGCGCTGGGTTGTAACTACCGCATAGCGTCCAAGGGAGCGCAAATTGCCTTGCCTGAAGTTAAATTGGGCATCTTGCCTGGAGCTGGTGGCACACAGCGCCTGCCGCGCGTGCTGGGCCTGGAAATGGCATTGAACATGATAGTCTCTGGTACGCCTGTGCCCTCTGAGAAACTGGCCAAGACAGCGATCTTCAATGAAGTTGTGGAAGGCGATGTACTGGAAGCGGCGCTCGCATTTGCCGCTAAAGTTGCTGATGTGCGACCTTTACCCAAGGTGCGTGATATCAAGATTGATTATCCAAATTATGAAGCTTACCTGCAATTCTCACGCAATACAGTGCGCGCAATGGCTGGCCCTTTCCCTGCACCTTTGAAATGTGTGGAAGCAGTGGCTGCCGCTATCACCAAGAAATTTGATGATGGCATCAAATTTGAGCGTGAATTATTTGTTGACCTGGTACAAACCACAGAATCCAAGGCCTTGCGTCATGCCTTCTTTGGTGAGCGTGCTGCGAGCAAATTGCCGGATGTACCGGAAGATACACCAACTCGTCCCATCAAATCAGTTGCCGTTATCGGAGCTGGCACCATGGGTGGTGGCATTGCCATGAACTTTGCCAACGCTGGCATCCCTGTGAAAATTCTGGAAATGAAGCAGGAAGCCTTGGACAAAGGTCTGGCGACTATCCGCAAGAATTATGAAAACACGCTTAAAAAAGGCAAGCTGACTCAAGAGAAATTTGACCAGCGTGTGGGCCTGATCACAGGTACTTTGTCGTATGACGAGATTGCTCAGGCAGATATCGTCATTGAAGCGGTGTTTGAAGACATGGGTGTCAAGGAACAAGTTTTCAAAAAACTGGATGAAGTGATGAAGCAGGGCGCTATTCTGGCGTCGAATACCTCAACACTGGACGTCGACAAGATTGCTGACTTCACCAAACGCCCTGAAGATGTTATCGGTACCCATTTCTTCAGTCCAGCAAATGTCATGAAATTGCTGGAAATCGTACGCGGCAAAAAAACTGCCAAAGATGTGCTGGCAACGGTGTTGGGCCTGTCCAAGAAAATCAAGAAAACTGGCGTGGTATCCGGCGTTTGCGATGGCTTCATCGGCAATCGCATGATAGAACAATACAGCCGTCAGGCAGGTTTCTTGCTGGAAGAGGGATGTACGCCTGAACAGGTGGATAAAGCCGTAGAAAAAATGGGCTTTGCCATGGGGCCATTCCGTATGGGCGATCTGGCTGGCAATGATATCGGCTGGTATATCCGCAAACGCCGTTATGTAGAAAAACCACAGATCACTTATTCCAAAACGGCAGATTCGCTGTGCGAGCTGGGGCGTTTCGGGCAAAAAACCGGCGCAGGCTGGTATGACTATAAACCGGGCGACCGCAAAGCTTATCCTTCAAGCATCGTGAATGACATGATCGTCCAGCACTCCGCTGACCTGGGTATTACGCGTCGCAAAATTTCTGATCAGGAAATTGTCGAGCGCCTGATATTTGCTCTTGTCAATGAGGCGGCCTACATCTTGGAAGAGGGCATAGCGACACGTGCTTCTGATATCGATATGGTGTATCTGACTGGCTATGGCTTCCCATTGCATACTGGTGGACCTATGTTCTACGCCGATACCGTGGGCTTGCCTAATGTGGTCATGGCCATGGAGAAATATGCCAAAGGCCGTCATGGCGATGCCTGGAAACCGGCACCTTTGCTGGCAAAACTGGCTGCAGAAGGAAAAACTTTCAATTAAGTAAATTACTTGAAATTAAAAATGGCTTGTCTGGGGGTAATCTTCAGATAAGCCATTTTCTATTGGTGAAGAAGTAATCTCGCCAATGCTTGACTTACTATTACTGCCAAGTGATACAACACAATGACTGCTTATTCCCAATTTCATGTCAAACAAGCCCGGTACGGCTTATACCAGTTCGCGTCGAGTATGAAGAGCTCGATGGAAGTGATCTTGCTTGCTGCCGGGCAAGCGATACTTATGGCAGTGGCATTGTTGTCTTGGCCTCTGTGGCTCAACGCGATATGGATGGCCGAACACTGGCCTTTGCAAAACGTGCTTGGGGTATTGCTTGCTTATTCGGCGATATTGACGCTGCCGATCTTTTTATTGCGTAAGCGTCTATTACCCAAGGATGTGTTGCTGTGGAGTCGTACGCTACCTGTCAAGCCGACCGAGCGCTGGCTGGCGCATGTTGCGGTAGTTCGGCTCTTCATTTTCCCACTTGCTATTGCCTATGCGCTTTCTACCCTTGCATGCTGGTTTGAAATGCCGGCCAGCCATCAGGTTGCGGTTAGCGGTGTAGCAATGATGCTCATTTCACTAGCACTAATTCTGCTGTTTGGCACGCTGGTGCTGCATTTACGCCAACAATGCCTGGAATGGAGGTTGATGCGCGCCACGTTGCGCAAACCTCATGTGATATCGATGTTGTCCTACCAACAGCAAAGCCAAGGTCCAGGCTTGTTGCACCAATGGTATAAGCTGTTTTGGTTGCCGTTCTGGCGCCTGGAAAATGGGATCGGTATCAAGCAATGCATGCTGTTCATCTCCGCTGCAACAATGTTCTGGCTTTGGCTGCAACCAGGCCCGCCGTTTGTGCGCTTTCTGTTTTGCATCAGCGCCAGCAGCTTGACCTTGATCCTAACCGACCAAGGCAGTAAAGCGGTCCAAGAGCAAATGCAGCGTTTGCGTCCGCACCTGCGCGCACTACCATTTGCATTGTTGCCGCTCGAGGTATTGAGCAAGTTCATGTGTATCATTCCTGCCAATGTGGTGCTGGCGTTGTTTGCCATACTACTCTCCGGCAAGGGCGACAGTTTTCATGCTGGGGTGGCTCACTGGTATATTGGCGCGCAATTAATAGCGCAAGTGATCATTGTGAGCTTGAGCCATTTATCATCAGCAGTGCGCGCCCGCATCATTATCTTGTTTATGGTAATTCTGACGGCAATCGGGAGTGAATTGTGGAATTGAGCGTACGAAATTTGTGTTTTGCCTATCCGAACCGCAGTCTTTTTTGGGCGTATTCATTCACTGTGGGCGCGGGTATCACATGGCTGCGCGGCAGAAATGGTGCAGGGAAAACCACCTTATTAAAAGTACTGGCCGGATCACTGCATGCCCCTAAAGGTGACATTTTCCTTGATGACTGCAATCTTCGTCAGCAAGGCTTTGCTTGGCGCTTGCAATGTTTTTGGTGTAGTAGTGAAACCCCGGACTTCGCTTGGCTGACCGTGCAGGAATTTCTTGACTTACATATGAGTCTGTATCCAGCAGCGCGCGCAGCAGACCTGAACATCAATTTGGCCGCATTTGGTTTGCTGCCAATGTTAAAGCAAACTATCGACACACTCTCGCTAGGCCAGCACAAGAAAATGTATTTATCCCTGGCACTAGCTTTACCCGTGAAGCTGCTTTTAATTGATGAGCCGTTTAATGCGCTTGATGTCGAAGCCGTAGATTACCTGCGCCAGCAATTAAGCGACCCGGCACGGCAGGCTCGTCAATGCATTTTGGTGACTAGCCATGTGGCACCCGATGTGCCTTTGGTTGGTGAGATGATTGTCGGCGATTGAATGGTACACGGCGCCAGAAAGAAGAGTGTCACAAACACCATCATGCATCCATTTTAAATTTCAATTTTTGCTACTTACAAAAGATTAATTATTAAATATACAGTTGTAAGTCATTGATTTTCAGTGTGCTATACAGTGCTTAATAGTGGTTGGTGTATAATCGGAAGATTGTGCCTAACGCTTTGATTTAATTAAATAAAGATTTAAACTTACATGCTTTCTACCGCTAATATCACCATGCAGTTCGGCCCCAAGCCGCTGTTTGAAAATATCTCAGTCAAATTTGGCGAAGGTAACCGTTATGGCCTGATCGGTGCCAATGGCTGTGGCAAATCCACATTCATGAAGATTCTTGGCGGTGACCTTGAGCAATCCTCAGGCACAGTCATGCTGGATCAAAATGAGCGCCTGGGTAAATTGCGCCAAGATCAATTTGCTTTTGAAGACATGCGCGTGCTGGACGTGGTCATGATGGGCCATATAGAAATGTGGGCAGCAATGTCGGAACGGGATGCGATTTACGCCAATCCTGAAGCGACTGACGATGACTACATGAAAGCGGCAGACCTCGAAGCCAAGTTTGCTGAATACGATGGCTACACTGCTGAAGCGCGTGCCGGTGAATTATTGCTGGGCGTAGGCATACCAACTGATCAACACCAGGGCGTCATGAGCGCGGTTGCACCAGGATGGAAATTGCGCGTCTTGCTGGCACAGGCCTTGTTCTCCAATCCAGACATTCTGCTGCTTGATGAGCCGACGAATAACCTGGACATCAACACCATTCGCTGGCTGGAAGATATTCTGAACGAACGCAATTCCACCATGATCATCATTTCCCATGATCGCCATTTCCTGAATCAGGTATGTACGCACATGGCAGATATGGATTACGGCACGCTGAAAGTGTATCCAGGCAATTACGATGACTACATGCTGGCATCGTCACAGGCACGTGCGCAGCAAATGGCGAACAATGCCAAGGCCAAGGAAAAAGTCGCTGAGTTGCAAGACTTTGTACGCCGCTTCTCTGCCAATAAATCCAAGGCGCGCCAGGCAACTTCACGTGCCAAGCAGATTGATAAAATCAAGATTGAAGATTTCAAACCATCCAGCCGTCAAAATCCTTTCGTGCGTTTCGACGGCGAAAAGAAATTGCATCGTCTGGCTGTAGAGGTGCAATCCTTGAGCAAAGCTTATGACAAGCCATTGTTCAAAAATGTCGATCTGATGGTGGAGGCAGGTGAAAGAATCGCGATTATCGGTGCCAACGGCATCGGTAAAACCACGCTGTTGCGTTGCATAGGCGGTGATGACATCACTGGAATGCACGCTGATTATGGCATTGTCAAATGGGCAGAAAATGCCAATGTCGGTTATATGCCGCAAGATCCTACCGAAGAATTTGCATCGGATAAAAACCTGACTGACTGGATAGGCCAGTGGACACAAGAGGGTGATGATGATCAGGCAGTACGCTCGATTCTTGGCCGTTTGCTGTTCGGTGGTGATGACGTTAAAAAATCAGTCAAGGTGCTGTCCGGTGGTGAAAAAGGTCGCATGATGTATGGCAAGTTGATGTTGGGTCGCCATAATGTCTTGTTGATGGATGAGCCAACCAATCACATGGACATGGAATCTATCGAGTCGCTGAATATCGCACTGGAAAAATATGCAGGCACCCTGATTTTCGTGTCGCATGACCGTGAATTTGTGTCCTCTTTGGCGACGCGTGTATTGGAAATCAAGGAAAACAAAATTATCGATTTCCAGGGCACTTATGAAGAATACCTGAGTAGCCAAGGTATCGAGTAAAAGAGGGTAGGTGTAAAGAAAAAGCCAGGTTGATACCTGGCTTTTTTGTTCTTGTATGACAAATAGGCTTTTAAGTAATTAATTATTTAAGTCTTGCCTAGTAATAAATCCAGCCTGTCACTCAAGCTGCGTGCCATTTCTGGCCCCTTTGCTTTTTGGACTGCTTCCACATACGTCTGTCTCAGTGCCCGAAAATCGTCAATATTTGCGGCACGCTCTACCTTGAGTTGCAAGCCATAGCCGCGCAAGCCTATGGCGCTCTTGATGGTTTCATTGTAAAAGCTGTATAGCGCCTGAAAACGCTCAGCATCCGTCATCGATAGTTCTGCGGATACTGATGATGGCTCATCTGCCTCAGCCTCTGCTACGGTGACCGAGGCATCTGCCAGCA
Organism: Undibacterium sp. JH2W; assembly: GCF_049340425.1. NCBI lineage: Bacteria > Pseudomonadati > Pseudomonadota > Betaproteobacteria > Burkholderiales > Oxalobacteraceae > Undibacterium > Undibacterium sp. JH2W. The sequence goes on along the minus strand of NZ_JBMPOT010000003.1, from coordinate 32,050 downwards.
AATCAGCTTGTACAGACGTTTCAGCAATGAATTCTTGCGCCAGCAGTTCTTGCAAATTTTCTTCCGTTAAACCCAGTGCAGATACTTTTTTCATGATCTCGGCAGCGGTTTGCTTGCCGTCTATCATGACCAATAAAGTGCGCAATCTGGACGCCAGTTGATATTTCCTGGTGGTGATTTCTTCCCGGCCTTTTTCTGTCTTGTCGTAGATACTTGCAGTCATGTCCAGCTACAGCCTTTGTTTGTCTCAATATGTCAGAAATTGTTTCTGCTTTTTTGAGGATACATCAATTCAGGCGGGCTGCCAATGAAAGCCAGAGATAAGCATTACTTATCTCTGAGGGGATGTTTTACGAATCAGCTTGATAGGTTTTGCTTCAAGCGAGTTTGTGCAGCTATCCTCGGATGAAGACGAGCAATTACTGCAACCAGAGCCACATCCTGCCGTTTGCTTGACCAGTTTGCTAAATAAGGGCTCCATGGCAGGGAATCGACTCAGGCTATATATCCTGATCTTTTCTTTAGCTCCAGCTGGCATCCATTTCAGCACAAGATAGACAAAAGCCAAGGTCAGTAATAGAGTTGCAACCAGGTTTTGCATGGTTTATTTCCCCAGGAAAAACGTAGAAATATGGTAAGTCAGGAAGGATGCAGCATAAGCCAGCGCAAATAAATAAGCTGCCATCAACACCGGATAGCGCAGGGTATTGGTTTCACGCCTGACCACACTTAAAGTAGCCACGCATTGCGGCGCAAATACATACCATGCCAGCAAGGACAGGGCGGTAGGTATACTCCATGAGTGAGCAATCAAGGGTTCCAGCGAACGACTCAGTTCTTCACCAGATTGCGAGAGCGCATATACCGTACCCAAGGCTGCTACCGCAACTTCGCGTGCAGCCAGGCCAGGCACCAGGGCAATACAGATTTGCCAGTTGAAACCGATAGGCGCGAATACTACTTCGAGCATGCGGCCCAGATATCCGGCAATACTGTAATAGATCGCAGGTTGAGTTGCATTTTCCGGTGCGCCAGGGAAACTGCTGAGAAACCAAAGTAAAATCATCAGAGCCAGGATAATGGTCCCCACACGGGTGACGAAAATCTTAATCCTTTCCCATAAGCCCAGTAGCAGATTACGTATATTGGGCAAGCGATAATCGGGCAGTTCCAGCATTAAAGCCTGCTGGTGAACCTGACTCCCCCATTTTGTCTTAAAGAAATAGGCGACCAGCATGGCAGATACTATGCCTGCCAGATAAAGCAGGAACAAGACCAGTCCTTGCAGGTTCAATACACCCAGCACAGTTTGCTCAGGGATGAAGGCGGCGATGATTAATGCATACACCGGCAAGCGTGCTGAGCAAGTCATCAGAGGCGCAATCATGATCGTTACCAAACGGTCACGGGGATTTTGTATGGTACGGGTGGCCATGATGCCAGGGATGGCGCATGCAAAGCTTGAAAGCAGGGGAATAAAGGCGCGGCCTGATAAACCGACTTTGCCCATGACCCTGTCGAGCAAGAAAGCGGCGCGTGGCAGATAACCTGAATCTTCCATCACCAGGATGAAAAAAAAGAGGATCACAATCTGCGGCAAAAATACCAGTACACTGCCGGCGCCACCTATGATGCCTTTCACCAGCAAGCCTTGCAATATACCTGGTGCCAGTGCAGCTTCAACGGCAGCGCCTGCACTGTCTATCGATGACTTGATCAAGTCCATGGGTACTTGAGCCCAGGCAAATACTGCCTGGAATACCAGGAACATTAAGGTGGCAAAAATAATGGGGCCGATAAAGGGATGCAAGATCCAGCTATCCATGCGAAAACTCAAATTGGCAGCACGTTCGCTGACAGCATCGGCACTTTGCGTAACACAGGCAGCCAGTACGGCATTGGCTTGCTGTTGTAAACTTTCAGGGCTTTGTTCAGACAGAGCGTGTGGCGTCATATTGCCATTGGGTTGCAGTGTTTGTGCCAATGACTCAAGCTCACTCAGCAAGGCGTCTACGCCTGCAGGGTCGACGGCAACAGTTTCGACCACGGGAATATTCAGAGTACTTCTCAGTGCAGCAATGTCGACATGGATATGGCGTTTTTTAGCAATATCCATCATGTTGATGGCGAGGATGAGGGGCTGTCCAAGCGCAAGCAATTCAAATACCACACGCAAGCCACGCTTTAAATTGGTGGCATCGACGACGCAAACAATTGCATCAGGCATAGCTTCATCTGCACGTCGGCCAGTGACAACATCCTGAGTGATTTTTTCGTCGGGAGTGATGGCATGCAGGCTGTATGTGCCCGGTAAGTCCAGTACTTGCCAGTGACGCCCCGCAGTAGAGCGGAATTTACCCTCTTTCCGTTCTATGGTGACACCAGCATAATTTGCCACTTTTTGCCTTGCACCTGTCAATCGATTGAAAAGTGCAGTTTTTCCGCAATTAGGGTTACCGACAAGAGCAATGCGCGGAGAAAACAATTCGTTCACTATGTTCCTACTTTTTCTGTATGAGTAACACCGATTAAAGCAGCTTCGAAATTTCGCAAGGCAAAGGTAGATTGACCAATCCTGACAGCCAGGGGCTCTCCACCAAAATAACCTTTATGCAGTACCTTGACTGATTCACCTTTGACAAAACCTAATTCTTTCAGGCGACGGGTAATATTGAACAGGCTCTCGTTTTTTGCATCACCCTGATCTTCAACATCGACAACCACGCCAGAATCCCCCACGCGCATTTGATTCAATGTCGTGGCAATTGCTTGCTTTATTGGCAGGCTGCTCATGGCGTCGTTCCTTTGGTCTATATGCAACTCTAAATGATAATGAGAATATATATCAATACCAATTATGTTTCAATCGCTATGGGCATTTGTAACGTTCTGGATTGACTTACTTCAAGACAAAAAGGGCTTATTTTTCTTTATGTGACAATCTTCTGTTTTTGATAATAAAAAGCCGGTGACGCAGAATGGAAATAAGACTTGCAAAAAAAAGGGTTGCGTCATATGGTTGTATAGTGCAACTATATGACAGACGACCATGAATACCAACAATCCTCAATTCTGTATTCAAGCTATTCGAGATGCCTCGCGTAAATTAGTGCGTGAACTGGGTTTTATGAAACCGACGCTGGCTGGCACTCATCTTTCAGCTTCTGCTGTACATGCCTTAATCGAAATCGGAGAAAATGGCATCAGTAGTGCTACTGAACTCTGCGATGTCCTCTGTCTTGAAAAATCCAGTATCAGCCGCATGCTGCGCAAGTTGATAGACAATGGAGAATTAATCGAAACTGGCACCGAAAAAGATGGCCGTGAAAAACAGCTTGCCCTGAGCGCCAAAGGCCATCAAGCCCTGATAGCTATCAACCAGTTCGCATATGCGCAAGTCAGTAATGCGCTAAGCAATATGTCAGCATCGGCGCAAAGTAAAGTTCAGCATGGGCTAAGTGTTTATGCAGAGGCGTTGGCGGCTAGTCGCAAAGAGGTGCGCCCAACTGTATTTCCTATGGGGCATGAGGTGAATATAGTGTGTGGTTATCAGCCAGGCGTGTTGGGGCGCACAGTGGAAATGCACGCCAATTACTATGCAGATTTTGCAGGATTTGGACATTTTTTTGAGGCTAAAGTGGCTGGTGGCATGGCTGAGTTTGCCGGACGCCTGGATAAACCGTGCAATCAACTATGGTTTGCTGTGTGCGAGGCTAAAGTCGTCGCCGTTATCGCTATAGATGGCGAGGACTTGGGTAACAATATCGCGCATCTGCGCTGGTTTATCGTCGATGATGAGTTGCGTGGTAGCGGTTTAGGCAGACGCTTGCTCACCAAAGCCATTTCTTTTTGCGTGCAACAGCAATTCAGTGAAATACAATTGTGGACCTTCAGAGGCTTGGATGCAGCACGACGCCTGTATGAAGCCGCCGGATTTGTATTGCTCGAAGAGCGACCTGGTCGACAATGGGGTGAAGAAGTCATGGAGCAACGCTTTTCCCGCCCTGTACTTGATTGTCTGCTTTAACTGACGGCTGCTACCAACGCAATATCTGGATGAACCCAGCCGGGCAACGCGCGGATCGACGATAACCAGCGTTGAATATTCGGAAATACTGCTTCATCGATTCCTGCCTGTGGCATCCAAAACAAATAAGCTGAGCAACTGAGGTCGGCAACAGTGACTCCTGAGGGCAGCAAAAATTCGCTTTCGGCAAATACACGATCCAGTGTCAACAAATCAGTCATCGTGCGATCACGCAAATAAGTTATTACTTCTGGTGCTTGGGGTGCCCAGCGCAAAGCATAGCGCAAGTTAGGTATGCTAAAACCTATGCGATTGCTTTCCCAGCTTAGCCATTCGAGTATGGATTGCCACTCATATTCATCGTATCCACAATACAGTTTGGTTTTTTGTGCCAGGTAGATCAGTATTGCATTCGATTGGCACATTGCCCGCTCGCCATCCACAAGCACGGGTACTTCACCAAATTTGCTGACGGAGACAAAATTGTCTGGCCGCGCAGATCTGGCCAGCGCAAGGTCTACTCCATGGTATTCATGGGGTATGCCAGCAAGTAGTAGAAATGAGCGCGGCTTGAATGAGTGCCCAGAATCTATGCTTCCAAATAATTTCATGTGACATGTCCCCATAGAATGATCAGGTGGAATGCAGAGCATATCTGTGAAAATCCATGATCCAGTTAGTTTCCCAATGGATGCCGCCATCGGTGGAAAATGCCTGCTCCCAGCGCGGTTGATCTATTGCCGGCATGCTCCATAAAAAGCGTACACGTATTGTTTGCCCGGCAAAGATGTCGTCTGCATAAAACTCACCAATACCGTTGCTGAATTGTCCTTGCATGGGCACATCCAGATGGGATGGGTAGCGGCCATCCAGCCACCATATAGACCAGGTTTTTTTGTCTGCATCAAATGCACGTAGAGTCGCTGCCCGATAGGCTCCGTCTGGCATTTCCAGCAAATTGTCATCAACGTTAGCTGCTCCACCGAGTAACTTGATGACACTGGTATTACCCTTAAATTCCTGCCATTCATGGCAGCCTGCAAGCCGCTCTTTGAGGCGGCGGTGCTTCACTGCCCAATTTCCAATAAAAAAATCAAAGTCTTTGATGCTACTGGTGCTTGTTATTGTGCTCATATTTTCTCCTTTTGAGATCTGCTTCAGGTGAAGCGATAGATGTCAGCATAAAGAATATATAGGGCATAATTTGTCCTATTAAATAAATAAACTTGCGCGATGTCTAAAGCCTATCATCCAACCATCCGTGTGCTGACTCTACTGGAGTTATTGCAAAATCATCGGCAGCTTAGTGGGGCTGAGTTGGCACAGATGCTGGAAATTGATCGCCGCAGCCTGCGTCGATACATCCTTACCCTTGAGGAAATGGGCATACCCATCATGACGATGCGCGGACGTTACGGTGGCTATGCCATCATGCCGGGTTTTAAATTGCCGCCCATGATGTTTAATGAGGAGGAGGGCTTCGCCATATCTCTTGCGTTGTCTGTCGCGCGCAAAATGAAGTTACTTGATGTGCCAGTTGCAATAGAAAGTGCGCAAGCAAAATTGCAAAGGATTTTGCCTGAGCAGCTCAGACAAAGACTGGTCGCCACTAATGCCTCAATAGAGCTGAATCTGAGACCTGCCATGGTACCGGCTAACAAGGAAATACTGGCCAGGCTCAGTGATGCCATCGCGCAAAAGCGCCGCGTGCGTCTGTATTACCAAGGAGGAGACGGCAGCAAGAGCGAGCGCATGGTGAATGGCTATGGCGTTGCATATCATGCCACTTTCTGGTATGTCGTGGGCTACTGTCATTTACGGCGTGACATGCGCAGTTTTCGGCTTGATCGTATTCTCAAGCTTGAAGTGCTGGCGCAGTATTTTGATTTGCCGGGTGACTTCAATATTCTCGACCACCTGCGCAGTGCTGTAGCAAGCATCCCGCGTACTTATAGTGTCGAAGTCATGTTGAACACGGAGATGCAGACGGCACGTCGCTATTTGTCAGATGCCATTGCCGTTCTGGAGCAAACCCCGGAGGGGGTAGTACTCTATAACCAATCCGATGATCTAGCTTGGTTTGCGCGACAACTGGCGTCTCTGCCTTTTGATTTCGTCATTCGCAAGCCTGCACAATTGCAATTGGAGTTAAGGGAGTTGGCTCAAGGTTTGTTAGATAGACTAAATTAACTCAATGCCCCGGGTTAGGGGGTATTTCGATCATGAAAAATAAGTCATAAAAACTATACCCTATTTAATTTCTTCTTTAAATGAAGAAATTAATCTTTTAAAGACTTGTTTATTGGAAAAAATTATGTCAATATGAATTTGTAAATACTAAAAAGTTTCAATATCAACAAAAATATGATTATTCAAGCCATACATCAATCGTCAGTTAAGCCAAGCTTAGGCCTCGCGGCGCGGGCGAAACTGCTATTGAGCAATTGGCTGGAAACAAAAGAAACTAATGGTAGTGCAATACCAAGTGCTGTGCCGTCGGGAAGGTCTGAACCAGTCACTGGTTTTTATGCACAGGGCAGCGGCTGGGAGCTGGCATTTCACAGGACTATCATGATGGATATTCGGGGGAGCAATCCTTGAATTCAGTGGCCGCAGACATGTTTCTGCCTTCTGAATTGAGAGCTAAAAAGCCCGGATGCCTATAAAGAGCCGGGCTTTTTGCCTTTTTGGTTTTCAGATTAACTGCTCTGAAAACCCAGTAGTAGAACCCGCCTTGGGGCGGTCGTGCCGGAAAGCGCCGGATAACACGGGATTCTTTAACAATTTGGGACGACGTATTGACGATCCTTTCAAGCCATCATGATGGTGGGCCTGGAGGAGGGTGCCAGTAGCGGGCTACGCATTTGTCCGCAGCATCTTAAAAGTGGTTTGAATGAAAGCCTCTTTTAACATGCTGAAATATGGAGAATATCCAGATATGGCTTCTGCATGCGTTTTGTAATTCCATAAAAATAAGAAAAATAGAAGATATGTTTATGATTTATTGGTCCATCCTGGTAGATGGACAAGAGCGAAGCTGCTCAAAAGAGTTTGATTGTGAAAATATGGCTGCTGCCTTGCAGTTCTCTGAATCCTTGCGTGCAGAGCAGCGTCAAGGTATGGTTATTCGCCATATCACCATGTCATGTGAAAATCCGAATTTAGTAGGCCGCGCAGGCGTTGCCGATCCGGGGCCAGAATATTCCTGGAAAAAACGCCGTTAGATCTTGCTGAAAAATGTTTAGAAAATGAATTTTGATCATCATGCCTTACAGCATCGACTTTTCCTGCCTACAATGAAGTCATGACTAGTGATGTGTATTGAGTTTTTGTCAGCCGTCTTCCCAAATTGAAAAACATCCCAATAGAAACAGGTGATGTATGCAACAAATATTGGTTTTGGATATAGCTGGAGTACCCTATGACTGGATAAGTCAGAATGATGCTGCGACCCATTACGCTGCAAACAAAGTGGCGTGGGACATAGGCGATCAAGTCTTCACGCTGCGTGGCGGTTATAACAAGGATGGCGAGCAATCAAAAATCGCCATCAAGCCCATTATCTCCATCAGGAATAGTGAGCGCATGTCAAAAAACAGCCGTCACCAGATTCCATTAGGGGATGGAAACAGACTGCTGTATGCACGAGACAGGCATATCTGTGCCTACTGCGGAGAAGTTTTTCCTTATCTGGATTTATCCCGTGATCATATTCTGGCGACCTCACGTGGCGGGAAAGATATCTGGGAGAACTGTGTGACTGCCTGCAAGGACTGCAATCACGCAAAAGGTAATAAGTTGGTACACGATTTCAAGCCTTTGATTTATGTCCCTTATGCTCCTTGCCGTTTCGAGCATTTCATACTGAGTGGCAGGAATGTGATAGCGGATCAACTTGAGTACTTGTCTGCAAAATTGCCCAGGCATAGTCGCTTGTTGTAAGTAAAGATGACATGAATCTCATTCAATAGCAGAGGTTCATGTTCATTCCCAAAAGAAGTGCGACCTTTAGAGCCTTGTCCAATCGAATGGAAGCCAAACATGTATTTACAATATATGTTTAAGGGTTTATGATGTGTGCATGCAATCCCTATGAAGTTCTCAGCCTGTTTTTAGCCTTCGTGTTTTTGATGTGGCTTAAAACATGTATTTAATATATATCTAAAACTATTATGTTAGACATTACGACTAGAAATTTAGTAAAAGCGACAGTTCCGGTATTAAAAGAGCATGGTGTCACGTTGACCCGTCATTTTTATGCACGCATGTTTGCTCACAACCCCGAACTAAAACCCATTTTCAATCAAGGCAACCAGCAATCCGGTAGCCAGCAACAAGCCCTGGCAATGGCCGTGTTGGCTTATGCAGAACACATAGACAATCCCATGGTCTTGTTGCCTGTACTGACGCTGGTGGCAAATAAGCATGTGAGTCTTGGTATCAGGCCAGAGCACTACCCTATAGTCGGCACGCATTTACTGGCTTCGATCAAAGAGGTATTGGGAGATGCTGCCAGTAATGAATTATTGCAGGCTTGGGCGGCTGCTTATGGACAGTTGGCCGACGTATTAATTGCGCAAGAGACAGCCATCTATGCAAAAGCAGCGATGCTGCCTGGTGGTTGGACAGGTTGGCGCAGTTTTGTAGTGGCTGAGAAAATAGCGGAAAGCGAGGAGATCAGCTCTTTTTATCTCAAACCAGCCGATGGTGGCGCAGTACCTGACTATCAGCCGGGACAGTACATCTCTGTCAAAGTATTTGTGCCAGAACTGGGTATCATGCAACCTCGACAATACAGCCTCTCATGTTCGCCAGGTCAAGAGTATTTACGTATCTCAGTCAAACGTGAAGCAGAGATGCCAGGAAAACCTGCTGGACTGGTTTCCAATGTATTGCATAGGGATGTGAACCAAGGTGCCATGGTGGATGTCGCGCCCCCCATGGGTGATTATGTATTGCATGAAGAACGCGATACACCAGTTGTGTTAATCAGTGCTGGTGTCGGTGTGACGCCCAAACTGGCTATGCTGGAACATTTACTTAAGCAAAATACTTCTCGTCAGATCCGTTTTTTGCATGCATGCCGTCATGGTGGGGTGCATGCTTTCAAACAGCAAGTGCGCGAGTGGAGTCAGCAATTTGCACAAGTCAAATCACTGATTTACTACGAAGTACCTCGCGCAAAAGATCAAGTCACCATCGATTACGATCAACAGGGGCGATTGAATCTGCAAGATTTGCCTTCAGACTTCATACTGGCTGATGCTGATTATTATGTTTGTGGCCCGCGCGCATTCATGCAAGCGCAAATTGATAGTTTGCAGGATCTGGGGGTCGCATCTGAGCGCATACATAAAGAGGCTTTTGGTAGTGGTGGATTTGCTCATTAATTAATTTCAGGCCATAGGCTTTCATGGAACAAAAAAGTTTATGGCCTTGTTTTTCAGTGGTTCTGTATTACTATGCGCAAGCGATAAGGACATATCAGAAAAAATTTATGCAATTGACCCACTTTACCGACCTTGGCATGCGCGTGCTCATGTATTTGAGTCACAAAGATAGGCAAGATCCCGTCACTATCAGTGAGATTGCTGACAAATTTTCCGTCTCTCGTAATCATTTGGTCAAGGTCGTGCACTTCCTGGCTCAAAGGAACTGGATTATCACAACCAGAGGGAAGGGGGGCGGTATGGCGTTGGCCCAGGATGCAAAAAAATATCGCTTGGGTAGCATCATTCGCGAACTCGAGGGCGTAACTGCACTCATTGATTGTGCTTCGCCACCTTGTGCATTGCGCGGCAATTGCCAGCTCAAGACCGTGCTTGATGAGGCTCTATATGCATTTTATGCAACACTGGATAAATACACGCTGCAAGATGCGATCGGCGGAAGTACGTATGAAGCTATTGTCATGTTGCATCGCACAGGTTTTGTAGACCAGTCTGCGCTCAAACATCCGTCTTGATTCACCATGTTCGCATGGTAACTAGCAAGCTCCAACAAGTCTGCCAGAATATTTCATGTTCTTTTACAAAGTCATGTGTCTATAGGCATTATTGCATTGCTTATTTTTTATCATCGTTTTCAAAAAATGCTAATATGCTTATAAGAAGAGTTATCTAAACGGACTTGTCCGGTAATCTAGCTTTTGCGTCAGTTAATGTGTTCGGCTTGCTAGCTAAGATAAATCTGTCAGGCAAGTGATAGATATTGAACGTTCAGACTATGCCAGGAGTTCGAATGACATCATCCCAAATGCAAGCACGCATTTTAATAGTTGACGATGAGACCGCACACTTACAAGCCTTGTGTGATTTGTTGCGTGACCACAACTATGCAACGACGGGCTTTGCAAACGGGATCGAGGCACTTGATTACTTACGCAGCAATACATTTGACCTGCTGTTGACAGATTTGATGATGCCTGGCCTGGATGGCATTGCGATGGTCGAATCGGCCCGAAAGATTGATTCTGATCTGGCATGCATTGTCATGACCGGCGAAGGTAGTATTACATCAGCAGTCAAGGCAATGAAGGTTGGTGCACTTGATTACATCATCAAACCATTCAAAATTTCATCCATTTTGCCGGTGCTGGTGCGTGCCATGGATACGCGCCAGTTGCGTATGGCCAATGCCAAACTGGAAAGGCAATTACGCGAACATACGATAGAACTGGTGGCACTCAATAAAGACCTGGAGCAAGCCAGGACACAGGCAGAAATCGCCAATCGGGCGAAATCGACTTTTCTTTCCAATATGAGTCATGAGCTACGCACGCCTTTGAATGCCATATTGGGTTTTGCACAGATACTCGCCTCTGAAACGCTGCAGACAAGCCTGGATGAAAAAAAAGAATTTGCCAAGCACATAGAAGAAGCAGGGAGTCATTTACTGACACTGATCAATGAGATACTGGACTTGGCAAAAGTTGAGTCTGGTGCGATGAAATTATCGGTTGAGGCCATCGCTCTTGACGATATATTCAGTGAATGTCGGACAATGATAGAGCCGCTCGCTAAAAAGCGCAGGATCAGCGTTGATTTTGAAGAAGATACGCAATTTTTTGTAGCGGCCGACCGCATTCGTTTGAAACAGGTCCTGATCAATCTTTTATCCAATGCCATTAAATACAACCGTGAAAGCGGCATGGTCAAGGTCACGGCTCATGCCAGCGAAGATGGCCTTATTTGCGTGCAGGTTATAGATAGCGGTGTAGGTCTGAGCGTAGTTCAACTGGAAACCATTTTTCAGCCATTCAATCGCCTTGGGCGGGAAGTTTTCAATGAAGAAGGAACTGGCATTGGTTTATCACTGGTCAAACATTTGGTTGAGGCCATGCAAGGCAGTATAGGCATACATAGCCAGGTCGGTGTGGGCAGCACATTTTGGGTTAAATTTCCAGGCGCGATCACCAGTTCTTTGACTCAGGCGGCGGGGACTAAGGAGCAGCTCCATGAGAGCATCACAAACGGCAGGACATCGGTCAAAAAGTCCCTGCTTTATGTTGAAGACAATCCGACTAATTTGCGCTTGGTTGCTGAGTTAATTCGTTTGCGTTCAGACTTGGTATTGTTGACTGCTACAGATGGCTTATTGGGCATAGAACAAGCGCGGCTGTATTTACCTGACATTATTTTGATGGATATTAACTTGCCAGGTATTGATGGCATAGAAACTCGTCGCTTCCTGCATGACGACCCTAAAACTGCCCATATTCCAGTAATTGCGGTTACGGCGAATGCGATGCCAGCTGATCTGGAAAAAGGAAATAGCGCCGGTTTTTTCGCTTATGTCACCAAGCCTATAGATATAGAAAAATTTAGTGAAGTGATAGACCTTGCTCTGGAGTTTGCTGCGAAAAAAAGACGGGCTTAAAACATCAATATTCCAATCCCTGTCTATGCTTAGGAATGCTTTTGGTAGGTATTTTTTGCAATTGTCTTTTTGAAAGGAATAGCCATGGAACAAGCATCTGCATCTACCCTTACTCACATAGATCGTTGGCAAAAAAATAGACAAAAGGCTTTTAAAGCTATTGCCCCCACAGGCAAAACTGTCAAATATCTGGGCAAGGAATTCTTGGTTTTTCCTGAAACTTTCTGGCCATTTACCGATAGTCAACCCTTGGTGCAAAGCTTCAAAATCAAGACCGGTGAAAGTGTGCTGGATGTGGGGACAGGTTCAGGGGTCATTGCCATATTCGCCTGTTACGGTGGTGCGAGCAAAGTTACTGCCGTAGATATCAATCCGTCAGCAATCAAAAGTGCAAAGCACAATGCCAAAATGCATGGCTTTGACAAACTCATGAAAGTGAAAAAATCCAATCTGTTCCAGGCGCTTAAAGATGAGCAGTTTGACGTAATTACGGCCAATCTTCCTTTTCGTAACAAGCCTGCGCCCGATGTGGTTGCGAGTTCCCAATGGGATACTGATTTCAAGACAAATACACAGTTCTTTGCCGATGTGGGGAAGCATTTGAAGCCAGGAGGGCGGATTTATTTTGCGCAATCCAATTTTGGTGCAATTGATGAGATCAAGGCATTGGCGAAAGCTGCTGGTTTCTCTGTGAGGACATTGGCAAGTGCTGCAGCGGATAAGGCCGAGACCAAAAAATTCTATGCCTTTGTCATGAGGCGAGCAAAGTCTGTGGTGTAGCAATGGATGTTATCGATACTATCAATGTTTTGCGGCAAGTACCACATACTGATATTGCTCAAAGTGTCAAGAAGGTGGCCGTTATTCTGACCGCCCCCAGGTCAGGTTCAAGTCTATTGAAAAGCGTGTTGTCGGTGCACCCCGACATTGCTTCCATGGATGGTGAGATGGAACCTTTTTTGGCCTTAACCAGGAACGGCTTCGCCTGCAACAGTGACAGTGATGTCATCACTCAATTAAATAGTAAAGAGGCGCTACTGGATAATATTTTTGATGACATGAGTTTGCCTGCCAGCGAGGTTTCTGATTACGATACACTTAGAGGAAGATGGATAAAACGTCTGCTACTACAATATCCAGCATTGTTTTCTCAAGCCGAAGCGTACCTTCAGCTTGTGCAGGACTTGGATGCTGTCTTCGATTACGCTAAAGAGCAGCAAATACAAGGTGAAGCCATGTTGCAAGAGCTGATCTTGTCCAGAGTCTTCAGACATGAGGCATGGAGGCTGGATTACTACGATGGTAAAAAAAATCCTGCAGCAAATCATTGCTTCAATGAAGTGATTAAATTAGAAGAGCCTCCTTTCGTCATTCCCCGTCACTATCGGCGACATTTCAGATCCGACGATGCCAGTGATAAGACTTTGCTTTTTAAAACGCCACCTGATGTTTATAGGATTGGCATGTATGAGCGATTATTTCCAAATGCACAAATCAGATACATACATCTGACCAGGGGCTATGCACAGTCAGTGAATGGTTTGATAGACGGATGGTTGTCACCAGTTGCTTTTTTTTCGCGAAATCTGGAGATCGTAGGCGTTAATTTGACCATTAAGGGATATACGAATCTAGTTGGCTTTGGAAAGCATTGGTGGAAATTTGACCTGCCACCTAACTGGAAAGAATTTACCAGCGCCAGCTTGGAAGAGGTTTGCCTGAATCAATGGTTGTCTGCCCATCAAGCCATTTTTAATAGTCAAGTCAGATGTTTACCTGTTTCTTTCGAGGAGTTTTTGTCGAAACCTGGCAGCACCATGAAAAAAATTACTTCTTACCTGGGCTTGCAGGACATGTCTGGTTTGCCTGCTTTTCCAGTAACGATGGCAACCGAGGCACCCAAAATCAGGCGCTGGCAAAAACGTGAGGACAGCTTGCTACGTCTGGGGGATAGAAAAGAGGTCAGGGTGATGATGGACGCTTTGGGTTATCAAATGATTCCTGAAACCTGGCTATGAAAAATCACTTGCTTATTCCCTATCTGACGGGGCAGAGAAGAAACGGGCTGACACGTGTCAATGATGTCAGCACACATCCGTGGCAGGTCTTGGATATTCCAGATTTTACCGAGAATACTATTAGTGACGCCAATGAAAAATTGCGCAGAATGGGACAAATTTATGCACTGCATGCCAATACTGTCAGGCAGATAATCGAGCGTGGTGCCAGACCTGTGACTATCGCTGGCGATTGTTTTTCCACTTTGGGTGTTTTGACTGGATTGCAAATGGCAGGCAAGTCACCTGACCGTATATTGTGGCTGGACGCACACGGGGATTTTCATACCTGGGGGACAACGCAGACAAAATATCTTGGTGGAATGCCTTTAGCCATGCTGGTCGGAAAACGAGACAGGCGCAAAGATAGTCGCGACACAGTTGGCGCATTCCTTGATGTAATCGGCATCCAGCCCTTTCCTGAAGAAAAAATTATTTTGTCAGACGCGCGCGACCTTGATCCTGGCGAAAAAGAGTCGCTAGAAAGTTCCAAGATAACCATCTGCACAATTGGGGATGTACATAAGCATTTGTTGCCAGAAGAGAACATTTATCTGCATTTTGATACGGATGTGATTGATGATAAGGCAAAGTTGCCTGCATTAAAGTATCATGTAAAACAAGGTCCATCACATGCAGAAATAAAGTCACTTTTCACTTATCTGCGCCAGCACAAACTAGCTGCCATATCCGTTTCTGCCTGGCATGAAGAAGAAGATCTTGACAACAAAACTGCTATTGCTTGCTTAAATTTGCTAAAAGAACTAGAATAAAAATTAACATTTTTGCATTTCTCATTGCAAATTTTGGCCTTGAGCAATAAAAATATTGTTTTATCATCAAGAATATCCTAACTTCACCAGATAAGCCTTTGCTAGATTTATCCCCACTCTTGCGTAGTTCTGGCACTAACGGAGCGGGTATCTGGAAAACCAAGAAGGAGAGTAGGCATGACGGGTGCGAAATTCAGGCAATTGAATAATAAGGCCATCCTGACCTGGCTGGTCTGCCTGTTTTTGGTGGCACTCTTGATTGGTCTTATTTATCTTTGGTTAATTCGTACACCTGCGAAACCTGAGTCCTCGCTAGAGCAAGTCATCATCGCAACCAATACAGAATATGTTGGGACTTGCTCAATCACTGCTGCCAGAGAGAAGGGCTATTTCGCCAAAGAAGGAATTGTCGTCCTCATTCAATCACACTCCAGTGGTAAAGCCGCCATGGAAGCTGTCTTGCAGGGACAGGCAAATCTCGGAACGGTGGCCGATATTCCTGTCATGTTCGCCGGACTCGATCAAAGACCTGTATCGGTGATTGCCACCATATTCAAAACCGAAAAAGATCATGGCATTGTTGGGCGCAGGGACAGAGGTGTATTAAAACCATCTGATCTCAAAGGAAAGCGGGTGGGGGTGACGCTGAGCACGTCCAGTCATTTTACGCTCAGTGCATTTTTAAATCGCCAAAAATTGTCGGTAAAAGATGTCACCATGATTAACTACAAACCCGAAGAATTTGCAGATGCAATTGAGCGGGGAGAAGTTGATGCAGTTGCGTCCTGGGAGCCATTTTTAAATACCATGATGACGCGTCTGGGTAGCAATGGCGTAGTTTTTTATGGCAAAGATGTATATGAGAGTTTATACAATGTTGTTGGTATGCGTAGCTATATCGCTGAGCAGCCAGAAACCATCAGAAAGGTGTTGCGCGCCTTGGACCAGGGGAGTCAGTATTGTAACGATAAGCCAGATGCTGCAAGGGTAATGCATGAGGCAGGCAAGAAAACTGACACCAAAGAGCAGAGGGCTGCATGGGCGGCATATCGATTTGAAATAGTGCTCGATCAGGGATTATTGCTGGCTTTGGAAGATCAGGCACGATGGGCTATCAAAAACAAGTTGACCAACAAGACAGAAGTACCGAATTACCTGGACTATGTCTACCTTGATGGCATGGAAAAGATAAAACCGTCTGCAGTGACCATTATCCATTGAGATTCTAAAGTGAAAATTTCAACTAGACTGAAATTTGCGGAATTAATCTCTTTAGCGATTGTGGCTGTTATTGCCGCTATTTTGTTGTCCACTACTTTGCAGATGAAGCGGGAAATTGCAAAAAACGAAGCTGCTGGCGAGTTATTGCAAGCAGTAACTGCTTTGCGCTATCTGACGCTGGAATACGCCTTGCGCCATGATGAGCGCACCAGGGCGCAATGGCAATTACGCAGTACCTCGCTATCCAAGCGTCTGGCTGGCACCGAGGAATTTATTGAATTCAACGACAAAGAGGCGATTTCTGATTTGCGTAGTGCCAATGAGAACATAGAACAATTATTTACTCTTCTGGTAAATAATCATCATGAGCTACTACGCGAAAAAGAAAAGGCCGAGATACTGGAAGAGTTGGAATCACGCTTGCTGGGGCAGATTACGAATAAAACCCAGGCCATGATTTCCGATGCTTTGAATTTATCCGACCAAAGCCGCATTGGCGCCTTGGATGCACAGCAAAGAGCTTTCAATGCCGTTATTTTGTTTGGCGGTATTGTTGTGCTGGTTGTTACCGTCACCATTTATATCACACTCAGAAGTGTCAGTCGCCCACTGGAAAAACTACGGGAGGGAACTGCCATTGTTGGGGCTGGCAATCTGGATTTCTCCTTGCGTTTTGAAAGCCAGGATGAAATAGGAGACCTAGCCCGCGCATTTGATGGCATGACGGAAAAACTTAAATTGACCACAGTGTCACGTGATGCACTGGTGAATATCAATGAAGAATTGCAGGCAGAAATAATTGAACGCCAACAAATAGAAAAAAAAGCACAAGCACAACTCGCCCGGCTCAATCTATTGCATCAAATTACCCGCTCCATTGGCGAGCGGCAGGATTTGCGCAGTATTTTCCAGGTTGTCATCCGCAGTCTTGAAGATCATTTACCTGTCGATTTTAGTTGTGTCTGCCTCTACAGTCAGGAGAAGAATTTACTGACTGTTACTAGTGTTGGCTTGCACAGTGAGTCACTGGCACAAGAATTATCCATGACACAAAATGCTCAGGTATCTATTGATGAAAACGGTTTGTCTCGTTGTGTGCGCGGACATCTTGTGTACGAGGCGGATATCGGCAAAGTTGACTTCCCATTCCCGCAAAGGCTGGCTGCGGGTGGGCTTAGTGCCCTGGTAATGGCACCCTTGAGGGCCGAAAGCACTGTTTTTGGTGTACTGGTTGTCGCCAAGCGGCAAGCTTATAGTTTTAATAGTGGTGAATGTGAGTTTTTAAGGCAATTGAGTGAGCACGTTGCGTTGGCTGCGAATCAGGCGCAACTCTACACGGCATTGCAACAGGCATATGATGATTTGCGCCAAACTCAGCAATCCATCATGCAGCAAGAACGTTTGCGTGCACTTGGTCAGATGGCAAGTGGTATTGCTCACGACATCAATAATGCAATTTCTCCAGTCGCTTTATATACAGAATCTTTGCTCGAAACGGAAAAAAATCTTAGCGTCAAGGGGCGTAATTATCTCGAAGTTATTTCCCGCGCTATTGACGATGTGGCAGCTACTGTGGCAAGAATGCGGGAGTTTTATCGTCAACGCGCCCCTCAATTAACGCTACTTCCTGTTAATGTAAATAGTTTAGTGCAACAAGTTATAGATCTGACCCGTGCACGATGGAGTGACATGCCACAGCAACGTGGCATCGTCATTAATGTGCATACTGAGTTTCTTCCTGACTTGCCTGACATTATGGGAGTGCATGGTGAAATCAGGGAAGCGTTGACCAATTTGATTTTCAATGCGGTAGATGCCATGCCTGAAGGAGGTGTGCTCACGGTGCGTACCAATGTCGTACAAGACTTGCTTGAGTCAACCAAGGAAGTCATTTTGAAACAGGTCTGTATTGATGTCTGCGATACCGGCGTGGGCATGTCGGATGATACCAAACGCCGTTGCTTGGAACCGTTTTTCACTACCAAAGGAGAGCGCGGTACTGGATTGGGTTTGGCCATGGTGTACGGCATGATAGAAAGGCATAGCGCGCACATAGAAATACTGACGGAAGTCGGCATAGGTACCACCATGCGCCTGAGCTTCCTCGTACCCACAACAGTGGGTGAAATTTCGCACTTGCCTGTGCCGGACACTATTCCGACACAAAGACGCATCCTGGTAGTTGATGATGACCCCATGGTGCTTAAATCTTTGCGGGATATACTGGAAATTGATGGTCATAGCGTGATTTCTGCTGATGGTGGCCAAGCCGGCATAGACTCTTTTAATGACGCTCACGGCCAAGGAGATCCATTTGCAGTTGTGATTACAGATTTAGGCATGCCTTATATTGATGGTCGCAAACTGGCGAATTCGATTAAACAAAAATCTCCCGCCACTCCTATCATTATGTTGACGGGCTGGGGTCAGCGTCTTGTCGATGATGGAGACTCTCCATTTCATGTGGACTATGTATTAAGTAAGCCACCCAAATTGTCAGAATTGCGCGAGGCTTTGAGAAAAATTCTTTGATCTGCTTGAAAATTCTTTCAAATGCCCACTTTGATACTGATACGGTACACTTAAAGTGCAGCCGTCCCCTGGACTGCGACACAATAATCTCAATTTATTTGACGTGGCGAACCTGTTCACCAATTGATTTTATGCCCCGCTTCTGTTTCTGTATGGCGGGCGTCATCTGTGGTGTGTAAATAATTATTTGTGGTGCTCAACGACTCATGCCCAAGATTATCTCGTATGTGACGCAAGTCGATATCATTATTGGCCATGTGAGAACCAGCTGTATGACGCAGCCAGTGCGCCGAAGCCTGTTCAACACGGTCAGCAAGGGCGAAATACTGCTCTCCACGCTGCCTCAATCTCTCTGCGGTCTGTTGAAAAACCTTTTTTACTATGGAATGCAAAGCGCCGCGAGTCATTGCATCTGTTCTGCTGCCGATAGGTAGTAGCAATGGAAGCTGCTCTGCTTGCAAGGGTAGGGGAGTTAAGCCTTTGGCTGTACGATAGCGGCTCAGTTCAAGCATCAATTCATTCGTGGCGGGCACAATTCTCAGTTTGCCTCCTTTGCCTAAGATTTCCAGCCACCAGCGTTCTTGCCCGTTCCTGTCGCGCCTGCAGAAAAAACTGCCCATAGTATTTACTATCACTTCGGATATTCTGAGGCCACACAGGTAAAGCAAGGAAAACAGCCAGCGTAGACGGCAGTATTGTTCGCACTGACGTTCAGTTTCTTTGGGCATGGCTTCTATGCTCTGCTTGACTTCAGACCACAGCTCATCTTCCAGATAACGAGTAATGCGTGGCTTGGCTTTTCTGCTGCGCTGGCGCGACAAGGAGAGCGGATTGCCAGCCAGATAGCCCGCATTCACCAGCCAAGAGAACATGACATTCAATATCACCGCAGCCTGGCGCTGGCTACCAAGCGATAGCGGGCCTGAGAAGGGGCGCCATTCAGGATGCTTGCGAGAAAATTTCCGCTTGTCCCGCATTACCCAGCGTGTAGCCGGTTCTGGGTAGGCTAAAAATCTTTGGTAGCTGAGCCAGTCTTCATGCGTCAGTGAAGATAGCGGTTTGCCCAATTGCACTGTCGACCACAGTAGCAGGCGCTCAGCCTCTTTGCGGTAATTATCAAAGGTCGTCTTCGTATCCCAGAAGCGTGCCAGCCAGGCTTTGATGGCATCGATATCGTTATCCGCCTTAATTTGTGACCGATTGCCTGTGGCCCGGTTACTGCCGCTGCTGCCATCCATTTCCCTGGGCAAGTGCGCATTTTCCAATGTTGTCGGCACGGTCAAAATATCGGTATTCATGTTTTGGGATTGTCTGCTGGGCGATACGGGGATGTGAAGTGTTTAGTATTGCTTATTTCGACTTGGGCGGCAAATTATAATGACATTATAAAAGTAATGTCATATTTATTTTTAATTTAATTAAATACACTACGTAATACGTTGTATTATCAATTAAATTAATAGTGAGAATAATATGAACACTTCGACATCAGACGAGCGCATGCTATTGGCCGATATTGAAACGCTGCGCGAGCAATTCACGCAAACACAGGACTTGTACAGAGAGGTTTGTGCCGCGATGTTCTTCCGTTATGGCATGACGCCAACTGCCAATAAGCTCTATCAGCTTGTGCGCAAGGGCAGCATGTCAGCGCCAGCCGAGGCATTGAACCGTTTCTGGCAAGATTTACGGGAGAAGAGCAGGGTCAAAATAGAGCACCCGGATTTGCCGGAGGCTTTAAAGCAGGCAACTGCAGCAATGGCAGTCAGCCTGTGGTCCACTGCCTTGGAGCAGTCACAGGAATCCTTGTCTACTTATCGCGCTGAGACCGCAGAGCAGCTTATTGCTGCCAATGCCGCAAAAGAAATGGCGGAGCTGGAAATGCAAGTGATGCTGAAATCACAGGAATCTTTGACGAGTGAGTTAACGGCAGCCAAGGCAAGCATTCAAGAAAGGGAGCATGAAGTCACCACCTTACAAGTCAGGAATGAGAGTCTTGATATCCAGCTTGCCTCCAGTAAGTCGGAAATAGCCCAGTATCAATCCAGATTACAGGTGGCCACTCAGGAATTTACTCTGGAATTGGAAAAGCAGCGCCAGACATCCCTGTTGGCCGAAGAGCGCTTCAGAGTTGCAGAAAAGCGCGCGCTCATGGAAGTGGACAGAGAAAGACTACAGAGTGGCAAATTGCAAAAAGAGCTGGACCTGGTGCGTAGCTCAATGGTCCAGGCACAAGATAGTCACCAAAAGGAAATGCTGGCCTTACAAGAGCAAACAGGTAACTTGCGCCAGGACGTTGGTAGTCTGCAAGGACAATTGTTCGCACTCACTGAAATCCGTGACTCAACCATGAAAGAATTGCTGATGGAAAGAGGGCGCATGGAGACGGTGCAGTCTATGCTAATCACCGGCAAAACTGAAATGGAGCAACTGCAAAAGCAATTACAGCAGAGCAGAGAAGCTATAGAAAACTTGAAGGTAGAACTGGCTAATGAGCGCGCAAGCCGTGAAAACGAAAAGCAAATGCTATTGCAAAACAAGCATCAAATGAAGGAAGGTGATGTCGACTAGTTTCATGGCAAGGCTTCGTACTGCCTGGCAATCGTTTAAAAATCGTGCTCTTGGCAGAAATTTGTGCGAAATACTGAACTTTCGCTCAGTTTCTCAGACTAAACTTATCGCGCCTTAAGCTTGCTTTAAACTTGCCTTAAGGTGTACGAGGGAAACCATTTATAATTTTCACATCTTTTTATAACAATATGATGAAAAAAACACTTACCACGCTGGCGGTCATGAGCCTTTGCCAGATAGCTAGCGCAGACGAAGGCATGTGGATGCCCCAACAATTGCCACAAGTTGCCAATCAACTTAAGGCCGCAGGTCTGAAACTCGATCCAGCAACATTAACCAAGCTGACAGAATTCCCTATGGGGGCTATTGTAAGCCTGGGTGGTTGCTCTGCATCGTTTGTTTCACCACAAGGCTTGGTCGCGACCAATCATCACTGCGTCTACAATAGTGTTGCCCATAATTCCAAGCCAGAACGCAATTTGCTGGCCAATGGTTTCCTGGCAAATAGCCTGGATGAAGAATTGCCGGCATCTCCAGGCTCACGTATTTTCGTGACCAAAGAAGTCAATAATGTCAGTGACAAGATCATCGATAAAAATACGGCAAAATTGAACGGCAAAAGCCGTGTTGATGCCATAGAAAAAAATTCCAAAGCCATCGTCGCAGAATGCGAAAAAGATGCCGGTCATCGTTGCAATGTTTATCCATACTATGGTGGACTGGAGTTTTATCTCATCAAACAACTGGAAATCAAAGATGTCCGTCTGGTGCATGCCCCTCCTGAAGGCGTAGGCAAGTTTGGTGGCGATACCGACAACTGGATGTGGCCACGCCACACTGGCGACTATGGCTTCTACCGTGCCTATGTCAGCAAGGATGGTAAATCAGCCGACTACAGTAAAGACAATGTTCCTTACGTACCCAAGCATTTCCTCAAACTGGCTAAAGACAATTTGAAAGAAGGCGATTTCATCATGGTACTGGGCTACCCAGGCCGCACTAATCGCCATCGTTTGCCTTCAGAAGTTGCCTATACTTTCGACTGGAATTATCCAGCGTTCGTGAAAGGCTCGGGCGACATGCTGGCCATTATCGCCAAAGAAACCAGCGGTAATCCCGATGCCAAACTGAAGTATGCTGGCCAGGTTGCAGGCATCAACAACTACTACAAAAATCGTCAGGGTATGCTTGATAGCTATGCAGGTAGCGATATCCTGGCACGCAAGACCAAGGAGCATGATGATCTGAAAGCCTGGATCAACAGTAGCCCTGCGCGCGCAAAAGAATATGCCAACGATATTGAGCAAGTGGAAAAACTGATTGCTGAACGCGATGCAATCGGCAAACGTGATTTTTATCTCATGAATTCTTCCCCTCGCTTCCTTGGCACAGCACGCACTTTGTATCGTCTGTCCAATGAGACCGTCAAACCAGACGCAGACCGCAAAGCAGGCTTCCAGGTGCGTGATTTGCCGCGCTTTAAAGCAGGCATCGATGCCGTAGAACGCAATTACGATGAAAAAGTCGACAAAGCCCTGGTGATATACAACCTGAGCAAATATGTTGCACAGGCAAAAGCTGAACGCAATGCCAATTTTGATGCAGCTTTAGGTATCAAGGATGGTATGACAGAAGCCGAGCTTAAGTCCCTGCTTGATACACTTTATGCAGGTAGCAAACTGGGCGACAAAGCCAATCGCAGCGCATGGCTGAATGCAAAACCAGCAGACTTCAAAGCCAGCAATGATAGCTTTATTAAAGCAGCCGTCGCCATGTATGAAGGTGGTTTGAAGCAAGAAGCTGAAGAAGAAGAACTCTCCGGCAAAATCCAGCAAGCCTATGGTAACTACATGAAAGCAAAAATTGCTTTCATGAACAGCAAAGGGCAAGCGGTATATCCTGATGCCAATAGCACCTTACGTGTTACCTTCGGCAAAGTAGCTGGTCGTGATCATGGCACTGCTGATGGGCTGGCCTGGAGTGCATTCACCACGGTCAATGGCATTCCACCGAAAGCAACGGGTAAGGGTGAGTTCAATGCCCCGGCAACGCAATTGGCGGCAATCAAAGGCAAAGACTTTGGTAAGTACGTAGATCCACAACTCAAGACAGTACCG
The DNA here is from genome assembly GCF_049340425.1 of Undibacterium sp. JH2W. NCBI lineage: Bacteria > Pseudomonadati > Pseudomonadota > Betaproteobacteria > Burkholderiales > Oxalobacteraceae > Undibacterium > Undibacterium sp. JH2W. Next base: position 8,874 of record NZ_JBMPOT010000003.1, on the reverse strand, counting down.
GTGAACTATCTGGCGACACTTGATATCACTGGTGGTAACTCGGGTTCTGCAGCTTTGAATGCAAAGGGCGAATTCATAGGCCTGGCATTTGACGGCACTTTGGATTCCATCATTTCTGATTGGGATTACAACAAGGCTAATTCTCGTTCCATCCAGGTTGATCTGCGCTATATGCTGTGGCAGATGAAACATGTAGACAAAGCTGATCGTCTGCTTAAGGAAATGGGCGCCGAGTAAATTTTGGTATTAGGTCGCTTGAGCTAGCTCAAGCTTCTAAATGAAATGGGTCGCATTGCGGCCCATTTTTTTGCATGATTTAGTTCTATATTGCTGAAATTTTTTCAGTAGCTCATGCAGACTATCGCATCTTATCAAGTTGCATACGCTACCCCATACTGACGATAACTTTTTTGGGAGTGTATATATGAAAATGCGTCAACTTGGATCTTCAGAATTATTTGTATCCGCTATTGGCCTTGGCTGCATGGGAATGAGTTTTGCGTATGGCAGCGGCGATGATGCGGAGTCGATCAAGACTATCCATAGAGCGGTAGATCTTGGAGTCACTTTTTTTGACACCGCTGAAGTCTACGGTCCGTTTGCCAATGAAGAACTGGTGGGAAGGGCACTCAAGGAATTGCGTGGCAAAGTCACCATTGCCACCAAGTTCGGCTTCAAAATCCTTCCTGAAGGGAAGGGGGTAGAGCGCATGGCGGGTGTAGACAGTCGGCCCAGCCATATACGCGCGGCAGTTGAGGGCTCGCTCGCCAGACTTGGTGTCGAAGCCATTGATCTCCTCTACCAGCATCGCGTCGACCCGGCAGTTCCCATTGAGGACGTCGTAGGCACCATGGCCGATCTCGTGCGCGAAGGTAAAGTTAAGCATCTAGGACTATCCGAAGTTTCAGCCCAAACACTCAGACGTGCACACGCCGTCCATCCCATTGCGGCTGTCCAATCCGAATATTCTTTATGGAGCCGCGATGTCGAGGCGGAAATCCTGCCAGCGTGCCAGGAGCTCGGCGTTGGTTTTGTTCCTTACAGTCCTTTGGGTAGAGGCTTCCTGACAGGCAAGCTCAACTCGACGGACGGCTTGAGCAGTGACGATTATCGCCGCAGCTTGCCGCGCTTCCAGGCAGAATCACTGGGAGCCAATAAGCTGCTTATCCTGGAACTGGAGCGCCTCGCCACCAAGCGTGGTGTTACTGCTGCACAGCTCGCTCTCGCCTGGATACTTGCGCAGAATGAGTCAATTATTCCTATTCCTGGCGTCCGTCGTCTTGCACATCTCGAAGAAAACCTGGCTGCGACGGACATAGTACTAACTCAAACCGAGCTTGCAGATATCGCAGCCGCCATTCCTGCAAAGGCAATTCAGGGTGAGCGCTATACAGAAAAGGAATTGGGCATGGTCGGCCTCTGAGACAACTTCGATAAACTGTAGCTCGCTCATCAATGGAAGTGCTTTTGGTGATATAAAAACATACTTCGTATTTTCTTATATTCCAGCAGTTCATCAATTCAAAGACGAGGCGGCTTGCTGACATTGATCCTGGATATAACTCCAGAGTTTTTCGGCAACAGGTCCGTGAGGGATGTTGCGGTTGCGTGCCGCAACGAGACGGACTTGCCCGCCTCTGAGATGCAGGCCTTTGATTGACAGCAATTTTTGTGTGCGCAAATCTTCTTCAATCAGATAATCGGGCATATGCCCCCAACCCATTCCCTGAACAATAATTTCTTTCTTCATCAATTGATCGCTTACTGTCCAGCTGCGAGCGCCGTCCATCAGATAATAATCGCGCGGCTTGGAATGTGTCGCTGAATCACGGATGACACACTGCACATAGTCTCGCATCTGTTCTGGCAAAATGTTATCGCTGACCGGGAAAGAAAGAAAGCCGGGAGCAACAACAGGAATGAGTTGGACATTTTGTAGTTCTATATATTCCAGGCTTGGATCGCTAGCATCAATATGATGAAAGATAAGGTCTGCATTGCCATCCCTCAGACGCTCCCAGGGGCCAGAAATTGCCTCGAAATGCAAGTGGAGTCTCGTACTGGGACTTGCATCAAAAAAACGGCGTAACAGGTTTAAGGTTTCTGTCAGTGGACTCAAATCTCCTATCACTACATGCAACTCAGCCTCCACACCCATGGTGAGCTGGTTGATGTGATTTTCCAATTTCCCATATTCCTGAAGTAGAACGCGGGCATGTCCATAGAATGAACGTCCTGCGTCTGTCAGCTTTACTCTGTAGCTGCTCCTATCCAAAAGGCTGACGCCTACTTGCGCCTCCAGGCTCTTGACTGCCGCGAAGACAGTGGGTTGAGAGCGAAATAATTGATCCGCCGCTGCCTGAAAACTCCCATGATTGACCACTGCATCAAAACAGCGCAACTGGTGCAGCGTCAGATTGTTCATATTAGATTAATTGAATTAAGTTATTAGAAATTTGAAAGTATAAATCAATTAACTCCACTGATAAAGTCTTACACATCTACAACAGCGGAGTCTCAAAAATGAAAGCAATCGTTATAAAACAATATGGTGGGCCAGAAGTGTTGGCAATAGAAGAGCGTCCAATGCCAGTAGTGAAGGCAGGGCAGGTTCTAATAGAAATAAAGGCATTTGGTATCAATCAGGCGGAAATTTATTTCAGGAAGGGTAGTTGGGCTGATGTTGCAGAAATCAGTGGAATTGAATGCGTCGGCCTCGTTAGCGCAGACCCATCCGGGCAATTTCAAGTCGGGCAAAAAGTCTTTGCCATCGTTGGCGGTATGGGGCGCAGTATCAATGGCAGTTATGCAGAATATATCGCTGTGCCGGCAAGTAACGTCACACCTTTTAATAGCAATCTGGCATGGGAACAATTGGCCGCGATCCCAGAGTCATATGCGACAGCATGGAGTTGCCTGCATAGCAATCTTGAGATAAGTGCTGGTGAAACTTTGCTTATACGTGGCGCTACCTCAGCTTTAGGTCAGGCAGCGCTTAATATAGCGGTGCATGTCGGAGTGAACGTCATTGCTACAACTCGCAATGCAGAACGAATCGCTGGATTAAAAGCAATTGGTGCCAAAGAAGTCGCGATAGAAGCACCAGATCTACACGAAACTTTGAATGTGCACCGATCTGGCAAAATTGACGCAGTCCTTGATCTGATAGGGAATACTACAGTGCTCGGTTCTCTTGCAGTAGTTTCCAAAAATGGTCGTGTTTGCCTGGCAGGTTTTCTTGGTGGTGGTGGTCCGATCAGTAATCTTGAACCCGTGTTTCAAATACCAAGTGGACGCCACCTCAGTGTCTTTGCCAGTGCATTAGCGATAGGAAGTGCTGAATTTCCCATGAATGAAATCCCTTTTCAGGAGATAGTTGATCTGACGGCCCAAGGTGTGTACAAAGCATCGCCAGCAGAGGTGTTTGAGTTCAACCGCATTCAAGACGCACATCGTTTACTTGAGTCCGGGCAGGCAAATGGAAAAATCGTCATTCGTATTTAACATAGCCATGCATTTGCATGAGATGTTGTAAAAATTGGTCAATGCGTGACTTACAGTTATGTAAGTCACGCATTGATAAGTATCTTTACGGGCTACCTTTGTGGCGGGCTATCTACAACACTACTTCTATAAACAGGTGATCAGGTTCACCAGTTCCGCCTCCTGTTCCTCCTGGCGATAGCCTCTCTAGCTAGCTCAATCAGCTTGCAAGAACAATCGCTGGCGGGCTATAGGTTTGCGTGAAGCTGACAGTAGGGCCGGGAACATAGATCCGTAAAATTAAAAAGAAACTTTCGTCATCGCTGGGTGACTGCAACCAGTAACTTCCAGCAGGTAAGGTGCCGGGCTTTTCGCTTTGGATCAGGATGCTCATGCCGCCTTGGGCATTGGTTGTGGAAAATTCTGGATAATAGCCGTTGATGGAATAATTGCTTGAGCCGGGGCAGAGGTTGTAAGTCGAGTTATACAATGTCAGCGACCAGAAACCATGCATATCAGCGTTGAATGGCGGGAAATTATCTGCCGAAAAAGTCATGCTATAGCTATTGGCGCTATTCAAATCCCGGCCGTTGCTGTCGATGCTGGTGTTGATATACACTGCTTCGTCCGGGTCGTTGGCGCAGATTCCTGATAGCGATTGCACCGCTGCCCTGGTAATAAAGTCGCTGTTTTGCCCGGCGCGGCCACTGTCTTGCGGTGGATACGTCCAGTTATTCATCGTTTTCCCACGACCTTTGCTGAATTTTTTCAGTAAGGCCAGCCCATCTCTCGCCGCTCGCTGAAGACCGATGCGGGTGGCTTCGGATTGCTTCTCTACATGCTGGTTCGGGCCGATGTTGATCGTGGCAAACAGCCTCAGCAATTGCTGCTGATTGATTCCCGGCGGCAAACCGGGCGGGTTTTGTGTCATGGCTTCGTTCATGGTGTGCCATGCCCCTGCGGTATGGTTGTAGTCGACACCCCAGGGTATCATCACAGGCTTTTTATACGGAGTGGGCGCATTGGGCCAGTCCGCCAGCGGCGTCAATATGTATTGCTGCTGGATCGCATTGGCCAATTGAAGATCGGCTGAGCTACTATCGTTGACCCCGGTCCGTCCCAGCAGGAATACGGTATCGGTGCGCGAGCGCGGCAAGATGTCCGCCACGCCATCTGGCACCGTGCCGTTCCAGTGGTGTGGTGCAATCAGGTAGTTGCCTGCTTCTGTGCCTGTGGAATGCGTGCCCACATAGGCGAAGTTGTCAGCATCCATGCACACCATTTCGACGACGAAATACCGATCGCTGACTGCCGGAACCGAGATGACGATGGGGTCTTCGCCAATGTCCAGCCAGGCTGTGGAATACAGCGTATCGGTATTGGGCGCGCCACCCGTTTGCGCTGCTGGCGTTGCCAGCACGGCTGCGTGATGAAAAGTATTGATGGGCGCATACAGGTCAGGCAGCCCATGCTTTTCTGAAAAATGCTTGCCTGCTTCGCTGGCCCACAGCCAGCGCAGTTGCGTATTGTAAATCCAGGGAAAACCAAAGACGTAGGCTTGAATGCCCAGCGAATACGCATACTCTTCTTCTGCATTGTCTGGCCCAGGCAGGCTGAGTTGCGGCAATTGCAGGCTGAACTGGCTTGCGTCCGGTGTTGATGCTGCGTTGCTCATGATGAATCCTGTCAGGGGTGAAATGATGGGGATAGAAGCAAAACACGCTCTAAAATGCTGTTTTGTCCTGGCGGTGTAGTCGAAGGTTTCAGACTTCATGTTGTTTCCCGACCTAGCGACCCTCCCTTGCTAGGGAGGATTCCATACATCGTTAGCCCAGCCGGTAAAATTCTGCATCAGCCCTCTTGATTAATTCTGTTGATACAGGATATGCCCGGCTGTGGTTGAAATAGCTGTCCCTTTTCCTACTTAAAACATGCGCTGGTGTCTTGCGGATTCTTTGCATTGCCAGGCATCAGCTCGAATGGCGTGAAGCGGCCAGGGGCCGTGGTTTGCTTTTGCACGTAGTCGGAGTACGACATCAGCGCGGCGTTCATGACATGCAGCCGGTTCAAAGTGGAAAGCTCCTGCAGCGGCAATGTCACCAGACCGGACTTATAGACTTCGCCGCGTGTCCATTGCTGGCCCTGGGTGATCGTGCCGACGAGCCTGGCCTGCAGATCGGCAGAACTTTGCCCCATGGCGTTTTTTCCGCCAACGACATCAGGAGGCAGCAGTTCTGGGTTGACGATCCATCCCCTGGCTTTGGCAACCGTATTACCAAAAATAATCAGCTCGTTTAATGTCATATTGAGTGACGTGTAATCACGCAAGGGCAAGGGAGCATCACCAGTAGCTGTTTCTTCGGTATGCCCGGCGATGTGCGGCGCCGTGGCACAGGTCGCACCGAAGATGAGTTGCAGATTATTGCCATCCAGTTTCATATAGCTACCGACATCGGTGCCGCCAGGAGGAGAGGGGGCATCGTCGCCGCAGTAGGTCGAATGCGAAGCCGTGTCCTGCATGCTGTGGATATACAAGCCGATGCGGGCAAGCTGCACAGGAACTGGCGGCAAGGCCGGATCTTTCCATAAAACACCGGTTGTGCGTGACTTCTCTTTCAACCAGGGGCCAAGCTCCCGGTAGCTGACGTCGCCATTGCTGTTGTCGAGAATTTTAGGCCCAGAGTTAAAACTGACCTGAACACCGTTCTGTGACTGTGTAATCACCGGCACGGTTCCCTGCACAGTGATCCCGGTCCTGCACGCACGGCCACTGAAATTCGAAGCGCCATTTGGCACCGTCAAGCCCGCCGCGCACAGCAATCCAGGTTCATCATCTGGCTGCATGGCCCATTGCCGCAGATTGGACAGGGAACCCTCATAAACATCATCAATCACGACCGGATAGCCGGGTGTAGGGAAATGAAACGGATAGACGGCTTGGATGCCACTGGCACCATGCACGTCAGTACCCGCACTGTTCGGGGAAAACGGCAACACGTAGTGATACAACGGGCCATCGGTCGTGTTATTGATGCGCTGAAAGCCATTAAATTTGGCCGTGATATAAGACTGGCCAGAGTTGCTGACAGAAGCCTGCACACCGCACTGATCAACGGGGGCATATTGCGTATAGTCTGCCACTTCATTGTAAGCAATGATCCAGTACGCCACATCTGCCCTATACCCCAGTGCCTGTGCCAAAAAGTAGGTAGCATCCGCATGTATCATGCTTCTGGCTGGAACAGGGGCAGCAATTTGCTTAACCGCCTGCTCAAGCTGGACCGGACAAGCTTTTCCTTCTGACGGCGTCTTGACACAAGCTGCGCGCGGTTCTACACAGGCGACGATCTTGTTGTTTTGTGTGGATGCACAGAGATCCTCAAAATAGGCATGCGCGACTTGTGGCGCAAAGAATAAAATCGCCAGCAGGGACGCCCCATTACCGATCAAACGCTGAATTTTCATGTGAGCAATCCCGGGATAGTATTCGTGCACGCCGATACGAACGTAATGTTGACGAAGATTGTTTAGTTTAGGCTGTCGATCTAAAGCAGGACGAAAGCGACGAACACTACTAGAATGCCTAAAAAATTGCTTATAGTGGCATTTGTGAATTAAGGTTATCATAAAAACATTTATTGTTGATATAAATGTCACTTGATTTAATTGAAAAACAACAAAGCCGCGTTATTGCATATAACCAATGCCTTTGTAGTACTGGAAGTGTTTGATTTCATTGGAAATATTTCTGATGGCATCACATTGACAATGTATCGCAATTTACAATACTCTGATGCCATTATGGCAGGGTAGTAGTTAAGATTATTGCATTTAAATTTGCATATCTAATCATGAAGCGATTGCCTGATCAAAAGTTTGCTCAATCATTGCTTGAGCCACCAAAGAGCATTAATCGTGGTCATTTTGATCAGTTTCTTGATGCTCCATATTCCAGGAAAATCCATCGGCGAGTCTATTGCTATGGTCATTCATCATACGATTTGTGGAATCGTCTAGAGGTCGACTCCGACTTAAGCTACTTCAATGAAGACCCTCCCAAAATTTCAATTTCAGCTGCGGACAAAATAACTTCTGTTCAGCCAGCGTTTGTTGCAAAAATGAGGGATAAAGCTGTTGTTGCTAATTTTAAAGCCAGTGAATCGGATTCGGATTCAATTGCTACCGATATTTTGAGATTGGCCCTTACAAATTGGTCAGAACAATTTGGAATTGGGATCAGAATTTGGACTCCAAATTTGTTGAGGAAAAACGTAGTATGGCTCGCCAATATTAAGCAATTGCTTCGTTATGTCTGTCGTACTGATTCCCACGCAAAATCGAAAGTTGAAGTGGATGTAACCACAATCAAAACATAGTGACATAAATAGAGAAAATTCTAGTTGTCGCTTAACTGTTCGTTTGCTAACTGAATTGACCCTATCAGTTTGATCCACCTTCCACTTCCTGACGAAGGCAGCCACTCGGTCATACGACCCTTCAAATCACAGTTCTTTCAGATCCAGATGAAGCTGTTTTAAGCTGCGTTATTGTTTCCGATTTTTACCTGCTTCGGTTTTAAGCCAGCTCGAAAGCTGTAATGCATATTTGTCGATAGCACTGGTTGTTTGTCGTTCCGCATAGGCTGGCTCTGTGACTTCAGAGCGCAGATAACACCGAACTGCGTTGCGAGAAATGTCCAGTCGTCTGGCGATCTCCCGTAATGGGATCTGGTCACGAATGTGCCAACGTCGAATAATACCTGGTAATGTCACGTCAATCACTCCTGCTCCCTACTCATCAAGATAAGTAGGATTGTGTGCTAAACGTGGGGCTGTGGCGTAAAACTTGGACTGGTTTATGCCGTAAATCCGAGGCTTTCTCGGTATTCAAGACCTAATGCAGGCCGATTCATGGATTTTACTTTGCAGTAATCTCTTCCCTTATATTCTAAAATGATCCTACTCCCAGAATTCGGTTACGTTACCCTTGAAAAACTAGCATTAAGGATGTCAATTGAGCCTTTGGACGCAGCGCAGTATAACGCCTGCGAACCCGAGCATGGTAGCCATGTTTGAAATATGTATATCGGATTTGCATATAAATAATGCCAGCATATTTTAAATGTGCTTTTTTCGTGAAATGTCATATCGCTTTAGGCAATCGCTTTCCAGTTAACAACTTCAATCCGCATTCCTTCTATGCGTTGAAATGTTATGGAAATACCAGTCGATTGATTTGCAATTGTTTCATTTGTCGGTACTAGAGTGAGGTATCCTGACTTTTTCGGACATTCCTGTTTGTTAAAATAAACGATCAGGAGAAATAATGAAACAGAAAAAAAGATATACCCCGGAATTGCGGGAAGAAGCGGTGAAACTTGTATTGGCGCAA